>CBFGQI010000006.1:0-88456 GCA_965650885.1 uncultured Oxalobacteraceae bacterium
CCAAGACCGTGATCGACGTGGTCGACATGGTGCGCAACGGCACGCTGGACAAGGAGATCGAACTGGCGCCCAACGATGTGATCTATGCCGAACGCTCGCCGCGCTTCTACATCTATGGCGAAGTGCAGCGGCCCGGCGCGTTCCGGCTGGAGCGTGCCATGACGGTGAGCCAGGCCCTGGCCGTAGGCGGCGGCCTGACCCCGCGCGGCACGGAACGCGGCATCCAGATCAAGCGCCGCAACGGCGACGGCCAGATGCATGTGGTCAGCGCCAAGAACGAAGACGTGGTGCAGGTGGACGACGTCATCTTCATCAAGGAAAGCTGGTTCTAAGGAGGTGTCATGAATTTCGCCCAGTTCCTGCTGATCCTCCAGGCACGCAAGAAGATCGTGTTGCTGACCCTGCTGGTCACGGTGGCGGCCACCCTCGTCGTCAGCCTGCTGCTGCCCAAGACGTATGAGGCGACCAGTTCGCTGGTGATGAATTACAAGGGCGTCGACCCGCTGACCGGCCTGGCCTTGCCGGGCCAGCTGATGCCCGGCTATATGGCGACGCAGATCGACATCATCAGCAGCAAGAATGTCGCGTTGCGCGTGGTGGACCAGCTGAAGCTGGCCGACAGCCCGGCCGTGGTGGCCCAGTTCAACGAATCGACCGGCGGCAAGGGCTCGGTGCGCGACTGGCTGGCCGAGCTGCTGCAGAAAAAGCTGGACATCGTGCCGGCGCGCGAATCGTCGGTGCTGAACGTGACCTTCAAGGCCTCCGACCCGCAGTTTGCGGCGGCCGTGGCCAATGCCTTCACCGAGGAATACCAGAAAATCAATGTGCAGCTCAAGGTGGAACCGATGAAGAAGGCCACCACCTATTTCAACTCGCAGCTGAAGGTGCTGCGCGATAACGTGGAGGCGGCGCAAGCCAAGCTCTCCAAGTACCAGCAGGAGCATGGCATCGTCAGCGTGGACAACCGCCTCGACGTCGAGTCAATGCGCTTGAACGACCTGTCGGCGCAGCTGGTGGCGGCGCAGTCGCAATCGATGGAAGCCAATTCGCGGCAAGCCGTGGCGCGCGGCTTCGGCAGCGCGTCGCCGGACGTGACCTCGAGCCCGGTGGTGCAGAACTTGCGCGTCAACCTGGCGCAGCAGGAATCCAAGCTGGCCGAGCTGGGACAGCGCCTGGGCCGCAACCATCCGCAATACCGCAGCGCCTCGGCCGAGGTGGCACGCCTGCGCGCCGGCTTGAGCGAACAGACCGCCCTGGTCACCAGTTCGGTCAGCAACAATGCCAATGTGTTCGCCCAGCGCGAAGCGGCCTTGCGCACGGCGCTGGCCGAGCAGAAGGCCAAGGTGCTGCAGTTGAACCGCCAGCGCGATGAGATGAATGTGCTGAACAAGGATGTCGAGAGCGCCCAGCGCGCCTTCGACAATGCCTCGCAGCGCTATTCGCAAACCCGCATCGAGGGCGGCTCCGACCAGTCCGACGTGTCGGTGCTGAACCCGGCGGTGGCGCCGATCGAGCCGTCCGGCCCGCGCGTGGTGCTGAACACGGTGTTGTCGCTGCTGCTGGGGGCGATGCTGGGCATCGGCATTGCCATGCTGTCCGAAATGTTCGATCGCCGCGTGCGGTCGGAGTCCGACCTGGCCGAAGTGGCGCACATTCCCGTGCTGGCCACCATCGACTGGAACCCGCCGCGCCAGCGCCGCTTTGGGCTGCCGCGCCTGCAGGCGCCGCGCCAGCTGCGGCTGACCTGAGCCCTGGATGAGCCAACTATTGGAGGAGCTCATGAACAGCCCTTTGCATTTCCATCCCGCCGCGCCGCCCGGCGTGGGCGACGCCACCATCGGCGCCTTGCTGCAGGAAGCCGGCAAGCTGACGCCGGAGAACACCGCGGCCGTGCTGCGCATGCAGGAAGAAACCGGCATCCGCTTCGGCGAGGCGGCGCAAGCGCTGGGCATGGTCAGCGCCGCCGACGTGCAGCAGGCGCTGGCGCGGCAATTCGACTATCCCTACATCCCGTCCGGGGAGAAGCTGTTTTCGGCGCGCCTGGTGGCGGCCTACGACCCCTTCAGCCGCCAGGTGGAAATGCTGCGCGCGGTGCGTGGCCAGCTGATGCTGCGCTGGTTTGCGCGCGGCCACAAGGCGCTGGCCATCGTCGGCGCCGAGCCGGGCTCCGGCACCAGCCTGTTCGCCGCCAACCTGGCCGTGGTGTTTTCCCAGCTCGGGCAGAACACGCTGCTGGTCGACGCCAACCTGCGCCAGCCGTCGCAGCACGAGATCTTCAACCTGCAGGGCAAGACCGGCCTGTCGGACATGCTGGCCGGCCGGGCCACCATGTCGGCGGTGACGCGCATCGACGCCTTCGAGTCGCTGGCGGTGCTGGGGGCCGGCACGCTGCCGCCCAACCCGGCCGAACTGCTGGCGCGCAAGGCGTTCACCGGCCTGAATGCCCAGCTGGAAGCGCTGCACGACATCGTGCTGTACGACACTTCGGACGTGCTGACGGCCCACGACTCATTGCCGGTGATGGCGCGCGCGCATGGCGTGCTGCTGGTGGTGCACAAGCATGCCAGCTCGCTGTACGACGTGGCGGCGCTGGGCGAGCAGGTGCGCCACGCCGGGGCGGAAGTGGTGGGATCGGTGCTGCTGGAGTTCTGACATGGACCCGGGCCTGGCCATCCGCCCGCCGCCGGCGCTGCGCGCTGCGCTGCTTGCCGCGCTGCCCGACTGGCTGCCCGTGCTGCTGGGCATGCTGGTGCTGTACGTGCCGACCTTCGCCGGCCTGTTCACGGGGCTGTGGACCACCGAAGAGCAGGCGCATGGCCCCATCATCCTGCTGCTGGCGCTGTGGCTGATGGTGCGCCAATGGCCGGCCATGCTGGCGCGCGCCGACGGCCGGCCGGTGGCCGCGGGGTGGGCGGTGCTGGCGGCCGGCCTGCTGGCTTACATCCTGGGGCGCTCGCAGGGCATCATCGCTTTCGAGATCGCCTCCTTCATCCTGCTGCTGGCGGCGGTGCTGATGCTCAAATGCGGGCGCGGCGCGCTGCGCGTGCAATGGTTTGCCTTCTTCTTCATGGCCTTCATGGTGCCGCTGCCCGGCCCCCTGGTCGGGATGCTGACCATGCCGATGAAGATGGCGGTCTCCTGGGCCACCGAGCACCTGCTGTTCGCCGCCGGCTACCCGATCGCGCGCAGCGGCGTGATCCTGCAGGTGGGGCAGTACCAGCTGCTGGTGGCCGATGCCTGCGCCGGCCTGCAAACCCTGCTGACGCTGGAAGCGCTCGGGCTGTTCTACCTGAACGTGGTGCGCCATTCCTCGGCTTTCCGCAACGTGGCGCTGGCGCTCCTGATCATCCCGATCTCCTTCACCGCCAACGTGATCCGCGTGATCACGCTGTCGCTGGTGACCTACTACCTGGGCGATGCGGCAGGGCAGGGCTTCCTGCACGGCTTTGCCGGCATCGTGCTGTTCATCACGGCGCTGCTGCTGATCATCGGCGTGGACGCCTTCCTGCAATGGTTTGTCCGATGGCGGAATTCATGAAGAAATCGATGATGGTGAGCCTGGCGCTGGCCGCGCTGATGGTGTCGTCGGCCGCCATGACGCGCGTGCTGACGCCGACCGCGCGCATGGCCGACGCGCAAGGGCGCTTCAGCCTGGAGCACATGGTGCCGCGCAGCTTCGGCGAGTGGCAGGTCGACACCCGCGTGATGCCGCTGCAAGTGGATCCCGCCACGCAGGCCAAGCTGGACAAGATCTACAACCAGACCCTGGGCCGCACCTATGTGAACCGGGCCGGGGAACGCATCATGCTGTCGATCGCCTACGGCGGCGACCAGGGCGACAATATGGGCGTGCACAAGCCGGAAGTGTGCTATACGGCGCAAGGCTTCACCGTGCGCGATGGGCGGAAGGGCAGCCTGGACACCGGGCTGGGCGTGCTGCCGGTGAAACGCCTGTTCGCCGCCGCCGGGGGGCGCCAGGAACCGATCACTTACTGGATCACGGTGGGGCGCAAGGCCACCATGCCGGGCCTCGAGCAGCGCCTGCAGGAATTGCGCTACGGTTTGAGCGGGACCGTGCCTGACGGCATGCTGGTGCGGGTATCGAGCATCAGCGGCGAGGCCGCTGCCGCCTACGCGCTGCATGACGAGTTCGTGCGCGCGCTGCTGGCGGCGCTCGACGCGCCGGCGCGACAGCGGCTGGTCGGCGTGTTCGACGAATAGGGGAGGCCAGCGATGCCATTGTTCCGACGTCATGGCGCTGCCGGCGCCAGCCTGGCGGACCTGCACAGCGGCGCCTTTGGCGCCGGCGGCGCCACGCGGGCACCGCTCCGGCCGGCGCGCGGCTTGCCGCTGCTGCTGCTGCTTCCCTTCCTGCTGCTGGCGGTCTTCGTCGGCATGGTGGGCGGGCTCGACTCGCCGCCGCTGGTGGCCATCGTCGGCACGGCCGTGCTGTCGGTGCTGCTGGTATTCGTGCTGCCGCTGCACGGCATGTTCTGGTGCCTGTTCGTCATGACTTTCGTGCTGCAGGGCTCCGCGGTGTACTTCCTGCGCCTGCGGCCGGCCGCCTGGCTGGCCTTCGGCCTGGCCATCCTGTTCTTTTGCCGCGCCCTGCTCGACATGGTGGTGCACAAGCGCGAGAGCTTGCGCATGCAGCAGGGCGACGGCTCCAGCGTGGCCATCGCGTCGCTGCTGTTCGTGGCCGCCTTCGCCATCAGCCTGGTGTTCAACCGCATTCCCAAAGGGCAGATTTTCGCGTCGATCAAGGCCATGCTGCCCATGTTTTCGGTGCTGTTCGCGCTGTACTGGTTCCGCTGGAAGGAGCAGCACCTGGAGACCAGCTGGCGCCTGATGTTCTGGGTGGTGCTGCTGCAGTTGCCGGTGGTGCTGTACCAGCACCTGTTCGTGGCCACCGTCACCGGCTTCGATTCCATCGTCGGCACCTTCGGCGGCACGCCCGGCTGGGGCGGCAACAGCGCCTTCCTGGTGTTCTTCACCGTGCTGGCGATGGGCTATGCGGCGGCGCGCTGGCAGGCCGGCCTGATGTCGGGCAAAGCCTTGCTGGGGCTGCTGCTGGTCGGCTTCGCCATCATCCTGCTGGGCGAGGTGAAGGCCGCCTTCATCTGGCTGCCCGTCATCCTCGGCTGGGTGCTGCGCCGGCGCATCCTGCGCAGCGTGACCGCCTTCCTCGGTTTCGGCCTGCTGTTGGCGGCCTTCGTCGGCACCACCTATGTGGTCTATGAAAACCTGTACTGGCGCAAGGACGTGCAGGCCGCGCACACGCTGGAAGAACGGCTGGACCGCAGCGGCGGCTATTTCTTCGACCCCAACAACATCAATTACCGCACGGGCGAAGTGAGCCGCGCCGCCTCGCTGGCGATCTGGTGGCGCGATCCGCTGGCCACCGTGCCGCACCGCCTGGTGGGCTATGGCCCGGGCACCAGCAAGCCGTCCGGACTGCTGGGCGCAGGGCAGGTGGCCAAGCGCTACATGCCCTTGCACCTGGACGCCACCGCGCTGGCGGTGCTGCTATGGGACGTGGGCGTACTGGGCGCCTGCGCTTACGCTTCCATGCTAGCGTTGACATTGTTGGCGGCCCGCCGCTTCCTGCGCGAAGGGCGGGGAACGCCTGGGCAGCGCGCGCTGGTGGACACTTGTCTGGCTGCCATGCCGCTGTGGCTGCTGATGCTGGTGTACAACCGTGCCTTGATGGACGAACCGACGGCCCAGCTCCTCCTGATGATGTGTCTGGGCACCGTGGTCCAGCTATGCCGATTCGCCG
This sequence comes from uncultured Oxalobacteraceae bacterium, assembly GCA_965650885.1. Lineage (GTDB taxonomy): Bacteria > Pseudomonadota > Gammaproteobacteria > Burkholderiales > Burkholderiaceae_D > Rugamonas. The sequence goes on from CBFGQI010000006.1 coordinate 5,780, forward strand.
CGCCGGCGGCCCGGGCGACGTGACTTGTGCATCGATTGTGCCGAAGCTGTTACAAAATTTTGTTCCTCTTGGAAACGAATTTGTTAAATCCGTGATGTAGACTTTCCTGAAAAGACTAAGAAAAACTTGCTTAACTTATTGATTAGCAAACGAAATTGTCTGGAGAGTATCACATGAAATTCGTTAAATCTGGCCTCCTGCGCCCGGCGGTGCTGGCAGCGCTTGCCACCTTCACCACCGCCAGCCATGCCGACTGGGCCACATCAAGCATGCTCGAGGCGATCCGGCCGGCACCGGACAAAATGCAGCTGCAACCGCAAAACCCGCCCGGGTTTACCTGGTCGCGCTACCCGATCGCCACCGCCAGCACCTGGTACCTGGTGATCATCCAGCCGCCGGGCACCGCCTACCCGATCAAGGAAGTGGTGCCGCGCAACTGGCTGCTGCCGACCCACGCCTTCACCGCGGCCGGCATCTACACCTGGAAAGTCGCGCCATTCACGCGCACCCAAGCCATGAACGATGCCGAGGCGGCGGCCCGCGCCAAATACAAGGCGGCCGGCGCCAATGCGGCGCAGATCGAGGCGGCCGCGGTGGCGGCCGTGGTGCCGCTGGCGGAAGCGGTGGCCAAGGATTGGTCTTCGGTGCGCAGCTTCACCATCGACAGCACCTCGCTCAAGTTCCAGGTGCCCGACAACGCCACCTTGCGCACCAATGTGCTGGCGCGCCCGCGCGCGCGCATGCTGCCCGCCAATTTCCTGCCCTATAACAAATGGACCTCGGCCATGATCACCGAGCGCGGCAACCAGGTGCGGCGCCTGACTGAAATCGTCGAGTCGCGCCTGGCCATGGCGGCCGTCAAGGACACCGACTGGCCGCTGGCCTACACCGGCACCATGACCACGGCCTTGAGCGCCCAGAACTCGGACATCCGCAACCGTGTCAACAAGACGTGCCACCAGCTGGAAGCGGCTGCGCTGCTGTACCGCCTGAAGGTGGGCGACGCCAAGGCGCCCACCTACCTGGCCGAAGCGCTGAAGCGGGGCGATGAGCTGGCCGCGCTGAGCCCGACCGGGCCGACCAGCTACGCCAACCAGGACCAGGCGACGCGCGCCATTGCCCTCTCGCTGTCGAAAGCGATGGACATGCTGTACACCACGATGGACGGGACGCGGCGCGCGCGCTGGCAAGCCAATATCGCCACCCGCACCACCGCCATTTACAACGACTTGTCCGGCAGTAATGGCCGCATGGACCAGTATCCCTACGATTCACACGGCGGCAATACGCTGGGCTACCTGTCGCTGATCGCGGCCTTGAACCTGGGCGATGTGGCGGCGGCGCAAACCTGGTTCGATTTCGCGGTCCGCACCTATGTGCACCAGGTGTACACCTGGAGCGGTCCGGAAGGCGGCTATGCCAACGGCACCGCCTACGGCCAGGCCGCGGCCGATTTCTCGGTGCAGATCTGGGATCCGCTGAGCCAGGCGCTCGGCGTGTCGATTTACCGCAAGCCCTGGTCGGACGGCTTCCTGCGCTTCATGGCCCACTTCGTCCCGCCCGGCGCGCCGACCCATGTGTTCGGCGACGGCCATGAGGATGCGCCCAACACCTACCTGCTGAAAGCTTTCGCGTCGCGCTTCAATACCCCGGCGGCCAAGTGGTATTTCAACGGCATGACGGGGGTCGAGGATCCCTTGACCCAGCTGCAGGCACCGTCGCCGCTGCCGGTCAACACGGTCAGCACGGCCGCGCCGCCGCCCAATGCCGCGTTCTACCCGAGCATTGGCTGGGCTGCCATGCACAGCTCGCTGGCCGACATGGGCCGCACCTCGCTGTATTTCAAGTCCAGCCCCTACGGGTCGTACAACCACAGCCACGGCGACCAGAATTCCATCGTGCTCAACAGCGGCAACAAGCGCTTGCTGATCGAGGCCGGCTACTATGACTGGTACGGCTCGCCGCTGTGGGGCAGCTGGTACCGCGCCACCAAGTCGCACAATGCGGTGACCTACGACAATGGCGTGGGCCAGCGCATTGACGGCAACACGGCCAACCTGGGCCGCAACGGCAAGATCACCGGCTTCTCCACCACGGCCGCCATGGATTACGTGGAGGGCGATGCCACGCCGGCTTTCGAAGGCGCGCTGTCGCTGAACCGGCGCAAGGTCTGGTACTTGCGCAGCCAGGATGCGGCGGTGGTGATGGATACGCTGACCTCGGCCTACCCGCGGGCCTGGGAGTGGAACTTCCATGCGATGGTGAACATCGCCGCCAACAGCGACGGCAGCGCCACCATCGTCAATGGCGACCGCTCGCTGTGCGTGCGCTCGATCACGCCGGGCACCACCCTGGTCAAGCGTACCGGCCCGGCGCCGCGCACCGGCATCGAAGACCATGCGGCGTTCACGCGCGCGGCATCGACCAAAGGGGAATTCCTGGTGCTGCTCGACGTGGGCTGCAAGAAGCCGGTGGTCACGCTGACCACCGGCACCACCAGCCGTACGCTGAAGGTGGGCGCGCAAACGATCACCTTGCCGCTGCCCTAAGCGAAGCGGGGGACCGGCCATGCCATGAGCGCACCTTATTCCGGTCCCCAAACGCGGCGCAACCTCGTCGCTTTCCTGGTGGGCAAGGTGCCCACCGCCGTGCTGACTGCCTGCGTGCTGGGGCTGTCGGCACGGCTGCTGCCGCCCGCCGAATTCGGCCATTATGTGGTGGCGATGGCCCTGGTCGAACTGGCGCTTGGCCTGTCGAGCTTCGGCCTGGACTGGATCTTGCTGCGTTTCCTGCCCGAATACCGCTTGCATGGCGGGCGCCGCAGCCTGGCGCGCCTGGTCGGCGGCGTGGCCGGCTGCCGCGTGCTGCTGCTGGCCGCCCTGGCCGCGGCCTGGCTGGCGCTGCCCAGCTTGCGCCCGGCCAGCCTGCCCGCTGCGCTGGCGCTGCCGCTGGCCGGGCTGCTGGTGGTGGAAGGCGGCATGCGCGTGCTGCGCGACAATACGCTGGAGGCGCTGGCCCTGCAAAGCCGCATGCAGGCCGTCACCGTGCTGCGCGGCGCGATCCTGTTGGCGGTCCTGGTGGCGGTCGGCAGCGGCGCCGGCGCGGCCACACTGCTGCAGGCCGAACTGGCCGCCAGCGCCGGCGCGCTGCTGCTGGCGGCGGCCTGTTTCGTGGCCGCGCTGCGCCAGCAGCCGGCCGAGGCGGCGCCTGGCTGGCAAGCGCCGCGCCCGGCGCAACTGCGCGCGGTGGCCTTGCACAACTATGCCAGCGGCATCGTCGAATACCTGTATTCCCCGTCCTGCCTGATCCTGCTGCTGGCGCGCAGCCAGGCGCCGGCCACGCTGGCGGGCCTGGGATTTGCGCTGCGCCTGACCGATATCATCCGCAACTACCTGCCCGGCATGGTCGTCTTCTCGGTGGTGCGGGCGCGCATGCTGGGCGCCTACGCCGGCAACCGCGACTACGGCGAGCTGCAGCGCTGGGCGCATTTCGTGTTCAAGGTGTGCGCCCTGAGCTTGCTGCCGGTGCTGGCGGTGGCCATCGTGTACGGCGACCTGGTGCTGCGCCTGGCCAGCGGTGGCCGCTTCGCCGAGTACCATGCGCTGTTCGCCGTGCTGTGCGGCTGGTTGGTGCTGCGCCTGCACCGCCTGATCCTCAACGTGGTGTGCAATGCCATCGGCTTGATGGGCTTGTGGGCGCTGGCCTCGCTGCTGTCGCTGCTGGTGCTGCCGCTGCTGGCCTGGCAGGGCGCACCGCTGCTGGGCCTGTGGCTGGTGCCGGCGGCGCTGCTGGGCAATGAACTGGTGGTGAACGGTGTGATGGTGCTGGCGATGGCGCGGCGCGGTTTCGCCTGGCCGCTGGGCTTGCGCTGGTGGGGGCGCGCGCTGCCGGCGCTGGCGGCGGCGCTGGCGGCCGCGCTGGCCGTGCCCTGGCTGGTGCCGGCGCAGGGCACGCCGGCGGCGCTGGTGGGCACGCTGCTGCTGTGCGCCGTGTTCGCGGCAGCCTTGCTATTGTTGGGTGTGTTCGATGTCATGGACCGCAAACTCATCAACCGTGTCCTGGGACGCCAATGGCTGAAAGAAGCGATATGAGAGTGCTTGCCATCTACCCCGGCTTGAATCCGGCCTTCGACGAAGTGGCCCACGTGCTGCCGCCGCTGGTTGCCAGCGGCGTCGCGGTGCAGGTGGTCACGTCGCGCGTGTCGGCGCTGAAAAGCACGCAGCTGGGGGCCGAATTCGAAGACTTCCAGGGCGTGCCGATCCACCGCATCTTCCCCGACCTGCATGCGCTGGGACAGCGCGCCGAAGAATTCCTGCCGCAGGTGCGCGCCATCGCCGCGGATTTCCGGCCCGACGTGCTGCTGGTCAATTCCTTCCACAGCTTGCCGCTGCTGGCGCTGCTGCGTCCCGATTTTCCGGTGCCGGCCCTGCTGCGCGTCGAGACCGTGGACCCGCTGCAGCTGCTGCGGCGCCGCTATTACGCCGGGGTGCCCGCCATCGGCCGCGTGGCCGGGCGGCTGCGCTGGTGGCAGGTGTGCGGCCAGGTCGATGCGATGATGAGCAACGACCCGATCGACTTGCCGCACCTGTCGGCATTGGGCATGCGCGGGCGGCGCATCTTCTACGCCTCGCATTGCGCGCAACGCCCGGCCGAATGGCGGCCGGCGCGCGAACGCCAGCCGGACCAGATGATTTACGTCGGTTCGCTGATCCGCCACAAGAATTGCGAGCGCTGGCTGGAAACCGTGCCGGCCATCCTGGAACATACGCCGGTGCGGCGCTTCACCGTGATCGGGCGCGGCCCATACCGCCACGTGGTGGAGCGGCTGCGGCAGCGCTTCGGCGAGCGCATCGAGTACCAGGAAGGGATGACGCGCCTGGAAGCGCTGGAGCGCTTGTCCAGCGCCTGGTTCGCCTACACGGAAAGCTATTCCGGCTGGGGCTTCCTGTGCGATGCGTGGTCGACCCGCACGCCGGTGCTGTGCCCGCAATCGACCTTCGGCATCGTGCCCGGCTGGACCGGGATGATGCCGCAAACCTTGCCGGGCATGCTGTCCACCATCAACCGGCTGTACCAGGATCCCGACTATTACGGCGCGTTGCAGGACGGCGGCGCGCTGCGCTACGCCTCCGAGCACACGGCCGATGTGGTCAGCCGCCAGTACCTGCAGATCCTGCGCGAGGTGGTGGCGGAAGGGAGGCGTGCATGATCCATGTGCTGTTGTCGCAAGCGGGCATTTACCGCGACGTGGCCGATTACCTGGGCACGCGCGGCGCGCGCGTCACCGTCATCGGACCGGAGGCGCCGGGCATGCGCGGCAAGGCCGCCATCGTGCTGGCGATGCTGTCGCCGCGGCTGCTGCGCGTGTTCGGCCTGTGGCGGCGCGAAGACCGGGTGCTGGCGGTGGGCTGGCAAGCCTTGCCGGTGCTGGCCCTGGTCAAGGCCGGGTTGCTGCCGCGCCCGCAGCGCCTGCTGGTGATGGCCTGCTTCGTGCACGGCCAGCGCGCGCGGCGCATTGCCGACCGCCTGCTGCGGCTGCTGCGCGTGCCGGGCCTGGGTTTCATCGCGTTTTCGCCGGGCGAGGCGCGCAACCTGGTCGAAGGCGTCGGCATCGACCCGCGCGACGTGCATTGCCATCTGTGGCGCCAGGAATTGGGCGGCCGCGCCGACCCGCAGGACGGCGATGGCGGCATTTTCGCCGGCGGCTTTTCCAACCGCGACTACGATTTGCTGCTGGAGGCGGCCGAGCCGCTGGCGGCGCCGCTGGTGATCGTGGCCTCCGGGCGCAACCGCATGCGTGCGCCATCCTGCCCCAGCACGCGCGTGCTGCGCGACTTGCCGGAAGACGAGTTCGAAGGCTTGCTGGCGCGCAGCAGCGTGGTGGCGATGCCGCTGCGCGGCAGCGGCGAAGCGTGCGGGCAGAGCGTGCTGCTGCGCGTACTGCGGCATGGCAAGCCGCTGGTGGCCACGCGCCACGAAGCGATCGAAGATTACCTGGGCGCCGATTACCCGGGCTTCGTGCCGCACGGCGACGTGCAGGCGATGCGCGAGGCGCTGGCCGGGGCCTTGCGGCAGCCGGCCTGGCGCGAGGAATTGGCGCGGCGCGTGCGGCAGGCGGCGGCGCGGCTGGCGCAGCGCGGCGCGCCGGGCGCCGATATCGAGCAGTTCCTGATGGGATGAGCCATGGCGCGCCCGCTCCGCATCCTGCAGTTGGTGCCGGAACCGCTGCCCACGTTCCGGGCCGACGTGGCGACCCTGTTCGGCAAGTACTTGCCGCGCCATGGCGTGCAATGCCATGTGGTGGGCAAGGGCAGCGCTGCGCCGCCGCAAAGCCAGGGTTTCGCTTCGGCGCGGCGCGCCAGCGTGGGCGCGCGCTGGAAGGCTGAACTCTCGTTCCTGCTGCTGTGCCTGCGCGCCTTGCTGGCGGCCAGGCGCAGCAATTGCGACGCGATCCAGGTGCGCGACATGGTGTCGATCGGCTTGCTGGCGCTGGCGGTGGCGCGCTGCAAAGGCTTGCCGATGGTGTACTGGGTGTCTTACCTGATGAGCGAAGGGCGCATCGAACGCGCGCGCGCCCAGCCGGGCGGCCTGCGGGCGCGGCTGGTCCTGCTGAAAGGCTTGGCGGAACGCTGGCTGCTGTACCGCGTGCTGCTGCCGCGCGCCGACCACGTGTTCGTGCAGAGCGAAGCGATGGCGCGCCATATGCATGCGCAAGGCGTGCCGCCGCCACGCGTGAGCGCGGTGCCGATGGGGGTGGACATGGAAAGCGTGGCGCATCCGCTGCAGGGACGGGTCTGGCCGGGCTGGGAAGGCCGGCCGGTGATCGCCTACCTCGGCACGCTGGACCGCGCGCGCCGGCTGGAGGAATTGCTTGACGCCTTGCAGCTGGTGCGGCGCGAGCAGGCCGAGGCCAGCCTGCTGCTGATCGGCGGCGCGCCGCAGCCGGGCGACGTGGCGCAATTGCTGCAGGCGGCCGCGGCGCGCGGCCTAAGCGAGGCGGTGCAGGTGACGGGCTGGCTGCCGGCGGCGCAAGCCTGGGAATATTTGCTGGGGGCGCAGGCGGCGGTGTCGTACGTGCCGCGCGGCGCGCTGTACGACGTCAGTTCGCCCACCAAGCTGCTGGAATACCTGGCGCTGGGCATGCCATGCGTCGGCAACGACACGCCGGACCAGGCGGCCGTGCTGGCCGCCAGCGGTGCCGGCTGGCTGGCGGCCAGCACGCCGCAGGCGATGGCCGAGGCGCTGCTGGCCATCCTGCGCGACCCGGACGCGGCGCGCGCGCGGGCGGCTGCCGGCCCGGCCTTCATCGAAGCGGAACGCAGCTACCGCGTGCTGGGCGCAGCGGTGGCGGCACGGTACAGGAGGGTGCTCGATGTTCAATGAACTGCGCCAGGAATTCCGGTATGGCGGCCGGGCGCTGGTGCGCGACAATGTGCTGTGCCGCCGGCTGGTGGAGCGGCTGCGCGCGCACGAGACGATGGACGAGGCGGCGCAGCAGGCGCTGGTCGACCGCCTGCTGCACCGCAGCCTGCAGGCGGCGGTCACGCAGCTGCCGTATTACTCGCATCTGCCGCGCGACTTTGCGCCGGCCGAAGCGCGCCAGGTGCTGCGCGAGATGTTCCCCATCGTCGACAAGCCGACCCTGGTGGCCAACCCGCAGCTGCTGTATCCCAATGGCGGCGTGAAGCGGCCGTGGCATGCGGTGGGCAAGACCAGCGGTTCCACCGGCGCCCCGCTGACGATCTTCCGCAGCCTGCGCTCGGTGCAGATGGAGCAAGCCTTCATCAAGCGGCACTGGCGCTGGTCCGGCTACACGGACGGCATGCCGCGCGCCACGCTGCGCGGCGACCTGGTGACGCCGATCGAGCGCCGCGAACCGCCGTACTGGTTCGAGAACCGTTACAACCGCCAGCTGGTGCTGTCGTCGCGCCACCTGACCGACCATTGCGTCGACGCCATCATCGACAAGCTGCGCCAGTTCTCGCCCTTCATGATGCAGGCCTATCCTTCGGCGGCCTATACGCTGGCGCAGTACCTGGAGCGGCGCGGCACGGCGCTGCGCATCCCTTTCCTGTTCACCGGTTCGGAACCGCTGTACGAGCACCAGCAGGCACTGATCCGGGAGCGCCTGGCGGGCAAGATCATGGACATGTACGGCAACGCCGAGCGGGTGGCATTCGCCACCCAGTGCGAGCATGGCGCCATGCACCTGAACACGGATTATTCGTACGTGGAGTTCGTCGACGGCCAGATCGTGGGCACCACGCTGCACAACCTGGCGATGCCGCTGGTGCGCTACCGTTTGAGCGACCGTAGCAGCGTGCTGCCGGGGCGCTGCCCTTGCGGCCGGACCTTCCCCCTGATCGCGCCGGTGCTGGGCAAGCTGGAGGACCGCGTCACCGGCGGCGATGGTTCGGAAATCAGCCCCTCGGTGATGACTTTTGCCTTCAAATACGCCAAAAACCTGCGCAAGTCGCAGGTGGCGCAGGTGGGGCCGGCGCATTGGGAGTTGCGCATCGTGCCGGACGTGGGCTATTCGCAGGCCGACGAGGAGCTGCTGATCCAGAATATCCGCACCATGGTCGACCCCACCGTGCGGCTGACGATCGTGCTGCGCGATGAATTGCCCGATACGGCGGCGGGCAAGTTCCGCTGGATCGTCAACGAATGGCAGGATGGGCGGCGCACGTGAAATCCATCGTCATGCTCGGTACGGGATTGGAAACGATGGGCGGCATCGCGGCCGTGGTGCGCGTGTACCAGGAGGCCGGGCTGCTGCAGCGCTACGGCGTGCGTTACCTGGCCACGCATTGCGACGGCAGCCGCTGGCGCAAGCTGGGCGCCATGCTGCGCGCCTACGCCGCTTTCGCCGGCATGCTGCTGCGGGGCCGGGTGGGGCTGCTGCATGTGCACCTGGCCTCGCGCGCCAGCTTCTGGCGCAAATCCGGCTTCTTCCTGCTGGCCATGCTGTGCCGGATCCCCGCCATCCTGCACCTGCATGGCGGCGGTTTCGCGCGCTTTTACGGCGAGGAATGCGGGCCCCTGCGGCAGCGCTTCGTACGCTTCATCTTCGACCGTTGCGCGCGCATCGTGGTGCTGTCGGAAGGCTGGCGGCAGTGGGTGGGGTCGATGTGCAGCAACCCGCAGGTGGTCTGCCTGTACAACCCGGTACTGCTGCCGCCGGAAAGCACCTGGGATGCGCGCCGCCGCGGCGCTGTGCTGTCGCTGGGCCGGCTGGGGCGGCAAAAGGGCAGCTTCGACCTGCTGCAGGCGGCGGCACGGGTGGCGCCGCGGGTGGACGGGCTGGAACTGCGCCTGGCCGGCGACGGCGACCTCGACGCGGTGCGGGCGCAGGCCGCGCAACTGGGGATCGCCAGCCAAGTCCAGCTGCTCGGCTGGGTGAGCGGGGAAGGCAAGCAGCGGCAGCTGGCGCTGGCGCAGCTGTTCGCCTTGCCGTCTTACATTGAAGGGTTGCCCATGAGCGTGCTGGAAGCCATGGCGGCCGGGCTGCCGGTGCTGGCGACCGCGGTGGGCGGGATTCCCGAAGCGGTGGCGGACGGGGTGGAAGGCTTCCTGGTGCCGCCCGGCGACGTCGATGCGCTGGCGGCGCGCCTGGCGCAATTGCTGGACGACCAAGCGCTGGCGCGGCGCATGGGGGAAGCGGGGCGGCGCAAGGTGGAAAGCACTTTCAGCAGCGACGCCGTGTTGCCGCGCATTGAGCGGCTGTATCGTGAACTGGGGTTTATGCCGCAATGACTGCACTGGCCTGGAAAATCAACCGCTTGAAGCTGATGGGGCCGGCCGAGGTGGCATGGCGGGTGCGCCAGCTGGCGCGCCGCCAAGCCGCCGGGTTCGGGCTCGGCCTCGCCAGCCATCCGCCGGCCCCTTCACTGCAACGCTTTGGGGCCGCTTTCCTGGCCAGGGCGCCGGCCGGGGCGGCGGCGCGCAGCGCGCAAGGCCTGGACGCCGCGGCCGCGGCGCCGGCGGGTATCGACGCGGCGGCACTGTGCGCGGCGGCCGATGCGCTGCTGGCCGGGCGCTGGGACGTGTTCGCGTTGCGCGGCGCACCGCTCGGCTTCCCGCCGCAGTGGAACCGCGACCCGCGCAGCGGTACCGTGGCACCGATGGCGCCGGGGCCGTCGATCGATTACCGCGACCCGTCCCTGGTGGGCGACATCAAATACCTGTGGGAGCCGAGCCGCCACCTGGAACTGGTCACGCTGGCCCAAGCCTGGTGCTGCAGCCGCGAGCGCAAATACCGCGACGGCGCGCGCCTGCTGCTGACCTCATGGCTCGACCAGTGCCCGTATCCGCAAGGTGTGCACTGGGCCAGCGCGCTGGAACTGGGGGTGCGCCTGCTGAACTGGAGCGCCGCCTGGCAACTGCTGGACGGTACGATCGACCCGGACTGGCGCCAGCGCTGGCTGAACGCGGTCTACAAGCACTGCCACTTCATCAGCCGCCACCTGTCGCGCCACTCGTCTGCCAACAACCATTTGCTGGGCGAATATATGGGCCTGTACGTGGCCAGCCTGCAATGGCCGTGCTGGCCCGAAAGCGTCCGCTGGCGCGCCCTGGCCGAGCGCGGCCTGGCCGAACAGGGCATGCAGCAAAACTGGGACGATGGCGTCAACAAGGAACAGGCGGTCTATTACCACCACGAAGTGATGGACATGATGCTGCTCTGCCAGCTGGCCGCGCAAGCCAACGGCTGCAGTTTCGCGCTGCCCTGGCTGGCGCGCCTGGAACGGATGGCCGAATTCCTGGCCGCGCTGATGGACGTGGGGGGCAACGTGCCGATGATCGGCGACGCCGACGATGCGCGCATGCTGCGCCTGGACGCGGCGCAAGCGCCGCCTTACCGCACGCTGCTGGCCAGTGCTGCATTATTGTTCGGCCGCGCCGACTTGCGCGCCAAGGCGGGTGCGCTGGACGACCGCAACCGCTGGCTGTTCGCCGATGCCGATGCGCGCTGGGCGGCGCTGTCGGGCGCGCCGGCCGCTGCCGCCGGCCCGCCGCGCACGGCCTTCCCGCGCGGCGGCTACTATCTGCTGGGCAAGGATTTCGACACGCCGCAGGAAGTGCGCATCGTGGTCGACTGCGGCCCGCTCGGCTACCTGTCGCTGGCGGCGCACGGCCACGCCGACGCGCTGGCTTTCACGCTCTCGATGGGCGGCGAAGAAATGCTGGTCGACCCCGGCACCTACGCCTACCACACGCAGCGCCAATGGCGCGATTATTTCCGCAGCACGGCGGCGCACAATACGGTGCAAGTCGATGGGCGCGACCAGTCGCAAATCGGCGGCAATTTCATGTGGCTGCACAAGGCCCAGGCTGTTGCGCAAGCGCATGAGGCAACCCATTTCTTTGACGGAAAGCACAACGGCTACCTGCGCTTGCGCGATCCGGTCATGCATCGGCGCGTGCTGCGCTACGATGCCCAACGGAACGCGGTCCAAGTCGAAGATACCCTAGAATGCCTTGGTGAGCACGAGGTAGCCCTGCACTGGCATTTTGCGGAAGGCTGCCATCTTGAAACGGCTGGGCCAACCCTGCATGCCGCCAAAGGCGGCAAAGGCTTGCGCATGACATGCCATTTCGGTAGCGGGCCCCAACTCTATTGCGCCAGCACGGCGCCGATCGCGGGATGGATCTCGCGCAGCTTCGACAGCAAAGCCGGTATCACGACTGCCCAATGGCGCGGTGCGATACGCGGCACAACCACGGTCGTGACCGAGATCGCCTTAATGGAAGGAGCGTCATCGTGAAGATCAGTATCTTTGGCATGGGTTATGTGGGTGCGGTATCGGCGGGCTGCCTGGCGGCGGAAGGCCATACGGTGGTTGGCGTCGACCCGAACCGCACCAAGGTGGGGCTGATCAACGAAGGCCGCACGCCGATCATCGAGAAGGATATCGGCGACATGATCGCCGCCGCGGTGCGCGACGGCCGCCTGCGCGCCACCGAGAACGTGCGCGATGCCGTGATGGACAGCGATATTTCGCTGGTGTGCGTCGGCACGCCGTCGCAGCTGAACGGCAACCTGGACTTGAGCGCGGTGCGCAAGGTGTGCGAACAGATCGGCGCCGCCTTGCGCGAAAAGGAGGGCTTCCACGTGGTGGTGGCGCGCAGCACCATGCTGCCAGGTTCGATGCGCTCGCTGGTGATCCCGACGCTGGAGCAGGCGTCGGGCAAGCGTGCCGGCGTCGACTTCGGTGTGTGCAGCAATCCCGAATTCCTGCGCGAAGGCACGGCGGTGCACGATTACCACCATCCGCCCAAGACGGTGATCGGCGAGACCGACCAGCGCTCGGGCGAATTGCTGCTGCAGCTGTATGCCGGCATGGATGCGCCGGTGGTGCGCACCGACGTCGAAACGGCGGAGATGGTGAAGTACACCGACAATACCTGGCATGCGCTGAAAGTCGATTTCGCCAACGAGATCGGCAATATCTGCAAGGCGGTCGGCATCGACGGCCACCAGGTGATGGAGATCTTCTGCAAGGACACCAAGCTCAATCTGTCGCCGTATTACATGAAGCCCGGTTTCGCCTTCGGCGGATCCTGCCTGCCGAAGGACGTGCGGGCCCTGGTCTACAAGGCGCGCCAGCTCGACCTGGAATTGCCGCTGCTGAACGCCATCCTGCCGTCCAACCACAAGCAGGTGGAGAAGGGCTTGAAGATGGTGATGGAAAAGCCGGGCAGGAAGGTCGGCATCCTCGGCTTCTCCTTCAAGGCCGGCACCGACGACTTGCGCGAGTCGCCGCTGGTGGACGTGATCGAACACTTGATCGGCAAGGGTTACGAACTCAAGCTGTACGACAGGAACGTCAAGCTGGCGGCGCTGACCGGCGCCAACCAGGACTACATCCTGAACATCATTCCCCATATCTCGCGGCTGATGGTCGATTCCCTGGACGATGTGCTGGCCTTCGCCGACACCGTGGTGATCGGCAATGGCGCAACGGAATTCCAGTCGGTGCCCGACCGGCTGCGGCCGGGACAGCACCTGGTGGACCTGGTGCGGGTCTCGGGCAAGCAGAGCGAGGGGGCGTACGATGGCATCTGCTGGTAACCGGGCCAACGCGCGCCGCGTCCTCATCGTCGTCGAAAACCTGCCTTCGCCGTTCGACCGGCGCGTGTGGCAGGAAGCGACGACCCTGCAGGGCGCCGGTTACCAGGTGGCGATCATCTGCCCGACCGGCAAGGGTTACGAGGCGCGCTACGAGGAGCTGGACGGCATCCATATCTACCGCTACCGGCTGCCGATGGAAGCGGAAGGGGCACTGGGCTATGCGCTGGAGTACTCGGCGGCGCTGTTCCACAGCTTCCGCCTGGCGTGGAAGGTGCTGTTCCGCCATGGCTTCGACGTGATCCATGCCTGCAATCCGCCCGACCTGCTGTTCCTGGTCGGCGGCTTTTTCAAGTTCGCGCTGGGCAAGCGCTTCCTGTTCGACCACCACGACATCAACCCCGAACTGTATGAGGCCAAGTTCGGGCGGCGCGATTTCTTCTACAAGCTGATGGTGTGGCTGGAGCGCCTGACCTTCCGCACCGCCGACGTGTCGATCGCCACCAACGATTCCTACAAGCGCATTGCCGTCGGCCGCGGCGGCATGGATCCGGACCGGGTCTATGTGGTGCGCAGCGGCCCCAAGCTGGACCGCTTGCGCGTGCTGCCGCCGGTGGAAGCCTTGAAGCAGGGCCGGCGCTTCCTGGTGGGCTACGTCGGCGTCATGGGGGCGCAGGAAGGCATCGACCTGCTGCTGCAAAGCGTGCGCTTCGTGGTGCACGAGATGGGGCGGCAGGACGTGCATTTCGGCCTGGTGGGCGGCGGCACGTCGCTGGAACAGATGAAGCAATTGGCGCGCGAACTGGGCGTCTCGGAGTATGTGACTTTCACTGGCCGGGTTCCCGACCAACAGTTGCTGGAAATGCTGAATACCGCCGATGTCTGCGTCAATCCGGACGTGGCGAACGAAATGAACGACAAATCCACCATGAATAAGATCATGGAGTATATGGCTTTGGGCAAACCTATAGTACAGTTCGACCTCACGGAAGGAAAGGTGTCGGCCCAGGAGGCGTCGCTGTACGCGGCGAAGAACGACCCGGTCGACATGGCCCTGAAGATGATTGAACTGCTTGACGATCCGGAACGCCGCGCCCGCATGGGTGCCTATGGGCGCAACCGGGTGGTCAATGAACTGGAGTGGGAATATGAGGCGCCCAAGCTGCTGGCAGCGTATGAGCGCCTGTATTCCGCGCCCGCGCTGATAGCAAAGGAAGCTGAATGAGGGTATTGGTTACTGGTGGATTGGGTTACATAGGTTCGCACACCGTCGTCGAACTGATGGCGGCGGGGCACGAGGTGGTCGTCATCGATAATTTGAGCAATGCCGACATCTCGGTGCGGCGCCGCGTGCAGCAGATCGCCGGGCGCGAGTTCGCATTCCAGCAGGCCGATATCCGCAACCGCGCCGCCCTGCAAGCGCTGTTCGCCACCCACCGCTTCGACGCGGTGGTGCATTTCGCCGGCCTGAAAGCGGTCGGCGAATCGGTGGCGCAGCCGCTGCGCTATTACGACAACAACGTGGGCGGCAGCGTGGTGCTGTTCGAATGCATGGCCGAAGCGGGGGTCAAGACCCTGGTGTTCAGTTCCTCGGCCACCGTGTACGGCGACCCGGCGCGGGTGCCGATCACCGAAGACTTCCCGCTGGCGGCCACCAATCCCTACGGCCACAGCAAGCTGATGATCGAAGACATCCTGCGCGACACCGCCAAGGCCGACAGCGGCTGGCGCGTCGCGCTGCTGCGTTACTTCAACCCGGTGGGCGCCCATGAAAGCGGCTTGATCGGGGAGGAGCCGAGCGGCATCCCGAACAACCTGCTGCCGTACGTGGCGCAGGTGGCGGTGGGCCGGCGCGAATACCTGAGCGTGTTCGGCGGCGACTACCCGACCCCGGACGGCACCGGTGTGCGCGATTACATCCACGTGGTGGACCTGGCCCAGGGCCATGTGAAAACACTGGACAAGCTGGCGACATCGGCCGGCCTGTTTACCTACAATCTCGGTACGGGCCGCGGCAACAGCGTGCTGGAAATGGTGCGCGCCTTCGAAGCCGCCAGCGGCAAGCCGGTCCCCTACCGCATCGTGGCGCGGCGGCCAGGCGATATCGCGGCCTGCTACGCCGATCCCAGCCTGGCCGAGCGTGAACTGGGCTGGAAAGCGCGCTATGATGTGGCAAAGATGTGCGCAGACGCCTGGCGCTGGCAAAGCTCAGGCCACAGTGCTGGCTAAGAAAGGATATTTCCCATGAAAGCGATGATTCTGGCGGCCGGCAAAGGCACGCGTGTACGGCCTTTAACCTATGAACTGCCCAAGCCGATGATCCCCATCCTCGGCAAGCCTGTCATGGCTTACCTGGTCGAGCATTTGCAGCGGCACGGGGTGAGCGAGATCATGGTCAACGTCAGCTACCTGCACGACAAGATCGAGGAATATTTCGGCGAAGGCCACCAGTTCGGCGTGCAGATTGGCTATTCCTTCGAGGGCTATACCAACGACCAGGGCGAGGTGGTGCCGGAACCGCTTGGTTCGGCGGGCGGCATCAAGAAGATCCAGGAATTCGGCGGCTTCTTCGACGAGACCGTGGTGGTGCTGTGTGGCGACGCGCTGATCGACCTCGATTTGAAATCGGCGCTGTACGAACACCGCCGCAAGGGCGCCATGGCGACCGTCATCACGCGCGAAGTGCCGTGGGATAAGGTCAGCAGCTATGGCGTGGTGGTGAGCGACGCCGATGGCCGGGTGCGCGAATTCCAGGAAAAGCCGGCGCGCGACGTGGCCAAATCCAATTGCGCCAGTACCGGCATTTACCTGTTCGAACCGGAGGTGATCGACCTGATCCCGTCCGGCCAGGTGTTCGACATCGGTTCCGAGCTGTTCCCGCTGCTGGCCCAGCGCGGCTTGCCGTTCTACTGCCAGAGCCGCAAGTTCAACTGGATCGATATCGGCAGCGTCAAGGATTATTGGGAAGTGCTGCAAGGCGTGCTGACCGGCGGCGTGGCGAACATGACCGTGCCCGGGGTGCAGGTGGAGGAGGGGGTCTGGGTCGGCCTGAATACCAGCATCGACTGGAACGGCACGCGCATCGTGGGACCGGTGTATATCGGCTCCGGCTGCCTGATCGAGTCCGGTGCCACCATCATCGGCCCGACCTGGATCGGCCATGGCAGCCATATCTGCAGCGGTGCGCGGGTAGTGCGCAGCGTGCTGTTCGAATATACTCGAGTGTTACCAGACGTTACGCTCGACGAATTGATCGTGTTTAAAGATTATAGTGTCGACCGTGCCGGCGAGATGCGCCATGTGTCGCAGGCCGATTGCGGCGGCTGGACCAACGCGCGCGACCGCCGCGGCAGCCGCCGTCCCACGGAAAATGTTGCAAATTTAACAACCTAACAGAATAAGATATGAAGATCTATCCCGTCATCCTGTCCGGCGGCGCCGGCACCCGCCTGTGGCCTTTGTCGCGCGCGGCCTTGCCGAAGCAATTGCTGCCCCTGGTCACGGACAAGACGATGCTGCAGGATACCGCCCTGCGTTTGGCCGGCCGTGCCGGCATGATGGCGCCGCTGGTGGTGTGCGGCAACGAGCACCGTTTCCTGGTGGCCGAACAGATGCGCGAGATTGGCGTCAACCCGCTCGGCATCCTGCTCGAACCGGTGGGCCGCAATACCGCGCCGGCGGTGGCCGCCGCCGCCCATTTCCTGAAAACGGTCGACCCGCAGGCTGTGATGCTGGTGCTGCCGGCCGACCACGTGATCAAGGATGTCGACGCCTTCTACGCCGCGATCCAGCGTGCCGCGACCCAGGTCGAAGGCGGCGCCCTGGCCACCTTCGGCATCGTGCCGACCGCGCCGGAAACCGGCTACGGTTATATCCAGAGCGGCGAACCACTGGCGGCGGAAGGCTGCTTCAAGGTCGCCAAATTCGTCGAAAAGCCGGACCGCGATACCGCGCAAGGCTTCGTCGACGCCGGCAACTACTTCTGGAACAGCGGCATGTTCCTGTTCCGCGCCGACGCCTACCTGAAGGAGCTGGCGCAATTCCAGCCGGAGATGGCCACTTCCAGCGAAGAGGCGGTGACCAAGGGCTACCGCGACCTGGACTTTTGCCGTCTGGACGAGGCGGCCTTCACCGCTTGCCCGGCCGACTCCATCGACTACGCGGTGATGGAGCACACCCGCCACGCGGTGGTGGTGCCGGCTGCCATCGGCTGGAACGACGTCGGGTCCTGGTCGGCGCTGGCCGAAGTGCAGCAGGCCGACGGCAACGGCAATGTGACGCGCGGCGACGTCTACACCGACAATGCCAGCAACTGCCTGGTGCGCGCCGAAGGCCGCATCGTGGCGGCGGTGGGGGTGCAGGATCTGGTGATCGTGGAAACCGCCGACGCGGTGCTGGTGGCGCACAAGGACCAGGTGCAGCGCGTCAAGCAGGTGGTGGACCACCTGAAGGCCAACGGCCGCACCGAGCACGTGCACCATACCAGGGTGTACCGTCCATGGGGCTGCTACGAGGGCATCGACATGGGCGAGCGCTTCCAGGTCAAGCGCATCACCGTCAACCCGGGCGGCAAGCTGTCGCTGCAGATGCACCACCACCGCGCCGAGCACTGGGTGGTGGTGTCGGGTACGGCGCGCGTCACTTGCGGCGACAAGGTCACCCTGCTGACGGAAAACGAATCGACCTATATCCCGATCGGCATGAGCCATCGCCTGGAAAACCCGGGCAAGCTGCCGCTGCACCTGATCGAAGTCCAGTCGGGCAGCTACCTCGGCGAGGACGATATCGTCCGCTTCGAGGATGTTTACCAGCGCGCATAAGCGCTGCTGCCTCATTGCGCTCCTGCTGCTGGCAGCGGGAGCGCCCGGCGCCGCCCGGGCCGCCCCCGCGGCAACCGTCCAGCCCGCCGCGCCGCTCGATCCCGACCAGCTTGCGCTGGCCGTCAATGACGCCGACCCCGCCAGCGTTGCGCTGGGGGCGTATTACGCGCAATTGCGCGGCATCCCGCCAGCGCGCATCGTCCATGTCAACCTCCCCGGCAAGCCGGCGCGCCTCGACGCTGCCGCCTTCGCGCGCTTGAAGGCTGAAATCGACGGCCAGCTCGGCCCCGAGGTGCGTGCCGTGCTGTTCGCCTGGACGGTGCCGTATGCCGTCGAATGCAACAGCCTGACCGCCGCCTATACGCTCGGCTTCGATGCCGCGCAGTGCGAACGCAGTTGCGCGCCGGGCCGCAAGAACCCTTACTTCAACGCGGCGGCGCTGCCGCCAGCCATGCGGCTGTCGATGCTGCTGCCGGCCGAGCCGCCAGAGGTGGGGCGTGCGGTGGCCGAACGGGGCAAGGCGGCCGGCTTCAGCGTGCCGCAGGCAGGCGCCTACTTCCTGCAAACCAGCGAAGCCACGCGCAACAGCCGCGCGCGTTTTTTTCCGCCCAGCGGCGCGATCCCGGCACGCAAGCTGACTGTCCATACGCTGCGGCAGGACGTGCTGGAGGGGGCGCACGACATCATGTTCTACCAGACCGGCGCGGCGCGGGTGGCCAAGCTGGACACCTTGCGCTTCCTGCCCGGCGCGCTGGCGGACCATTTGACCTCCTATGGCGGCGACTTGCTGGGCAACGGCCAGATGAGCAGCCTGCGCTGGCTGGAGGCGGGCGCCACGGCCAGTTACGGTACGGTCAGTGAACCATGCAATCATTGGCAGAAATTTCCCCATCCGAAAATCCTGTTGCAGCATTACCTCAGTGGCGCCAGCGCCGTCGAAGCCTATTGGCGCAGCGTGGCGTGGCCGGCGCAAGGCTTGTTCATTGGCGATCCGCTGGCGCGGCCTTATCCGCGGCAAGCCGCGTTAGTCCGTTCGGACTAATGGCCTGTCACCAAATGGTCATATCGGACAGTTAATATACAAAGAACAACAAAAAGTTCCTTTGTGTAAATATTTCTGGGGAAAACATTCACATGACTACACGATTCGCCCTGCGCGCCACGGCGCTTGCGGCATCCCTGTTGGCCAGCCTGTGCGCCAGCGCGTCCGATTCAGGCCTCGTCATCAGCCAGGCCTATGGCGGTGGCGGCAATAGCGGCGCCGTCTACAAGAACGACTTCGTCGAGTTGTTCAACGCCAGCGCCAATCCGATCGCGCTGGGCGGCAAGAGCATCCAGTACGGCAATGCGACCAGCACCACCAACAACTGGGGCGTCACTGCGCTGCCGGCGGTTTCGATCCCGGCCGGCGGCTATTACCTGATCAAGATGGCGGGCGGCAGCAACGGCGTCGATTTGCCGAAGGAAGACCATATTTCCAGCCTGAACATGGGGGGCGGCGCGGGCAAGGTGGCTGTGGTCAATGGCACCGCACCCCTGAATGGCGCGGCCACCGGCAACACGTCCATCATCGACGTGCTGGGCTGGGGCGGTGCCAGCACCGTCGCCTTTGAAGGGGCGCCCGCCGGCGCCACCACCAACAGCACCGCGCTGTTGCGCGCCGCGAACGGCTGCACCGACAGCAACAACAATGCCAGCGATTTCAGCATCCTGACCCCGGCGCCGCGCAACGCGCTGAGCGCCCCGAATATGTGCGGCGGCGTGCCGGCCGCGCCGATCGTGCCGGTCTGCCCGGCCAGCACCACGCTCACGTTCGGCGCCGGCGGCCTGGTTCCGTTGTCGGCCTCCGATGCGGACGGCATCGTCAACGGCGCCGCGATCACGTCCGCGCCGGTCGCGGGCCTGAGCCTGGGCGCGTTCAGCGCAGCAGGGGCCGTCGGCGGCAGCGCCAGCGTGTCGCTGCAGGCGGCGCCCGGCCTGGCGGCGGGCACGTATGCGGTCGCCGTCAAATTCAGCAACAACCAAGGGCAGGAAGCCAGCTGCACCGTCAACCTGAGCGTGGAACTGGCCGCCGGCACCGTGCTGCCGGTGTACCAGGTGCAGGGCGCCGGCGCCACCAGTCCGTATGCCAACGCCAAACTGAGCACCGAAGGCGTGGTCACGGCCAAGGTGGGCAGCGGCTTCTTCATCCAGGATGTGCACGGCGACGGCGACCCAGCCACGTCGGACGGCATGTTCGTCTATATGGGCAGCACTCCCGTGAGTGCGGCGGTGGGCGACCTGGTCCGCGTGGCCGGCACCGTGACCGAGTACAAGCCTGGCGGCGCAACGCGCAGCTATACCGAACTGACCAGCGTGAGCTCGGTCACGGTGCAAAGCAGCGGCCATACCGTGACCCCGGCCAATATCGGCCTGGTTGGCACCAACCTGGCCGAGGTGGAAGGGATGCTGGTGCGCTTTGCCGCGCCGCTGACCGTCAATGCCAACGATTCACTGGGCAGCCGTGGCGAACTGACGCTGGCCGAAGGCCGCCGTGAAATCCCGACCAACCGCTACCCGGCGCGCAGCGCCGAAGCGATTGCCCTGGCAGCGCAGAACGCGGCCAATATGCTCACCCTGGATGACGGCCTGTTCGTCACGCCTGCCACGGTACCGTACATCGGCGACGGCGGCACGGTGCGCGTGGGCGACACCGTGAGCGGCCTGACCGGCGTGATCGATTTCGGCGCCCTGGGCAGCGGCGGCGCCGGCTTCAAGCTGCAGCCGACCGAGGCACCGGTGTTCGCCCGCAATAATGCGCGCACCGCCGCGCCGGAAATCGTTGCCGGCAATGTGACGGTGGCCAGCGCCAATGTGCTGAACTTCTTCACCACCTTCGCCGACGGCAAGGACGTCAACGGCAACACGACCCTGGGGTGCACGGCCGGCGGCCAGGTCAAGCTGAGCAACTGCCGCGGCGCCTCCAACCTGCAGGAATTCGAGCGCCAGCGCGACAAGATCGTCGCCGAGCTGAAGGCGATGGACGCCGACGCGGTCGGCCTGATGGAAATCCAGAACAATGGCGACGATGCCGTCGCCTACCTGGTCAGCTCGCTCAATGCCGCCTACGGCAAGGCCGAGTACGCCGTGGTGCCGCAGCCGGCCGCCACCGGCACCGACGCCATCCGCGTGGCGATGATCTACAAGCCGGCCAAGCTGGCGCTGGCGGGCACGGCGCTGGCCGATGCCGACGCGGTCAACGACCGTCCACCGATGGCGCAGACCTTCAAGGCCGGCAATGGCGGCAAGTTCAGCCTGATCGTCAACCACTTGAAGTCGAAGCGTTGCAGCGGTGCCAGCGGCGCCAATGCCGACCAGGGCGACGGCCAGAGCTGCTATAACGGCGACCGCATGGCGCAGGCGCAGCGCCTGGTGGCGAGCTTTGTGCCGCAAGTGAAGGCGGCGGCCGGCGATGACGATGTGCTGATGATCGGCGACTTCAATTCCTATGGCATGGAAGACCCGATCCTGTATCTCGCCGCCAACGGCTTCGAGAACCAGCTGGAGCGCTTCGTGCGTCCGCACGGCATGCCGCACTCGTATGTGTTCGGCGGCGAAAGCGGCTACCTCGACCACGCACTGGCCAGCACCGCAATGCGGGTGCAAGTGGCCGGCGCCATCGAGTGGAACGTCAATGCCGACGAGCCGGAAGTGCTGGACTACAACCTGGAAGGCAAGAATGCGTCGGCGCTGGCGCTGTACAATGCGCTGCCGTACCGTGCTTCCGACCACGATCCGGTGGTGATCAGCCTGAACCTGGAGGCGAGCTTCTTCGACGTCACGTCCAGCGTCAAGGTGCAGACCTCGGGCATCTTCCTCAACCGCGCCACCAACAAGTTCACCGGGACGGTCTACCTGACCAACACCGGTGCCGCCCCGCTGGCCGGGCCGTTGCACTATCTGGTGAAGAACCTGCCTGCCGGCGTGACCCTGGCCAATGCCAGCGGCAGCAAGGATGGCGTGCCCTACGTCACCTTGCCGGCGGGCCTGGCCCCTGCCGCGCAGACCAGCTTCCAGCTGCAGTTCAATAACCCAGCGCGTGTCACCATCAGCTACACGCCGGCCGTCTTCAGCGGCACGTTCTAAGGAAACGAATGATGAATGCAACGACTTTTTTCCGCAGCATGCCCCGCTACCTGCGCACATGCCTGATGGCGCTGGCCCTGGGCCTGTGCGGCCCGGCGATGGCGGAGGTGATGCTGCAAGTGACGCTGGACACGGCCAAGTTCAATGCCAATCCGGGCGGTACCACGCCTGGCTACCTGGATTTCCAGTTTGTCGCCGGCGGCTCGGATCCGGCGCCCTTGGCCACGGTCACCATGGGCAACCTGCAGGGATTCGACATGGCCGGCTTCGCCCCAACCGAAGTAGAGCCGGTGCCCGGCGGCTTCCAGTTCGATAACGCGCAGTGGAATAGCTTGCTTTACACGGGCGAGTTCGGGAATGCCTTCAGTTTTGTCCTGCGGTTTGCCGGCGACGTGAGCGACCTCGCCTGGTCCAGTTTCGTCATCTCGGCCTACGGCATCGATTGGCAGCCCCTGTTCCAGGACGAGGCCCTGGTGATCCTGACCTGGGCCAAGGTGGGCGACGTTGCCGGCGTCAACGAGCAATTGGTTGACCCGACGGTTGCCACGATTGCCCCGGCGGCCGCCGTGCCGGAACCGGGCGCGCTGGCGCTGGCTGCGCTGGGCTTGCTGATGTTGGTCATGGTGCGCCGCCGCGCCTGAGCGCCCCACCCAGGGTTGCACAAACGCCACAGGCACTTCGGGAGTTTCGGCCCCCGAAGTGCCTTTTCATTTGAAAGCTACAGAGTGAAGCGCGGGATTTATTTCGGCAAAATATTAATGATTAAATAAAATTGTATTAGCGGGCGGGACTTGGCATGATCCATAGTTTTCCTCATCGCGATCCGCATTGTTTGCCATGTCCTTCACCATTCTCGTCATCGACAGCGACCCTGCCGTGCAGCAACTGCTGGCCCTGAACCTGGGGCAAGCGGGCTACACGGTGCAGTGCCAGCGCGACGGCACCGCAGCGTTGGACGCGCTGCAGGGCGAGCTGCCGGAAGCGGTGTTGCTGGAGTGGGATTTGCCGGGCCAGTCCGGCCTGTCGCTGATCCGCCGCTGGCGCGCCGCGCCGGCCACGCGCGACTTGCCGATCCTGATGCTGAGCGCGCGCTGCGCCGAACAGGACAAGGTGCTGGCCCTGGAGAGCGGCGCCGACGATTTCATTTGCAAGCCCTTTGGTCCGCGCGAAACCATCGCGCGCCTGCACGCGGTGCTGCGCCGCCGCCATCCGGCTGCCATGCCGGGCGCCTTGCAGATGGCCGGCTTGCGGCTGGACCCGCATACCCTGAGCGTGACGGCCGGCGACCGCCAACTGAACCTGGGCCGGGTCGAATTCCGCTTGCTGAACTACCTGATGCACCATCCGGGCCGGGTGCATAGCCGCGCCCAATTGCTGGACCAGGTGTGGGGCAGCCATGTCTACCTCGACGAGCGCACGGTCGACGCGCACGTGGGCCGCTTGCGCAGTGCCTTGCAGCCAAGCGGGCTGCAGGATGCGATCCAGACCGTCCGCGGCAGCGGCTACCGCTTCCAATCGAGCGCCCGATGCTGATTCCGGATTCGCGCGAACAGGAATACCTGCTGCACGCGCTGGAAGGCGCGCCGGCCATCAGCACGCAGCGCGAATTGTTCCTGTGGAGCCAGGGCGCCTTGCAAGCCGTGTTGCCGCATGCGGCACTGTTATGCATCGCGCTCGATGAACAGGGCAGGGCGCGTCAGCTGGCATGCTTGCACAGCACGCCGCTGGCGCCTGCCGCGCGCGCCTTGCTCTGCGATGCGGTGCAGGGGCCGGCGCCGGCGTGGCTGCGGCAATGGCAGGCCGGCGGCGGCCAGCCGCTGGCGCTGCCGGCCGGCACCCTGGGCCATGGGCTGATCCATGGCAGCGGCACCCTGGCCGGTGGCGGCAGCGCCTTTGCCCTGCTGGGCTTGCCTGCCGCGGCAGGCACGCGCGAAGCGTGGCTGCTGCAATTGCTGCTGCCTTACCTGCACCTGGCGCTGCAGCGCATTGCCACCACGTCGGCGATGGCGGCGGCGAGCGCCCGCGTGAGGGGACCGGCGCCGGAAGTGTCGCCGCGCCAGGCGGAAATCCTGGAATGGCTGCGCGAAGGCAAGAGCAATGAGGAAATCGGCCACCTGCTGGGCATCAGCGCGCTGACGGTCAAGAACCATTTGCAGCGCCTGTACCGCCAACTGGGCGTCAGCAACCGCGCCCATGCCGTGGCGCGCAGCACAGCCCTGGCGCACGGTTGACCGGCGGCGCGGCGGGCGCCATGATGGACCCATTCATCCCTGGAGCTACCCCATGAAACGCCTCGTCCTGCTGTTGGCATGCCTGGCCGGCGCCTGCAGCCATGCCGCCCCCGGCGGCAAGTCCGATACGCTGGGCCAATTGCGGGCAGTGGGCCGCGCTGCCGCCTGCACCGCCGACACCCAATGCCGCACCGTGCCCGTTGGCGCCAAGGCGTGCGGCGGGCCGGAATCCTACCTCGCTTATTCGACCGCCGCCCACCGCCCGGAACAGGTGATGGCGCTGGCCGAGCGCTACCGCCAGGAACGCCAGGCGGAGAACGCACGCAGCGGCCTGGCCAGCGATTGCCGCATGCTGATGGACCCGGGCGCCCAGTGCCGTGCCGGTACCTGCCAGCTCGGCACGGGCGGCGCCGCGGCGGCGCAATAAAAAACGCCGCGCCAGATGGCGCGGCGTTCCCAGGGCGTTGCCGCCGCTTAGTCGCGGCGCTCGACCATCTTGCGTTCCACATTCTGCTCCGGCAGCGGAATGGTGGTGTCGACTTCCAGCAGGGTGGTGGAAGTGCTGCCGCCAGTGGCCGTGAAGTGGACGGCGCCCAGGTGCTTGGCGCTGCCCAGGCCGGACCAGGAGGCGCCCACGGTGGCCGTGGCGCCGGTGTACACCAGCGCCGGCAAGCCAACCTTCAGGTTGCCGCCCAGTTCATTGCTGGCCACGGTCCACGATGACAGCGTGTAGGTCGCGCTCCCTTCATGCGGCGCATAGCCGACCACGCAGGCCTTGTAGCTGCCGGCCGCCGGACGGATCAGGGTGACCATTTCGTTGGAGGTCGCGCCGCCGCTGCTGCCGACCACTTCGCCGGCGCCATTCAGCACGATCATGTCCAGGTCATCCGTGGTGCCGGCGGCATGGCCGGAGGTGTCGGCATCGTACAGGGCAAAGCGCGCCACCAGCGCGTTGGCCGGTACGTTCACGGTATGCACCTTGACGCCGCTGTCCCCGCCCGCCTGGCAAGCGGCCAAGCCGCCGTCGGCGGAGGCGTCGGTGCCCACGCTGGCCTGGGTGCGGGTGGCCGGTTTCAGGCCGCCTTTCAGGGCGGTCAGCGCGCCCGTGTAGCCGGTGCCGATGGTGAAGGCGGTGCTGCCGGTGGCCGCTTCGCTATACACCTTGGACGGCGTGGCGATCATGGCCGCGCGGGCGGTCAATGGGCTGCGCACCACGTGGCTGCCGTCGGTCCAGGTCAGGTTGCCGTAGGCCCAGGTATTGGCCGGCGCGCTGACGTTGGTCAGGCTGACGCTGAAGTTGGCCTTGGCGCCCGGGGCCAAGGTGAGGCTGGACGGGTTCACCACCACATTGAAGCTCGGCAGGCTGGCGCTGGCCGTATACGTCGCCGTTTCGCTGCCGACGTTGGTCACGGTGCGGGTCATGGTCAGCTTGCCCAGCACGGCGGAAGCGGTCAGCGACGCCAGGTTCAGGTTATACGGCTGGATGGTGCCGAACGGTGCGCAGGTGGCGCCGGACAAGGTGCCGGGGATGCCGCACATGAAACGGATCCAGTCCAGCGGGCCGGAGTCGTACACCAGGCCGGGATCGACGGCCTTGTTCGGCCGCACATGGCCGGCGCCCTGGCCCCACGGCAGCGTACCGGCGGCCATGCCGGGCTGGGCGTCGGCAAAGGTGTCGCCGGCCGTGGTCATCAGGGCCGACTTGATGGCGGCCGGCGACCAGTCGGGATGGGCATGACGCAGCAGCGCGCCCAGGCCGGCCACGTGGGGGCTGGACATCGAGGTGCCGTTGTAGCTGGCCCAGTTGGCGTAGGGCACCAGGGTGCCGTCGGCAATGGCGTCGCGCTCGGCCTGGGTGCCATAGTCGGCGGTCACGGCGGCCAGCACGTCGACCCCGGGCGCGGTCAGGTCCGGCTTGAGGATATTGGCGTTGTGCTTGTTCGGCCCGCGCGAAGAGAAGTCGGCCATGATCGGCGCCGGGGTGGCGCTGGTGGTCAGCACCGACTTGCTCATCGCGCTGGTGCCGTTCGGGTTGGCCATGATCCAGCTGCGCACGGCCGTGCCGTCGCTAAACTTCAGGTGCACGGTGGGGATGGTGTGCGGATCGGCCACGATGGTTTGCGCCGACGAGGTGTTCATCAGGACCATGCCGACGCCGCCGGCCTCCTTGACGGCGCGCGACTTGTCCACGCGGGCGCTGTTGCCGCGTTCGCAGAACAGGACCTTGCCGGCCGCCTTGGCCGGGTCGAGTGCCGCATCCGGGCCGCCGCCATAGGTGGTGCGGTCGGCCGCGGTGTAGCACAGCCGCGCCGCAGCCTTGTCGGCCGTACTGAGCTCCGCGTAGGGCTTCATTGCCGCGTCGCGCGCCAGGATGGTCGGGGTGGCCGGCAGTGGTACCTGGTTATACGATGCGCCGGTATAGGTGGCGTTGTTGGCCAGGGTCAGGTCGGCGGCGCTGAGACGGTTATGGGTCGAGGCTCCGACCGTAGTCAGCCACGGCGACAGGTGGGCCACGGCGTTGGACGGGCCGGCGTTGCCGGCGGAGGCGGCCACGAACACGCCGGCCGCCGCGGCATTGAAGAATGCGATTTCGACCGGGTCGGTGACGCTGCTCTGCGAACCGCTGATGGAGAAGTTCAGCACGTGCACGCCGTCGGCCACGGCCTGGTCGATGGCCGCCACGCTGTCGGAGTTGTAGCAGGAATTTCGGCTGCCGGTGCCGTCCGGGTTGGTGGGGTCGGGATAGGTCCAGCACACCTTGTAGGCCGCGATGCGGGCGCGCGGCGCCATGCCGGACATGCTGCCCACCGGCACGCCGGACAGGCTGCCGTTGGCGCCGAAATTGCCGCCGGCGGTGCTGGCGGTATGGGTGCCGTGGCCGCCATGGCCGGTGGCGCCGGCCAGCGAATCGCGCGGCGACAGGAAGTCGGTCCAGTGCATGGGGCGGCCGCTGGACAGGAAGCCCGCGTTGAAGTAGCGCGCGCCGATCAGCTTGTTGTTGCAGTGGGAAGTCGTAAAGCCTTCGCCGGCCTGGCAGGCGCCATTCCAGTTGGCGGGCGCACCGTAAGCCAGGGTGCCGCCAACGTCGAAGGTCGGCTTGCCCTGGTCGTCCACGCGGTCGGCATAGGACGTGTGTTCGGGCCAGATGCCGCCGTCAACGATGCCGATCACCACGTTTTCGCCGGCTTGGGCGGTGCCGCCCAGCTTGGCCCACAGGCCGTCGCCCGGCGCATCGAGGCCCAGGAATTTCGGCGTGTAATTGGTGTCGAGCGCGCGCGGTTCGTCGGCGCTGATGTTGGCCACCGCGCTGGATTTTTTCAGCGCGCGCACTTCGGCAGCGGTCAGGCGGGCGGCAAAGCCGTTCAGCACCAGCTTGTAGTTGTGCAAGACGGTGGCGGCCGGCACCAGGGCGGTGGCGCTGGCTTGCTGCCGGTCCAGGTAGGCGATGTAGTCCTGCACGTTTTGTGCATTGACGTCGAGGCGGGTGCCGGCGGCGGGTTTGGTGGCAGCCAGGCCGCTTACGCCGCCGGTATAGTTGGCCACCGGCGCGTCGGCCAATTGCACGATATAGGTGTGGCGCGCTTCGTCGGCGCCGGCTTGCACGGCCAGGCCGGACAGCAGGGCCATCACGGCCAGGGTCAGGGGACGCAGTTTCATTATCTATCCTTCTCGTCTCGGGTTATCGGGCGCGGCGGCGGATGGCGGCCAGGCCGGCCAGGCCCAACAGCAGCAGCGGCGCGGAGCCGGGCAGCGGCAATTCGACTTGCAGGTCGTCGATCGCGAACTGGGCGGCATTCGGCGCCCACTCGGCCATGTTGAAGCAGCCGCCGTTGCCGTCGAACAGGCAGGCGCTGATATTCACGTTGGTCAGGCGCAGGGCGGCGAAGGCATCGTCCAGCATCCAGGTCGAGAACATGAAGTGGCCATTGCCATCCTGGCCGGCGAAGCCGGCACTGCGCGTGACGCTGCTGCCGTCCTCGGTGGTGGCGTGCAGCACCAGCTGGCCATAGCTGCCGTCGGCCAGCCCGCCGGTCGGCGCGAAGAAGGCGAAGCGCAGCGAACGCAGGTTGTAAAAGTTGCCGGCGCGCCCGACGTCGACCGAACCGTCATTCCAGCCGGCGTAGTAATTGCCCGTGGCGCCAGTGGGGCAATCGAGGACGGCGCCGCAGCTATTGGGATCATCGCTACTGAGGATTTCGCCGCCCATGCCCTCGCTGATGCCGAGCGATTGGGCGAACGCCGAAATGCGGGCGGTGAATTTGAGGCCGCCGTCCGCGAAGCTTTCGCCGTGGTTATAGACCATGGGCAGCTGGGCATCCAGGTTGGCCAGGCCGGCGTGCGCCGGGGCGGAGAGCATTGCGGCGGCGCCGACCAGGGTGCAGCCGGCCAGCTTCTTGAAGCGTGTGAGATGTCGATTCATGATGCGTTCCTTGACTTGTTCTATGGGTCGAAACGGCTTTGTCCCTGCATTGCACAGGTTGCAATAAATATAGCGTTGTCACGCTGCGATGTGGTCAAAGTTTCAATGACATAAATTCAATTTTGTGCGATGAAAAACAAACAATATTTGGACACTCCTATGGCGCTTGCCACGCCGGGTGTTTTATTTCTTGTGAAAAATCTGCGACACTTTTGATAACAATCAATCGAAAAGCGTTGGGGCGGGCCCGGGCCGGCCGTGCACCGCAGAAAAGATTGTCGAAACCTAAAACTGCGTGGTAGCCTGTGCAGTTCCTTATGAGGCGGAGGTAGTTGATGTTTGCAGCACGGATTCACAGCAAGGCCGGCAAGGGCTTCACCCTGCTCGAGCTGCTGGTGGTGATCGTCATCATCGGTTTGCTGGCCGCATATGTTGGCCCGAAATATTTCTCCCAATTGGGCAAATCGGAAGTCACGGTCGCCAAGGCGCAGATCGAGGCATTCGAGAAAGCGCTCGACACCTACCGCCTGGACGTCGGCCGCTATCCCACCACTGAAGAGGGCCTGGGGGCGCTGCTCGCGGCACCGGCCACGGCGGGCGCCAAGTGGAACGGTCCCTACCTGAAAAAGGGCGTGCCGCCCGATCCATGGGGCCGCCCTTACCAGTACAAGGCGCCTGGCGCCAAGGCGGAATTCGAGATCATCTCCCTCGGCAAGGATGGCCAGCCGGGCGGGGAGGGCGAGAACGCCGACATCGGCGCCCAGTAAGGCTGCGCGGCCTGTACCATGCAGTTCGACGTCCGCACCCTGTCGCCGGAAATGGTGATCGGCCAGATGGTGGTCGATGGCCGCGACGAGGCCGATGCGCGCCGCCAGGTGGAGGCGCGCGGGCTGTTCGTCAGCGCCATCGCGCCGCGCCGCGCCGGCCTGCGTACGGGCAAGGCCAAGGCGCTTTCGCTGGTGCTGTTCAGCCAGGAGTTGCTGGCGTTGCTGAATGCCGGCCTGGGCGTGGTCGAAGCGCTGGAAGCGTTGCTGGAAAAGGAGTCGGCGCCCGCCACCCGCGGCGTGCTGGAACGCTTGCTGGCCGGCTTGCGCGAGGGCCAGCGCTTTTCCACGGTGCTGGCCGAGCAGCCGCAATTGTTCCCGCCGCTGTACGTCGGCATCGTCAAGGCGGCCGAAGGCACCAGCGACTTGCCGCGCTCCCTGGAACGTTTCATCGATTACCAGCAGCGCGTCGACCTGGTGCGGGCCAAGCTGGTGAGCGCCGCCATTTATCCCTGCATCCTGCTGCTGGTGGGCGGCGGGGTCTCGCTGTTCCTGATCGGCTATGTGGTGCCGCGCTTTGCGGAGGTATACCAGGGCGCCGGGCGCAACCTGCCATGGATGTCGCAAGCGATGCTCACCTGGGGCCAGTTCGCGGCAGCCCATACCGCGCCGCTGCTGGCCGGCATCGCGGCCGCGCTGGGCGGCGCGGTGCTGGGCGTGCGCCGCTTGCTGCGCAGCGGCGGCATGGCGCGCCTGCTGGCGCGCCTGCCGGGCGTGGGCGAACGCGTGCGCATTTATGAGCTGTCGCGCCTGTACCTGACCCTGGGCATGCTGAGCGAAGGCGGCATCACCATCCTGAACGCGGTCGATACGGTGCAAGCCATGGTGTCGGCCAATGTGCGCCAGGGCTTGCAGGGCGCGCGCGCCATGATCGAGGCCGGCTTGCCCTTGTCGTCGGCCTTTGAAGCCAATGGACTGACCACGCCGATTTCCCTGCGCATGCTGCGCGTGGGCGAGCGCACCGGCGAAATGGGGGCGATGCTGACGCAGTCGGCGGCCTTCTACGACGGTGAAATCGGGCGCTGGATCGACCGTTTTACCCGTACCTTTGAACCGCTGCTGATGGCCGCCATCGGCCTGGTGGTGGGGGCCATCGTGGTGTTACTGTATATGCCGATATTTGACCTGGCCGGAGAGATGGCATGAGCCTCCCGGCGCTTGATGCGGCCGTGCTGGCCAAGGCGCGCGCCCAGTGCGTGCTGTCCAAACGCAGCCTGGTGGAGGAACTGGAAGCCCTGTCCGGCATCGAGCCGCGCCTGGCGGTGCGGGCACTGGCCCAGCCTTTCGGCCTGGCGGTGCTGGAGACGGCTGACATGCTGGCCTTCGAGCCGGCCTTCGACCTGATGCCGCTGTCGCAAGCCATGGCGCGCCATTGCGTCCTGCTGCGCGCCCATGACGGGGCGGCGGTGGGGGTGATCGCCGATCCCTTCGACCTCGACCTGCAAACCTGGCTGGCGACGCAGGCGCGCTGTTCGGCGTCGGCGCCGCTGCAATTGCGCCTGGCGCTGCAGGCCGATATCCAGGCCTACCTGTCGAAGCAGGAAGAATCGGCGCGCGCCGTCGACACCCTGGTGGCGGGCGGCGAGGGCGCGCGGCGCGACGGCAAGACGGCGGCCGTGCTGTCCTTTGCCTCGGTGTCGGAGGGCGCCAGCCCGGCGGTGCGCCTGGTTAATTCCACCCTGTACGATGCCTTGAAGGCCGGTGCGTCCGACATCCACCTCGAATCGACCGCCGGCGGCCTGGCCGTCAAATACCGGGTGGACGGGGTGCTGGACCATGCCACGGCCGTCAACGGCGTCGACGTGGCCGAGCAGATCATCTCGCGCCTGAAAGTGCTGGCTGAACTGGACATCGCCGAGCGCCGCGTGCCGCAGGATGGCAGCTTCCGCGTCGAGTCGATGGGGCGCGAGATCGACTTGCGGGTGTCGATCATGCCTTCGATCCACGGCGAGGATGCGGTGATCCGTATCCTGGACAAGCGCGCCATGATCGAATCGTACGGCGCGCTGACGCTGGAGGCGCTCGGTTTCGATGCGCCATCGCTGGCCACCTTGCGCTCGCTGGCGCAGGAGGCGTACGGCATGCTGCTGGTGACGGGGCCGACCGGTTCGGGCAAGACCACCACGCTGTATGCGGCGCTCACCGAAATCCATAATGGCCGCGAAAAGATCATCACCATCGAAGACCCGGTGGAATACCAGTTGCCGGGCATCCTGCAAATCCCCGTCAACGAAAAGAAGGGCCTGACCTTCGCCAAGGGCCTGCGCTCCATCCTGCGCCATGATCCGGACAAGATCATGGTGGGCGAGATCCGCGACCGCGAAACGGCGGAAATCGCGGTGCAGTCGGCGCTGACCGGCCACCTGGTGCTGACCACGGTGCACGCCAACAATGTGTTCGACGTATTCGGGCGCTTCACCCATATGGGCATCGACCCCTATGCCTTCGTGTCGGCGCTGAACGGCATCTGGGCGCAGCGCCTGGTGCGCATCAATTGCCCGCACTGCGCGGTGGAGGTGACGCCGCCGGACGAGGAACTGGCCAGCGTCGGCCTGGCGCGGGCCGATGTCTACGAATACAACTTCAAGGAAGGCAAGGGCTGCGGCGATTGCCGGGGCACCGGCTTCAAGGGACGCCGTTCGATCGCGGAAATCCTGACCTTGAACGATGAAATCCGCGAACTGATCGTGGAAAAGCGTCCCATCCGCCAGATCAAGGCGGCCGCCTATGCCAACGGCACGCGCAGCCTGCGCCACGCGGCCCTGGAACTGGTGCGGCGCGGCGATACCACGCTGGCGGAAATCAAGCGGGTGACCTTGCATGCTTAAGCATTTCACACAATCGTTGCGGATCGAGATCGCACCCCAGGGCTTGCGCCTGCTGCGCGTGCGGCGCTGGGGCGGCGCCGACGCACAGGTGCTTGCCGAGCAGGCTTTGCCCGGCGCGCCGCTGGCGGCCCAGGCGTTGGCCGATGTGCTGCCGGGCGCCTTGGCCGCGCTGCTGGAAGGGCAGGATTGCGCCCGGATGGCGGCCCGTTTCGTCCTGTCCGACGAACTGGTACGCCTGTGGCAGGTGATGCCGCCGGCGCAGGCGGCGCGCCTGGCCGACCTGGAAGGCGCGGCCGCGCTGCGCTTCCATACGCTGTACGGCGAAACCCCGGCCGCCTGGCACGTCAGCGCCGACTGGAACACCTCGGCGCCGTTCATGGCCGCCGCCATCCCGCGCGCGCTGAAGGCTGCGATTGAAAGCGCCGCCGCCCGGCATGGATTGACGGTGGCCGCCATCGTGCCGCATTTCGTCGCCGCCTGGAACCGCCATGCACGGGCCCTGAAAGGCGGGGCCTGGTTTGGCGTGGCGCACGGCGCCGTGCTGGCGCTGGCGGCCTGCGAGGAAGGACAGTTGCGCGCGGTGCGCCACTTGCCAGTCCCGCACGGCGCCGACCATTACTGGCTGACCCAGGTGGCGCAGCGCGAAGCGTTGCTGCTTGGCTTGCAGGCACCGGCCCTGATCCAGTTGAGCGGTGAGGTTCCGCCCGCCTTGGCCAAGCCGGCCGCCAGCGACAAGCACATCGCCACCACCGCGCTGGGGGCCGCAGCATGAAACCGATGCAGATCGATTTTGCCGCACCGGGCTGGCGCCGCGCGCTGTACTGCGCCCATCCCGCTGTGCTGGCCGCGGGGGCGGCGGGCGCCTTGATG
Source organism: uncultured Oxalobacteraceae bacterium (assembly GCA_965650885.1). Classification (GTDB taxonomy): domain Bacteria; phylum Pseudomonadota; class Gammaproteobacteria; order Burkholderiales; family Burkholderiaceae_D; genus Rugamonas. The sequence continues at coordinate 38,970 of CBFGQI010000006.1, forward strand.
CTGCTGGCCGCGGCGGTCCTGGGCACCCAGGCCGCGCAGCAGAACGCGGCGCGCGAACAGGCGCTGCACGCCCAGCAGCGCAAGCAGGCTGCCGCCGTGCGCGCCCCGCAACGCCAGCCGGAAACCGCCATCCCGGAAGCGCAGGCGGTGGCGGTCAACGCCGCGGTGTTGCAGCTGAACCTGCCGTGGCGCCAGTTGCAGGACGCGGTGGCGGCGGCCAATACGCCGGCCGTGGCCTTGCTGGCACTCGATCCCGATCCGCGCAAGCAGACCTTGAAAATCACCGCCGAGGCGAAGAACAGCGACGATATGGTGGGCTATGTCGAGCAGTTGAAACAGCAGGAATTCTTCGCCGGCGCGGCCTTGCTGCGCCACGAAACCAATGAGCAAGACCCGAACCGCCCATTGCGGTTCCAGGTGGAAGTGCAATGGAGGGCGCAATGACGGTCGCTTCCCTGATGTTGCGCCTGCGCCTGGGCGCCCTGCGGTTGGGAGCTGCCGGCTGTGCGGCGCTGGCGCTGCTGCTGGCCGGCGCGGCGGCACTGGCCTGGTCGCTCAAGGCGGGCCAGGCGGCGCGCGCGCCATTGCCGCCTGCGCCGCCGCAACTGGCGCAGGCCGCGCCACCGCCGACCGCCAACGAGAACCTGGCGCACTTTTATGCGACGCTGGGCGAAAAGCGCCACGCGGAGCAGCAGGTCAAGCAATTGTTCGACATCGCCGCCAAGACGGGGCTGACGCTGGCACAGGGCGATTACAAATTCAGCGTGGATAAGGCCAGCGGGGTGGCCGCCTACCAGGTCACGCTGCCGGTAAAGGGGCCTTACCAGAATATCTGGCAATTCAGCTTGCAGGCGCTGTCGGCGATCCCGTTCGCGGCGCTGGACGATATTGCTTTCCGCCGCGAGACGATCACCGAGCCGGTGGTGGAGGCGCGCATGCGCTTCACGCTGTACCTGAAGGAGCGCCCATGAGCCCGCGCCATATCGTGATGGCCGTGGCGCTGGCTGGCGCCGCCGCGCTGGTGCTGTTCGGCGACCGTACGCCGAGCGATACGGTGGCGGAAGCGGTGGAGCGCAAGGCGCCGGACGCTGCGCGCGCGGGGGCAACACAGGCGGCAGCGCAGGCCGTCGCAGCGCCGGCTGCGGCAACCGTCGCCGCGCCGGCAGCGCCGGGCCGTGCCGGCGAGGCCGCCATCCTGCGCCTGGTGCCGCGCGACGAGCTGATCGGCGACGCCGGCGAGGGATCGTTCAAGAGCAAGGATGGCGTCTTCGGTGGCCAGAACTGGAACCCGCCCCCGCCGCCACCGCCGGCGGCGGAACTGAATCCGCCGCCGCCACCACCGCCGACCGCGCCGCCGCTGCCATTCCAGTTTCTCGGCAAGGCGGCCGCCGATGGCCAGTGGGAAGTCTACCTGGGCCGTGGCGAACAGACTTTTGTCGTGCGCAAGGGCACGCAGATCGATGGCAGCTACCGCGTCGAGAACATTGCCCCGCCAACCCTGACGATTACCTACCTGCCCATGAACCAGGTGCAGCAGCTAAATATTGGAGTGATTGAGTGAAGCCTAGTCTGAGAACACTGACGCTGTCGGTGCTGGTGCTGGCGCTGTCCGGTTGCGCGGCCGAAATGGCCTACCGCGAAGGCCGCAACCTGATGGAAAAGGACCAGGTGGAAGCCGGCCTGCTGAAATTCCAGGAAGCGATCAACCGCGACCCGGGCAATGCCATTTACCGCTCCACCTACCTCGATGCGCGCGACCGCACCAGTGTGCGCCTGCTGGAGCAGGCCGACCGGCTGGCCAACGAAGGAAAGTATGGGCCTGCGGCGCAGAACTTCCAGCGCGTGCTGGCGATGAACCCGCAGAACGAACGCGCGCGCGCCGGCCTGCGCAGCCTGGAAATGGCGGACCGCCACGAAAAGCTGCTGGCCCAGGCCAACGTCCACCTGGAGCAGAAGGAATACGAGGCGGCCAAGAACCGCGTATCGACCGTGCTGGCCGAAAAGCCCGACCATGTGCGCGGCCGTGCCCTGATGCGGACGATCAACGAGCAGACGCCGCAGCCGCCGGCCGAATCGGGCCTGTCCAAGGCCTACAAGACGCCGATCACGATCGAATTCCGGGAAGCGCCGCTGAAGCAGGTGTTCGACATCATTTCGCGCCGCTCGGGCTTGAACTTCATCTTCGACAAGGACGTCAAGAGCGATACGCGTACCACCATCATGCTAAAGAACAGCACGGTGGAGTCGGCGATCTACTTCCTGCTGATGACCAACCAGCTGGAGCAGCAAGTCATGGATGGGAACACCATCCTGATCTACCCGAACACGGCGGCCAAGCTGAAGGAATACCAGGAGACCGTGGTGCGCACCTTCTACCTGTCCAATGCGGACGCCAAGGTGGTCGCCAACACGCTGAAGACCATCCTCAAGTCGCGCGACGTGGTGCCCGACGAAAAACTCAACCTGGTGATCCTGCGCGATAGCGCCGACGCCGTAAAGCTGGCTGAAAAGATCGTCGCCATGCAGGACCAGCCGGAACCGGAAGTCATGCTGGACGTGGAAATCCTGGAAATCAAGCGCAGCCGCCTGATGGAGCTGGGCGTGGAATGGCCGACCACCGTTGGCTTGACGGTCTTGAACGGCAAGGGCTCGGCCACGCCGCTGACCCTGCGCGACCTGGACTTCATCAACCGCGATTTCATCGGGGTGTCGTCGCTGGGGGCGAACATCAACCTGAACAAGACCGATGGCGACACCAACCTGCTGGCCAGCCCGCGCATCCGGGTACGCAACAAGGAAAAGGCGAAAGTGGTGATCGGCGAGAAGGTGCCGGTGATCACCACCACGGTGTCGCCGGGCACCGGCGGCTTTGCCTATGAATCGGTGAGCTACGTCGACGTCGGCCTGACGCTGAACGCCGAGCCGACCATCTACCTGAATAATGAAGTGGGCATCCGCGTCGCGCTGGAAGTGTCGAACCTGATCAACCAGATCCAGACCAAGTCGGGCACCACGGCGTACCAGATCGGCACGCGCCAGGCGTCGACCTTCCTGCAGCTGAAGGATGGCGAGAACCAGGTGCTGGCGGGCTTGATCAATAACGAGGAGCGCAGCACCGCCAACCGCGTGCCGGGGCTGGGCGACATCCCGATCCTGGGCCGCCTGTTCGGCTCGCAGCTCGACGACAAGCAAAAGACCGAGATCGTGCTGTCGATTACCCCGCACCTGGTGCGCAACCTGCAAAGGCCGGAAATGTCGGCGGCTGAATTCTCGGCCGGCACGGAAGCCAACTTCCGCCGCAAGCCCGACGTCACGCCGCGCCAGACGGTGCCGCTGCCGGGGGCGCGCCCGTCTGCGGGCGCGCCGGTGCCGCCAGGAGCCCCCGCGCAGCCGGCGCCGAATGCAGCCGCACCGGCCACGCCGGCCGCACCGGCGACGCCGGTTGCCGTCCCGCTGCATGTGCCCACGCCGGTCAGCGTGGTGCCGGCCGCGACCGACTTGTCCGCCCCGCAGAACGTGCCGCTGTCGGGCAGCCAGCCGGGCCCCGCGTCGAGCGTGACCATGCCGGCTGCCGCGCCCGCGCCGGCACCGTCGCCAGCCAATACCGTGCAGCCGCCCGCCAGCACGCAGCGCAAAGAGTAAGGCATGCGCGCGCGCGGGTTCACCCTGATCGAATTGCTGGTGACGCTGGCCATCCTTGGCCTGCTCGCCACGCTGGCGATCCCGGTCGGGCAGACCGTGGTCCAGCGCCGCAATGAACAGGAGTTACGCCGCTCGCTGCATGAAATCCGCAAGGCGCTGGATGATTACAAGGTGGCCTACGATGAAGGGCGCATCGCCAAGTCGATCACCGGCCACGGTTACCCGCGCACGCTGGACGTGCTGGTGGAGGGCGTGGTGGATTTGCGCAGCCCCAAACGCGCCAAGATCTTCTTCCTGCGCCGCATCCCGCGCGACCCCTTCAATGCCGACGCCAATGCAAGCAATGCGGAAAGCTGGGGCAAGCGCAGCTACGCCAGCGAAGCGGACGATCCGCGCGAAGGCGAGGATGTGTATGACGTATATTCGACTTCGGAGCAGGTGGGCCTGAACGGCGTACCGTACAAAAAATGGTGAACAGGAAGGGTTTCACGCTGATCGAGCTGCTGGTGGTGCTGGGCATTATCGCCTTGCTGCTGACGCTTGCCGTGCCGCGCTACTTCCCCAGCGTGGACAAGACCAAGGAAACCATCCTGGCCGACAACCTGCGCAGCACACGCGCCATCATCGACCAGTTCTACGGCGATACCGGGCGCTTCCCGGACAGCCTGGAACAGCTGGTGGAAAAGAAGTACCTGCGCGCAGTGCCGATCGATCCCATCACCGAACAGAATGACAGCTGGGTCATCGTCCCGCCGGAGGATCCGGGCAAGGGGGGGGTGGCAGACATCAAGAGCGGAGCGCCCGGCAATGACCGCAGCGGCAAGCCTTATTCGGAATGGTAGGCAGCACGGCTTCACCTACGCCAGCGTCGCGATCCTGGTGGCGGTGATCGGCCTGGTGGGGGCGATGTCGCTGCGCCTTGGCGTGACGGTGCAGCGCGCTGCCGCCGAGCAAGCCTTGCTCGATATCGGCATGGAGTACAGCAATGCCCTGGCCAGTTATGCGGCCGCCACACCGGCCGGGCAGCCCAACTATCCGCATTCCTTCGCCGAGCTGCTGAAAGACCCGCGCTTCCCGCAATTGCGGCGCCATCTGCGGCGCGTGTATGTCGATCCGATGACGGGCAAGGCGGAGTGGGGGCTGGTGAAGGCGACCGAAAATGGCGGCATCCTGGCGATCTACAGCTTGTCGAAGGCGGCGCCGATCAAGATCGGCAACTTCCCGTCGCGCTTCGTGGCGTTTGAAGGCAAGGCCAGCCTGAGCGACTGGAAATTTACCGGCGAGGGCGTGCAGATGCCGGGCATCAAGGGCGCGGATGGCCAGCAGCCCGGCCAGCCGGCCAAGCCCGGCACCGGCCTGCCGGCGGGCACGCAGCCGGGGATGCAGCCAGGCATGCAGCCAGGCATGCAGCCCGGCGGCCTGGGCACCGGCCAGCCGCAGCAACCGGGCAAGCCGTCGACGCCGTCCACACCGCAGGAACCGCCGCGGCCAGCCGAACCGGAACCCGAGCCGCCGCAGGAACCGCAAGAACCGCCGAAGGAAACACGGCAAGAGCCGCCGCAAGAGCTGCAGGAGCAAGAGCAGGCGGAGGAGCCAAGGCGCGAAGCGCCGCCGGCGCCGCCAATGCGTCGCTGACGCGGCCGGGCCGTCGCAGACTTAGCTGGCGCGGCGCTTGAAGTCGCGCAGGCGGAAGCCGAGCGCGAACAGGGTGCCGAAATACACCAGGATGCAGCCGCCGATCACCAGGAATAGGGCGCCCGCCCGCAACAGCGCATGGCCGCGCATGCCCAGCCAATCGAATTGCTGCGCGCCGAACCAGCCCACCACGCCCATCAGGACGACGGCCACCAGCAGGCGGACAAAGAATTTCGGCCAGCCCGGTTGCGGCGCATAGATGCCTTTCTGGCGCAGGCCGCGGAACAGCAGGGCGGCATTGAGCAACGCCGCCACACTGATCGACAACGCCAGCCCCGCCACCTGGAATTGCCAGACGAAGACCAGGTTCATGAGCTGTGTCGCCACCAGGGTGATGATGCCGATGCGCACCGGGGTACGCACGTCCTGGCGCGCATAGAAAGCCGGCGTCAGCGATTTCACCAGGATGATGCCGACCAGGCCCACCGCGTAGGCCAACAGCGGTTGCGCCGACATCACGGCGGCAAAGTCAGTGAACTTCCCGTTGTGGAACAGGGTCGCGATCAGCGGCAACGCCAGCACGGCGATGCCCACCGCCGCCGGCATCGCCAGCAGGAAGGTCAGGCGCAATCCCCAGTCCAGCAAGGCGGAGTATTCCGTATGGTCCTGTTCCTGGCTGGCCTTGGACAGGCTGGGCAGCAGGATGGTGCCCAGCGCTACGCCAAGCAGGGCGTTCGGGAATTCCATCAAGCGGTCGGCAGCGGTCAGCCAGGAGACGCTGCCTTCCTGCATCCAGGATGCGTACGTGGTGTTGATCATCAGGCTGATTTGCGCGACCGAGACGGCAAACAGGGCCGGGATCATATTCTTCAGCATGCGGCGTACGCCCGGATCGGCCAGGCCGGCGCGCGGATTCCAGGACAGGCGCGGCAGCATGCCGATCTTCACCAGCGAAGGCAGCTGGATCGCCACCTGAAGCACGCCGCCCACCATCACGGCGATGGCCATGGCGTACACCGGCTGCTTCAGGTGCGGCGCCAGGAACAGGGCGGCCGCGATAAAGGAGAGGTTGAGCAGGACCGGCGTGAAGGCCGGGATCTTGAACTGGCGCCAGGTATTCAATACGCCGCTGGACAGCGCGACGAAGGACATGCAGGCGATGTAGGGGAACATCAGGCGCGTCATCCAGACGGCGGCGTCGAACGATTCCGGGTCCTTGCTCAAGCCCGAGCCGATCAGGTAGATGAACAGCGGCGCGCCTATGATACCGACCACGCTGGTGAGCAGCGTGGCCCAGACCAGGACGGTCGCCACATGGTCGACCAGGGTGCGGGTGGCTTGTTCGCCCTGCTTGCTTTTATATTCTGCCAACATTGGCACGAATGCCTGGGAAAAGGCGCCTTCGGCAAACAGGCGGCGCAACAGGTTGGGGATGCGGAAGGCAATGTAGAATGCGTCGGTCAAGCCGCCCGCGCCGAACGCGCGGAAGAACAGGATTTCGCGCAGCAGTCCCGTGATCCGGGACAGCATTGTCATACTGGAAATGGCAGCGAGGGTCTTGAGCAAGTTCATGGGCGCTGATTATAGCGAAAGCGGCAACGTCCCGACATTTTGAATTGCCCTGGCAGCAAAACCCCGTTATAATTTAAGGCTGTACAGAATTCAGTAAGGCAGGCAACGACGTTCAGCCGGCTCTGAAAACACCGCACCGGTTTGGCAAACGCTATTGTTTGCAAACGAACTTTGACAACGAATTAGGATTCTCAAATGGCAAATACCGCACAAGCGCGCAAACGCGCTCGCCAAGCAGTCAAGCAAAACGCTCACAACTCCGCCCAGCGTTCGACCCTGCGCACCGCTATCAAGGCTGTCCGCAAGGCGATCCAGGCTGGCGACAAAGCTGCTGCGACCACCATCTTCCAGGCTTCCGTGTCGACCATCGACTCGATCGCTGACAAGAAAATCATCCACAAGAACAAGGCCGCTCGTCACAAGAGCCGTCTGGCAGCTGCCCTGAAGGCACTGTCCGCCTAAGTTCGTGTGCTGGCGGCATTAGCCGCCAAACAGGTGCACCGGAATAACCCGCATGGCATTGCGCCATAGCGGGTTTTTCGCTTTGTGCTCAGCGCATGGACAGGTCGTCCGGCGACACTTCCATCCATTCGCCCGGCAGCAGTGGGTGGCTGGCCAGGGAAATGCCGCCGATGGCCGAGCGCACCAGACGCAGGGTAGGGTGGCCGATGGCCGCGGTCATGCGCCGCACCTGGCGGTTCTTGCCCTCCTGTAAAGTGAGCGCCAGCCAGGACGTCGGCTGGTCCGCGCGCTGGCGGATCGGCGGGTTGCGCGGCCACAGCCAGGCCGGTTCGGCGATGCGCACCGCCTTGCAGGGCTGGGTGGTGAAGTCGCCCAGGTCGAGCGGCGCCTGCAGGCGGGCCAGGGCGGCGGCGTCCGGCATGCCTTCCACCTGCACCAGGTAAGTCTTGGCTTCCTTGCGGTCGGGGTGGGCGATCTTGTGCTGCAGCTTGCCGTCGTCGGTCATCAGCATCAAGCCTTCGCTGTCGTAATCGAGGCGGCCGGCGGGATAGACGTTGGGAACGGTGATGTAGTCGGCCAGGGTTTGCTTATCTCCGGACGGCGAAAACTGGCACAATACCTGGAAAGGTTTATTGAAAAGTATCAGAGGCATAGCCGGGATTGTAGTCGTAAAAGCATGGCGCCCAGTAAAATACTGGTGCATAATGTGGAACGCCAGTGTCTTATGTCTTATAGAAGACTGCGAAAAACCCTTCTTCGGAGAACACGATGTACCAACATATCAAAGTACCTGCCGACGGCCAGAAAATCACCGTCAATGCCGACTTTTCCCTGAACGTACCGGACACCCCGATCATTCCTTACCTGGAAGGCGACGGTACCGGCGTGGACATCACCCCGGTGATGATCAAGGTGGTGGACGCGGCGGTTGCCAAGTCTTACGGCGGCAAGCGCAAGATCAGCTGGATGGAGATCTTCGCGGGCGAGAAGTCGACCAAGGTGTACGGCCCCGACGTGTGGCTGCCGGAAGAGACCTTGAAGGTACTGAAGGACTATGTGGTGTCGATCAAGGGCCCGCTGACCACCCCGGTGGGCGGCGGCATCCGTTCCCTGAACGTGGCCCTGCGCCAGGAGCTGGACCTGTACGTCTGCCTGCGCCCGGTGCGCTACTTCAAGGGTGTGCCGTCGCCGGTGCGTGAGCCGGAGAAGACTGATATGGTGATCTTCCGCGAGAATTCGGAAGACATCTATGCCGGTATCGAATGGCAGGAAGGCTCGGAAGGCGCCAAGAAGCTGATCGAGTTCCTGACCAAGGAAATGGGCGTGAAGAAAATCCGCTTCCCGGGCACTTCCGGCATTGGCGTCAAGCCGGTGTCGCGCGAAGGCACTGAGCGCCTGGTGCGCAAGGCGATCCAGTACGCGATCGACAACGACAAGCCGTCCGTGACCATCGTCCACAAGGGCAACATCATGAAGTACACCGAAGGTGGCTTCCGTGACTGGGCTTATGAACTGGCGCAGAAGGAATTCGGCGCGGAGCTGATCGATGGCGGCCCATGGTGCAAGTTCAAGAATCCGAAGACCGGCCGCGAAATCACCGTCAAGGATTCCATCGCCGACGCCTTCCTGCAGCAGATCCTGCTGCGTCCGGCGGAGTACTCGGTGATCGCCACCCTGAACCTGAACGGAGACTACATCTCCGACGCGCTGGCGGCGCAGGTGGGCGGTATCGGCATCGCCCCGGGTGCCAATCTGTCCGACTCCGTGGCCATGTTCGAAGCGACCCACGGCACCGCGCCGAAGTACGCCGGCAAGGATTACGTGAACCCGGGTTCCCTGATCCTGTCCGCGGAAATGATGCTGCGCCATATGGGCTGGACCGAGGCGGCCGACCTGATCATCTCCTCCATGGAGAAGGCCATCACCTCCAAGAAAGTCACTTACGACTTCGCCCGCCTGATGGAAGGCGCGACCCAGGTGTCGTGCTCCGGCTTCGGTGACGTGATGATCGAGCAGATGTAAACGATCCCGCTTTCAAGCGAGCCCCGCCATCCGCAAGGAGGCGGGGTTTTTTTGTTTGCCGCGCACGGAACTTTGCCATGGCCGGGCCGTCTAAGTGGGCTTGCAACAAAGGGGTATGCCATGGAACGTGCGCCGATGGACGATGACAAGGAATCGTCGCAAAATGATCATGAGAAGCGCATTACCGCACTGGAGCGTGCAATGACTGGGGTTGAAGCTGAAATCCGGCAATTGCGCCAGCATATGGATGCTGGATTTGCCTTGCTGCGCGATGCCATAGGCGAAATCGTCAAGCGCCTGGATCGGCAGGATGGTCGCCTGGATCGGCTCGACACCAGGATGGACCGGCTCGACACCAGGATGGAACGGCTCGACACACGAGTGGACAGGCTTGAAACGCGGATGGATGCCCGCTTCGATCAGATGGCTTCGCTTCTGCGCTGGGCCATTGGCCTGATCGTTGCGGTACTGATTGCCATGCTGGGCGCAGGCACTTCGCTGGTTGGTGTGATCGTGCAGCGTTTGCTCTAGTGATGCCGATAGTGCAGGCAGCCGATCAACTGGCCGGCAACATGGGCCTGGAGTGGCGAGGGACCGGCGAGGCTGAAGCCGGAGCGCTCCAGGACGCGGGCTGAGGCGGCATTGGCGATGGTGACGTGGGCGTCGAGGCCGGCCAGCTGCCATTGGCCATAAGCCAGTTCCATCAGGTGCGAGAGTGCGGCGCCGGCCAGGCCCCGGCCGATGGCGGTGGCGGCAATGCGGTAGCCGACCGTGGCGCGCAATCCGCTGTGGTCGATATCTTTCAGGTTGCAGCGGCCAATAATGTTCCCATCCTCCAGCAGCAGGCAGGGATGCATGCTGCCCGCCGCAAACCGGGCAAGATAGTCGTCGATATGGGCGCCGACGCCCGCCAGGTTGTAAAAGTCTGGCGCCCGGGCGTCGACCTGCGACTCGAACCAGCCGCGGTTGGCGAGTTCGAATTCCAGCAAGGCGGGGGCGTCGGCGCTGCTCAATGTGCGTATTTGCATGACGAATTCTGCATAGTGGCCTGCGCGCGGCAGGCGAAAAAAAACCCCGCGGGGCGGGGCTTTTCGTTGTCCGAGGCCAGGGATTAGTTGGTCTGGATGTTGGAAGCTTGCTTGCCTTTAGGGCCTTGGGTTACTTCGAACTGCACTTTTTGACCTTCTTTCAGGGTCTTGAAGCCGTTCATGTTGATCGCGGAGAAGTGTGCGAACAAATCCTCGCCGCCGTCATCAGGAGTGATGAAGCCAAAACCCTTGGAGTCATTGAACCACTTAACGGTACCAGTTGCCATTTTAAAAAAACTTTCAATAAAAACGAATCACACGAGCCATAAAAGCAAGAAGCTTCCTGCCCCCTCCTCGACAACTCACTTCTTACCAACATGTACAGATCTGCACAAAGTCGATACCGCATTGTTGGCGGAACAATTTTTAATGTCAAGCGCTTTCACTAGCACATGGTGAGATTTTTGCAACAGCTATTTTTGGCCCCCTTGATTTCGGCCAACCCGACCGCCATCTGCGGCAATCGGCGAAAACGCGTAAGATGAGGACTGATGGAAATGCCCCTCTAAATGGGCGTTGCATCCAGTCTGAAAGCATTAGAATATAAGCGTATGGCAACCAAGCATGACACCGAAACCGTCCTGGAACGGCAGGCGATTAAGCCGCCACCTATGTACCAGGTGGCGTTGCTCAATGACGACTACACTCCCATGGAGTTTGTGGTCGCCATCATCCAGGAGTATTTCAATAAGGACCGGGAAACGGCCACACAAATTATGCTGAGTGTCCATCGCTATGGCAAAGGCGTGTGCGGCGTTTTCTCTAAAGATATAGCTTCAACCAAAGTGGAGTTTGTTTTAACGCATGCACGCAAGGCGGGGCATCCCCTGCAATGTGTGATGGAGGAAGTATGATTGCGCAGGAATTGGAAGTAAGTTTGCATATGGCGTTTGTCGAAGCGCGGCAAGCTCGCCACGAGTTCATCACCGTGGAGCACTTGCTGCTGGCGCTGCTCGACAATCCATCGGCAGCCGAGGTGCTGCGCGCCTGCGCAGTCAATATTGAGGACCTGCGCAAAACGCTGACGAACTTCATCGGCGATAACACCCCGACCGTGCCCGGCACGGGCGAAGTGGACACCCAGCCAACCCTGGGCTTCCAGCGCGTGATCCAGCGTGCCATCATGCACGTTCAGTCGGCGTCCAATGGCAAGAAGGAAGTGACCGGCGCCAACGTGCTGGTGGCGATCTTCGGCGAAAAGGATTCCCACGCTGTTTACTACCTGCACCAGCAGGGCGTGACCCGGCTGGACGTGGTGAACTTCATTTCCCACGGCGTGCGCAAGGACCAGCAGATGGATTCCGCCAAGGCGTCCGAAGGCGTGGAAGAGGGTGGCGCCCCGGAAGGCCAGGCCAAGGAATCGCCGCTGGACCAGTTCACCCAGAACCTGAACAAGTCCGCCGCCGAGGGCAAGATCGACCCGCTGATCGGCCGCGAGGACGAGGTGGACCGCGTGATCCAGGTCCTGTGCCGTCGCCGCAAGAACAATCCACTGCTGGTGGGCGAGGCCGGCGTGGGCAAGACCGCCATCGCGGAAGGCTTGGCGTACCGCATCACCCAGGGCGACGTGCCGGAAGTGCTGACCAATGCCGTGGTGTATTCGCTCGACATGGGCGCGCTGCTGGCGGGCACCAAGTACCGCGGCGACTTCGAGCAGCGCCTGAAGGCGGTGCTCAAGCAGCTGAAGGACAACCCGAACGGCATCCTGTTCATCGACGAGATCCATACCATCATCGGCGCCGGCTCGGCCTCGGGCGGCACGCTGGACGCGTCCAACCTGCTGAAACCGGCCCTGGCGAACGGCCAGCTGAAGTGCATCGGCGCGACCACCTTCACGGAATTCCGTGGCGTGTTCGAGAAAGACCACGCACTGAGCCGCCGGTTCCAGAAGGTCGACGTCAACGAGCCGACCGTGGAACAGACCGTGCAGATCCTGCGCGGCCTGAAGTCGCGTTTCGAGGAACACCATGGCGTGAAGTATTCGTCGTCGGCGCTGTCGACCGCGGCCGAACTGGCGGCCCGCTTCATCAATGACCGTCACCTGCCGGACAAGGCGATCGACGTGATCGACGAGGCCGGCGCGGCCCAGCGCATCCTGCCGAAGTCGAAGCAGAAGAAGACCATCGGCAAGACCGAGATCGAGGAAATCATTTCCAAGATCGCGCGCATCCCGCCGCAGACCGTCAACCAGGACGACCGCAGCAAGCTGCAGACCATCGACCGCGACTTGCGCAATGTGGTGTTCGGCCAGGATCCGGCGATCGAAGCGCTGGCATCGGCCATCAAGATGTCGCGCGCCGGCCTGGGCAAGCAGGACAAGCCGATCGGTTCCTTCCTGTTCTCCGGCCCGACCGGCGTCGGCAAGACCGAGGTGGCCAAGCAGCTGGCCTTCATCCTGGGCATCGAGCTGATCCGCTTCGACATGTCGGAATACATGGAGCGCCATGCGGTGAGCCGCCTGATCGGCGCGCCGCCGGGCTACGTCGGCTACGACCAGGGCGGCCTGCTGACCGAGGCGATCACCAAGAAGCCGCACGCCGTGCTGCTGCTGGACGAGATCGAGAAAGCGCACCCGGATATCTTCAATATCCTGCTGCAGGTGATGGACCATGGCACGCTGACCGACAACAATGGCCGCAAGGCGGACTTCCGCAACGTGATCATCATCATGACCACCAATGCGGGCGCGGAAAGCTTGCAGAAGCGTTCCATCGGCTTTACCGACAGCAAGGAGGCCGGCGACGAGATGGCGGATATCAAGCGGATGTTCACGCCGGAATTCCGCAACCGTCTCGATGCGATCATCAGCTTCCGTGCGCTGGACGAGGAAATCATCCTGCGCGTGGTCGACAAGTTCCTGATGCAGCTGGAAGAGCAACTGCACGAGAAGAAGGTGGAAGCCATCTTCAGCGAAAAGCTGCGCAAGTTCCTGGCGAAGAAGGGCTTCGATCCGCTGATGGGCGCACGCCCGATGTCGCGCCTGATCCAGGACATGATCCGCAAGGCGCTGGCCGACGAGCTGCTGTTCGGCCGCCTGGTTTCGGGCGGCAAGGTAATCGTCGACCTGGACGAAGCGGAAGCGATCAAGCTGGAATTCCCGGAACCGGATGCGGCGCCGATGCCGCCACCGGAAACCGTGGAAGTCGAATAAGCGCCGCGCCGCACCATGGAAACCCGCTCACCGAGCGGGTTTTTTATTACAGCGCGCCGCCGGGCCGGCGGGGTCAGAACTCCTGCAATTGCCTGAGGGCCGCGACGCGGCGGCGCGACACTTCCACCGTCATGTCGTCGAGCTTGAGAGCCAGCGCGCCGCCGTCGCCGTTCTCGATGCCGCGCACGGCGGCAAGGTTGACGATATGGCGCCGGCTGGCGCGGAAGAATTGCTGCGGATTGAGGCGCTGTTCCAGCTGCAGCAGCGAGCGCCCCAGCAGCGGCGCGGCGCCATCGAAGTAGAGGCGGGTGTAATTGCCCTCCGATTCGAACAGGCGGATATCCTCCAGGCGCACGAACCAGCAGCGCTCGCCATCGCGGATGAACAGCTTGCGCGGCATGCAGGCCGGGGTGGCGGCCAGGCCCAGGCGCGCCGCGGCGCGCTCGAGCGCAGCGGCCAGGCGCTGCGGCTCGACCGGCTTCATCAAATAGTCCAGCGCGCTGGCTTCGAACGCTTGCAGGGCGTACTGGTCGAAGGCGGTGGTGAACACCACCTCGGGCGGATCATCCAGTGTGGCCAGCAAATCGAAGCCGCTGCCGCCCGGCATTTGCACATCGAGCAAAAGCAGGTCGGGTTGCAGGGCGGCGATGTGCGCCGCCGCTTCCGCCGCGTTGGCCGCTTCGCCGACAATGGCGACCGATGGATGGGCGGCCAGCATGCGCCGCAGTTCGGCGCGCGCCAGGCGTTCATCGTCGACGATCAGCACGCGCATCATGCCGCCAATGGGAATTGCAGGGTGGCGCGCACCCAGCCGCTGCTTTCGCTCAGATCGAGGGTGGCGTCGGCCCCCATTGCCAGGGCCAGCCGCTTGCGGGCATTGTCCAGGCCGACCCTGGTCGAGTTGCCGAAGGAGCGGATCGCGCCCGCGTTGGCGATCTCGATCAGCACACGGTCTCCTGTGCGGCGCGCGCTGATGCGGATTTCGCTGCCGCTGGCACACGCTTCCACGCCATACTTGACGGCGTTTTCCGCCAGCGTCTGCAGCGACATCGGCGGGATGGGCACTTCTTCCAGACCGGCTTCGACCTCGATGCTCACGCGCAGCCGTTCCTCGAAGCGGATTTTCTCGATGGCGAGGTAGCTTTCCACCGCCTCCAATTCCCTGTGCAGGGGGACGGTCTCCGTCAGGCCGGACTGCAGCGCATAGCGCATCAGGCTCGCCAGGCGATCGATCATCTGCGAGGCCGAATCCGGGGCTTCATAGACCAGGGCGCGGATGCTGTTCAGGCTATTGAAGAAGAAGTGCGGATTGACCTGCGCCTGCAGGGCACGCAGTTCGGCATCCTTCGCTTGCACTTCCATGCGCAAGGCGGTCGCTTCGAACTGGTTGGCACGGCGCAGCGCCAGTGCCGCCATATAGGCGATGCTCCAGGCCAGGAAAATGCCGCCCCACAGGAACAGGGACATGGGCAGCCATTCCAGTCCTTCGACCTTGCCCTGCAGGATGCGCAGCGAGGCCAGGATACTGGCCGCCTGCAGAGGGCCGAGCACCAGCACCGGCACGGCGATCATGTGCCAGTTCAGCACGCCGGCGTTCCAGCGCCGGGCCTTGAGCAGGCGGTGCCAGAGATCGGACAGCAGCAAGCCACTGGCGCCGCTCCAGATGCAGGTGGCGATGACGCCAGGCTTGCTGAAGTAGCGGCTGTAGGCCAGCAAATTGAAGACGACCACCAGCGTCCAGCCGAGGAATTGCAGGATCCAGTACCAGTCGAGCCTTGCCAGCAGCGGACGCGCAGTGTGTGCCATGGTGTGCGGATTAGCGGATGAATTGGTCGATGCGAGCATACATCCATTCCGGGTCGTCGTACATGATGAAGTGGCGCGCGGTCTCGGCCATCTCCACTTTCACGCCGGGCAGCCTGGCATACTGGGCCTTGAACAGGCCTTCGACCGCTTCCTTCGGCGCGAAGGCACGGTAGGCGACCCAGGTGCCCAGCACCAGGGTGGGCGCCCTGATCCGGGCGATATCTTCGCGCAGGTCGCTGGACATGATGTCGTACATGGCGTCGGTGACCGTGGCGCGATCGGACTGCGCGCCCCAGTGCGCGATGCGCTGCGCATGCTCGGGCGCAGTCACCATATTGGCCACGCTGCGCTGCTGCATGGCGCCGAATGCGGCGTCGTCCTGCGCCCGCATCGCGTCGCGCAGTTGGGCAGCACCGGCTTGCAGCTGCTCCAGGTTCGCGGCCGGGTTCCGGGTGGCACCCAGCGCCGGCAAGGCATCGACGATCACCAGGCGGCCGACCTTGTCGGGATGGGTGCTGGCGAGCCGCATGCCGAGGAAGCCACCCAGGCTGTGGCCGATCACGGTAGGCTTGCCCAGCTTGTTGGCGGCAATGTAGTCGGCCAGTTGCCGTTCGGCGGCCGGCAGCAGGCGTTCGCCGGCAAGTGGCGGCACGCCGGCAAACCCGGCCAGCGTCAGGATGTGGCACTGGTGCTTGACGCACAGGCGCGCCGCCGTGGCTTGCCAGACTTCGCCGGACGAAGCCAGGCCGGGGATCAGGATGAGCGCTTCGCCGCTGCCTTTGACTTCCACCTGGAAGGCGGTGGCGGCGATGGCGGGCAGGGCGGCTGCGGCCAGCAGCAGGGAAACGGCGGCTTTTGCAATCGTGGATTTCATCTGTGTTACCTCCTTGTGGAACACAGCGTACCGGCCGGCGCGCAGCTGCCGCGCCGGAAACTTGATGAGCGGTCAATCGGCGTGATGAACGGTGCGGAAGTTCAGCGTGGCGCGCACCCAGCCGTCGCGCTCCACCAGATCCAGGCTGGCGTCGCCGCCCTTGGCATGCAGCAGCCGCTTGCGCGCGTTGCTCAGGCCTACCCTGGTTGAGTTGCCCAGCCCGGCCAGCGCGCCGCGGTTGGCCACTTCGATCGACGCCCGGCCATTGGCCTGGCTGGCGCTGATGCGGATTTCCGTGCCAATGCTGCTTTGTTCGACGCCGTATTTGACGGCATTTTCGACCAGCGTCTGCAGGGCCATGGGCGGGATCGTCACCTGGTCCATGCCGCTGGCGATCTCCATGGCAACACTCAGGCGCTCTTCGAAACGGATCTTCTCGATCGCAAGATAGGATTGCACGGCTTCCAGTTCCTCTTTCAGCGGCACGGTGTCGGCATAGCTGGAGGCCAGGGTGTAGCGCATCAGCGTCGCCAACTGGTCGACCATCTGCGCCGCGGCCTGCTGGTTCTCGAAGATCAGCGCGCGTACGCTGTTCAGGCTATTGAAGAAGAAATGCGGGTTGACCTGGGCTTGCAGGGCCTTCAGTTCGGCCTCCTTGGCCAGTACGTCAAGGCGCAGCGCTTCCGATTCGAAGCGGTTGGCGCGGCGCAGGGCTGTCGCGGCCATGTAAGACACTTGCCAGGCCATCATGACGCCGGACCAGAACAGGAACAGCATCGGCAGCCAGCTGCGCTCTCCCGATGACGGGAGGATGGCGCGGGCAATGAGAACGGCGCAGGCCATCTGCAAAGGGCCGAGAACGAAGATGGCCACCGCGACCTGACGCCAGTCCACCGTGCGGGTATTCCAGCGGCGCTGTTTCAGGAAGCGGTGCCACAAGTCGGTCAGCACCAGGCCGGCGAGTCCGTCCAGGATGCAGACCGTGACGGCGCCGGGACGCGCCAGGTAAGGTCCGTTGGCCAGCATGAGGAAGGCGGTGACCGTGCTCCAGCCGAGGGCTTGCAGGATCCAGTACCAGTTGAGGCGGGCCAGGATGGGTTTTTGTGGGTTGTCCATGGGATTACGGAAGTTGGCTTATGCGGCGAGCGGGAACCTCAGGGTGGCGCCCTTGGCGGGCGCCGCTTGCGCGCGTTTTCCGGCGACCGGCCAGGTCAGCTGCATGTATGTCACTTCGAGCTTGTTGACGACGGCGAAGAACAGTGCCAGGCACGACCATGCGAGGCCTTGCAACAGCCAATAATATTGTTCTCTTTTCATGGAGCGAGAGCATACCCGATCCGGCCGTCCGGCCGCGTGGCAGAGTGACGAGTGGTCGAAACAGGTGTCGGCCGGCAGGCTAGCGGCGGCGTCGCGCGTGCAGCGGATATCCGAACCACATACCCATCAGCAGCAGGAAGGCGGCCAGGCCACCCGCCGCGCTGGCGTGCCCTGACTCGGTCACCATGTACAGGACCACCGCAATATCGAGCGCCAGGCCAGCGGCCAGCGGTGCCAGGGCGCAGCAGATGGCGCGCGAAGATACTTTGATCGCATGGAGTGAAACCTGGCCAGGTTCGGCGAGGCGGTGGTAAGCGGCGGGCATCATCACCAGGGCGATGGCGACAACCACCAGCGCCAGGGCAGCGGCGTGGCAATCCTGGGCGTACACTGGCAGCTTTTCGAAGCGGTCGTTGAAGACGGCGATGGTCTGGAAACCGAACAGGGCCTGGATCCCGGGCAACATCATGCGCGCCTCTTCGATGATGCGCGTCATCTGTTCCTTCAGCGATTCCGGTTCCGCTTGCTGCTCCATACGGCCGATTGTAGCGGGCGGCGCGCATCGCCGGCGCGCGGATCAGCTACCGGATTCTTCGCGCAGCCGGCGCCACAGTGTGGTGCGGCTAATGCCGAGGTAGTCGGCGGCGGCATCGCGCCTGCCACCGAAGCGTGCCAGCACTTCGGTGACGCTTTCCGCAGCGCCTGGACGGCCGCCGGGGCCGGGTGCGGGCGCCGCCACCGCTGGCGCTCCGGCGCCGAGTTCCGGGGCCACGGCGGTGACAAAGCTGGGTGTCAGGGCCTGCAGCGGTTCGGCGGCGAGGAACAGGGCGAGGCGCTCGGTCAGGTTGCGCAGTTCACGCACATTGCCCGGCCAGCCATGGCGCAGCAGCAGCGGCGCACAGGCAGCCAGTTCGGCCGACAGGTTGGGATGGGCGCGTGCACCAAGGCTGGCGAGGGCAGTGCGCAGCGACCATTCCGCCAGCGGCAGGATATCGGCCGGGCGTTCGCGCAGGGGCGGCAGCGACAGGCGCAGCACGGCCAGGCGGTAGAACAGATCGGCGCGGAAGCGGCCCTCGCGCACCCGTGCTTCCAGGTCGCAATGGGTGGCGCTGATAATGCGCACATTGACCGGGATGGGCCGGGTGCCGCCGACCCGGACCACTTCGCGCTCTTCCAGCACGCGCAGCAGGCGCGTTTGCAGGGCGAGCGGCATTTCGCCGATCTCGTCGAGGAACAGCGTGCCGCGGTTGGCGGCTTCGAACAGGCCGGCATGGCCGCCGCGCCGCGCGCCGGTGAAAGCGCCTTCTTCGTGACCGAACAATTCCGACTCGAGCAGCGACTCCGCGATGGCGCCGCAATTGACCGCCACGAATGGCCGGTTGGCGCCATGCGGGGATTCGCGGTGGATGGCCTGCGCCACCAATTCCTTGCCGGTCCCGGTCTCGCCCTGGATCAGCACCGTGGCGGGCGACTTCGCGTAGAGCACGACGGCCTGGCGCACCCGTTCCATGGCATCCGATTCGCCGCGCAGGTCGGCCAGGCCGTGCTTGGCGCGCAGGGTATCGGCCACCACGTGGCGGCGGCTGCGGTTCGATTCGAGCTGGGCCAGGCGCGCCAGTTCCAGGGCGTCGTCGAAAGCCTGGCGGATCGAGGCGGCGGAATATACGAAGACCGCCGTCAGCCCCGCTTCCTCGGCGAGGTCGGTGATCAGGCCGGCGCCGACGATGGCTTTGATGCCGGCCGCTTTCAGGTCGTTGATCTGGGCGCGCGCGTCTTCCTCGGTGGCATAGGTGCGCTGTTCGATCGGCACGCCGAAGGTGGCGGCAAACTCCGCCAGCGCCGGCATGTCGTCGTGGTAGGTGATGACGCCAATGCGGTCGGAAACCTTGCGTGCCCGCGCCAGCGCCTGCATGAAGTCAAAGCCGCTGGCCTTGGCGATCACCACCGGCACCGACAGGCGGCCCTTCAGGTAGGCGGCGTTGGAACCGGCCGCGATCACGGCGTCGCAGCGCTCGTTCGCCAGCCGCTCGCGGATATGGCGCGCAGCTTCGTCGAAACCAAGGTTGATCGGTTCGATGTCGGCCAGGGCATCGTATTCCAGCGTGATGTCGCGGAACAGTTCCGACAGGCGCGACACGGATACCGTCCAGATGACCGGTTTGTCGGCGGGATCAAAGGGCAGGGGCGAAGAAGGGCGCATGTTTCATGTTGCGTTTCAGTGTTTCATATTGAAACATAACACTCCGACGGGGATGTTGCAAGTGCTTGATTTTGCAGAGGGCACTGGCTTGGCACGCCACTTGCACTATGCACGGCAAACCCTCCGACAATTGAAAGGACATCATGAGCCAATATTCCGCAGGCGCCGCCTTCCGCCAGGCCGTGCAAGAAGAATCCCCGCTGCAGGTGGTCGGCGCGATCAACGCCAACCATGCCTTGCTGGCCAAGCGCGCCGGTTTCAAGGCGATCTACCTGTCCGGCGGCGGG
Source organism: uncultured Oxalobacteraceae bacterium (assembly GCA_965650885.1). GTDB lineage: Bacteria > Pseudomonadota > Gammaproteobacteria > Burkholderiales > Burkholderiaceae_D > Rugamonas. Next base: position 59,026 of record CBFGQI010000006.1, read on the forward strand.
GTCGCTGCCGGCTCGCTGGGCCTGCCGGACCTGGGCATTTCCAACCTGGACGACGTGCTGACCGACGTGCGCCGCATCACCGACGTGTGCGACCTGCCGCTGCTGGTGGACGTGGATACCGGCTTTGGCGCCTCGGCCTTCAACGTGGCGCGCACCGTCAAGTCGATGATCAAATTCGGCGCGGCCGCCATGCATATCGAAGACCAGGTAGGGGCCAAGCGTTGCGGCCACCGTCCGGGCAAGGAAATCGTGTCCAAGGGCGAAATGATCGACCGCATCAAGGCGGCGGTCGATGCGCGCACCGACGAGAACTTCGTCATCATGGCGCGCACCGACGCGCTGGCGGTGGAAGGGCTGGATGCGGCGATCGACCGCGCCGTCGCTTGCGTGGAGGCCGGCGCCGACATGATCTTCCCGGAAGCGATGATTTCGCTGGACATGTACAAGCAGTTCGCCGCTGCCGTGAAGGTGCCGGTCCTGGCCAACATCACCGAATTCGGTTCGACCCCGCTGTTTACCGTGGAAGAATTGAAGTCGGCCGACGTGGGCCTGGTGCTGTATCCGCTGTCCGCTTTCCGCGCCATGAACAAGGCTGCCGAAAACGTCTACACCGCGATCCGCCGCGACGGCACGCAGCAGAACGTGCTCGACACCATGCAGACCCGCGCCGAATTGTATGAGCGCATCAACTACCACGACTTTGAACAAAAACTGGACGCGCTGTTCGCAGCGGCCAAGAAATAAGGAGACCGCCATGACCGAACAAGCCCCAACCTTCAAGCCAAAGAAATCCGTCGCCCTGTCCGGCGTCGCCGCAGGCAACACCGCCTTGTGCTCCGTCGGCAAGACCGGCAACGACCTGCACTACCGCGGCTACGACATCCTGGACGTCGCCACCACCTGCGAGTTCGAAGAAATCGCCTACCTGCTGGTGCACGGCAAGCTGCCGACCGTAGCTGAACTGAAAGGCTACAAGTCCAAGCTGAGGTCCCTGCGCGGCCTGCCGCAAGCGGTCAAATCCGCGCTGGAAGCCCTGCCGGCGTCGGCCCACCCGATGGACGTGATGCGCACCGGCGTTTCGGTGCTGGGCTGCTGTCTGCCCGAGAAGGATGACCACAATATCGCCGGCGCGCGCGACATCGCCGACCGTCTGATGGCATCGTTCGGCTCCATGCTGCTGTACTGGTACCACTACAGCCACAATGGCAAGCGCATCGAGGTGGAAACCGACGACGACTCGATCGGCGGCCACTTCCTGCACCTGCTGCACGGCGAAGCGCCATCCGAATCGTGGGTGCGCGCCATGCACACTTCGCTGATCCTGTACGCGGAACATGAGTTCAACGCTTCCACCTTCACCAGCCGCGTGATCGCCGGCACCGGTTCCGACATCCACTCCGCCATCACCGGCGCGATCGGCGCCCTGCGCGGCCCGAAACACGGCGGCGCCAACGAAGTGGCGCTGGAGATCCAGAAGCGCTACGAAAACGCCGACGAGGCCGAAGCCGACATCCGCAACCGCGTCGCCAACAAGGAAGTGGTGATCGGCTTCGGCCATCCGGTCTACACCATCTCCGACCCGCGCAACGTGGTGATCAAGGAAGTGGCGCGCAGCCTGTCGCAGGAGGCGGGCTCGATGAAGATGTTCGACATTGCCGAGCGCCTGGAATCGGTGATGTGGGAAATCAAGAAGATGTTCCCGAACCTGGACTGGTTCTCGGCCGTGTCCTACCACATGATGGGCGTGCCGACCGCCATGTTCACCCCGCTGTTCGTGATTTCCCGCACCTCCGGCTGGTCGGCCCACATCATTGAGCAGCGCATCGACAACAAGATCATCCGCCCGAGCGCCAACTACGTCGGCCCGGAAGACCTGGCCTTCGTACCGATCAAGGACCGCAAGTAATCATGAACACCCAATACCGCAAACGACTCCCCGGCACCACGCTGGATTACTTCGACGCGCGCGCAGCGGTCGACGCGATCAAGCCCGGCGCCTACGCCACGCTGCCGTACACCTCGCGCGTGCTGGCGGAAAACCTGGTGCGCCGCTGCGACCCGGCGGCCTTGAATGCGTCGCTGGAGCAGCTGATCGAGCGCAAGCGCGACCTGGACTTCCCCTGGTTCCCGGCGCGCGTGGTGTGCCACGACATCCTCGGCCAGACCGCATTGGTGGACCTGGCCGGCTTGCGCGACGCCATCGCGCAGCAGGGCGGCGACCCCGCCCTGGTCAATCCGGTGGTGCCGACCCAGCTGGTGGTGGACCACTCGCTGGCGGTGGAATGCGGCGGTTTCGATCCCGATGCCTTCGCCAAGAACCGCGCCATCGAGGACCGCCGCAACGAAGACCGTTTCGATTTCATCAATTGGACCAAGAAGGCGTTCCAGAACGTCGACGTGATCCCGCCGGGCAACGGCATCCTGCACCAGATCAACCTGGAGCGCATGTCGCCGGTGGTCCAGGTGAGCGATGGCGTGGCCTATCCGGACACGCTGGTCGGCACCGATTCGCACACCCCGATGGTGGACGCGCTGGGTGTGATTGCCATCGGCGTCGGCGGCCTGGAAGCGGAAACGGTCATGCTGGGCCGCGCCTCATGGATGCGGCTGCCGGACATCGTCGGCGTGGAACTGGGCGGCAAGCCGCAGCCGGGCATCACGGCCACCGACATCGTGCTGGCACTGACCGAATTCCTGCGCAAGGAAAAAGTGGTCTCGGCCTACCTGGAGTTTTATGGCGAAGGCGCCACAGCGCTGACGCTGGGCGACCGCGCGACGATTTCCAATATGGCGCCGGAATTCGGCGCCACCGCCGCGATGTTCTCCATCGACGAACAGACCATCAAGTACCTGAAGCTGACCGGCCGCGACGACGACCTGGTGGCGCTGGTCGAAACCTACGCCAGGCAGACCGGTTTGTGGGCGGACGACTTGAAGTCCGCCGAGTATGAACGCGTGCTGAAGTTCGACCTGTCCACCGTGGTGCGCAATATCGCCGGCCCGTCCAATCCGCACAAGCGCGTGCCGACCTCGGAGCTGGCGGCGCGCGGCATTTCCGGCGTGGTGGAGAACGAGCCGGGCAAGATGCCGGACGGCGCCGTCATCATCGCCGCCATCACCAGCTGCACCAACACCAACAACCCGCGCAATATGATTGCAGCCGGGCTGTTGGCGCGCAACGCGAACAGGGCCGGCCTGCTGCGCAAGCCATGGGTCAAGTCCTCGCTGGCGCCAGGCTCCAAAGCCGTCACGCTGTACCTGGAAGAAGCCGGCCTGTTGCCGGAGCTGGAAAAGCTGGGCTTCGGCGTGGTCGCCTATGCCTGCACGTCCTGCAACGGCATGTCCGGTGCGCTGGACCCGGTGATCCAGAAGGAAGTGGTCGAGCGCGACCTGTACGCGACCGCCGTCCTGTCGGGCAACCGCAACTTCGACGGCCGCATCCACCCGTACGCCAAGCAAGCCTTCCTGGCTTCGCCGCCGCTGGTGGTGGCTTACGCCATCGCCGGCACCATCCGCTTCGACATCGAAAAGGACGTGCTGGGTCACGATGCCGCAGGCAAACCGGTCACCCTGAAGGACCTGTGGCCGAGCGACGAAGAGATCGACGCCATCGTGGCGGCGAGCGTCAAGCCCGAGCAGTTCCGCAAGGTCTACATCCCGATGTTCGCGCGCGGCGAAGAAGCGGCCGAACGCGCCGAGCCGCTGTACGACTGGCGTCCGCAATCGACCTATATCCGCCGTCCGCCGTACTGGGAAGGCGCGCTGGCCGGCAAGCGCACTTTGCGCGGCATGCGTCCGCTGGCCGTGCTGGGCGATAACATCACCACCGACCACCTGTCGCCATCCAATGCGATCATGCTGGACTCCGCCGCCGGGGAATATCTGGCGAAAATGGGCTTGCCGGAAGAGGACTTCAATTCCTACGCCACCCACCGCGGCGACCACCTGACCGCGCAGCGCGCGACCTTCGCCAACCCGACGCTGAAAAACGAAATGGTGCGCAATGCCGACGGCAGCATCAAGGCCGGTTCGCTGGCGCGCATCGAGCCTGAAGGCAAGGTGACCCGCATGTGGGAAGCCATCGAAACCTATATGGACCGCAAGCAGCCGCTGATCGTGATCGCCGGCGCCGATTACGGCCAGGGTTCGTCGCGCGACTGGGCCGCCAAGGGCGTGCGCCTGGCCGGCGTGGAAGCCATCGTGGCCGAAGGCTTCGAGCGCATCCACCGCACCAACCTGGTCGGCATGGGCGTATTGCCGCTGGAATTCAAGCCGGGCGTGAACCGCCTGACATTGGGCATCGACGGCACCGAGACCTTCGACGTCATCGGCGAGCGCGCGCCGCGTGCCACGCTGACCCTGGTGATCCACCGCGGGAATGGCGAGCGCGTGGAGGTGCCGGTGACCTGCCGCCTCGACTCGTCGGAGGACGTGTCGATCTACGAGGCTGGCGGCGTGCTGCAGCGCTTCGCGCAGGACTTCCTTGAATCTGCAAAGGCGGCATGATGGCGTACGCACCCCAGATGAAGATTCCCGCCACCTATATGCGTGGCGGTACCAGCAAGGGCGTGTTCTTCCGGCTGCAGGATTTGCCGGCAGCCGCCCAGGTGCCCGGCGCGGCGCGCGACAAGCTGCTGCTGCGCGTGATCGGCAGCCCGGACCCGTACGGCAAGCAGATCGACGGCATGGGCGGCGCCACGTCCTCCACCAGCAAGGCGGTGATCCTGTCGGCCTCGAGCCGCGCCGACCACGACGTGGACTACCTGTTCGGGCAGGTCAGCATCGACAAGGCATTCGTCGACTGGAGTGGCAACTGCGGCAACCTGTCGGCGGCGGTGGGCGCCTTCGCCATCAGCGCGGGCCTGGTGGATCCTTTCCGCCTGCCGCGCGACGGCATGGCCGTGGTGCGAATCTGGCAAGCCAATATCGGCAAGACCATCATCGCCCACATCCCCATGCGCGATGGCGAAGTGCAGGAGACCGGCGACTTCGAACTCGATGGCGTCACCTTCCCGGCGGCCGAAGTTCAGCTTGAATTCATGGACCCGGCGGCGGAAGAGGAGGGGGCGGGCGGGGCGATGTTCCCGACCGGACGCCTGGTGGACGAGCTGGAAGTGCCGGGCGTGGGCACGCTGCAGGCGACCATGATCAATGCCGGCATCCCGACCATCTTCGTGAATGCCGAAGCGATCGGCTACACCGGCACCGAGCTGCAGGAAGCGATCAATGGCGACAGCAAGGCGTTGGCGATGTTCGAAGCGATCCGCGCGCATGGCGCAGTGCGCATGGGCCTGATCAGGAATGTCGACGAGGCGGCCGGCCGCCAGCACACCCCGAAAGTCGCATTCGTCGCACCAGCGGCCGGCTATACCGCGTCAAGCGGCAAACGGGTGCAGGCCGCCGACGTCGACCTGTTGGTGCGGGCGCTGTCGATGGGCAAGCTGCACCACGCCATGATGGGCACGGCGGCCGTCGCCATCGGCACCGCTGCGGCAATCCCCGGCACGCTGGTCAACCTGGCGGCGGGCGGCGGCCAGCGGGAAGCGGTGCGCTTCGGCCACCCATCCGGCACCTTGCGCGTCGGCGCGCAAGCCTTGCTGGAAGGGGGCGAATGGACGGTGAAAAAAGCCATCATGAGCCGCAGCGCGCGGGTTCTGATGGAGGGCTGGGTGCGCGTTCCGCCGCAAGAGTGAGGCGCGCGGCGAGCTTGTCCAGCACTGCGAGCTGGCGCCCGGCCTCTGCCGTTTGCGGCAGCCGGGCGCGCAGCTCGCCGGCGCCCTTGAATGGCGCCGCCAGGTGCGCGTAACGCCGTTTCAGCTCCGCTTCGCCAGCCAGCTCCAGGAACAGCAAATGGGTGTAAAGATCGAACAAGTCCTTGGTGTAATGGCTGCCAATGCTGGTGCCGCCCAAATGGTAAATGCCGCCATCGAGGTCGACTTCGAGCTGGCATAGTTCCATGCCTTCCGAATACGCCAGGGCGACCAGGACATGCAAGGTGTCGTAGAAATCGTGGTAAGGCTTCAGCGTTTCGCCGTCGCGCAGGCCGGCGCCGCGCAACTGGCCGCGTGCCGTGACGGGGAGCCGGCGATAGATCCCGGCGCCGACGCCATACTGGCGCATCAGGCGCCGCCAGGCCGCGCTGCGGAAGTAAAGGAAATGGGTCAGGGGATAGGTCCAGCGCGGACCGCTTTCGGCGAGCAGGCACAGCAGGAATTCGGCATCGCTGAAACGCAGTTCCTGCAGCACACTGCGGTCGAACAGGTACAGGTCGTGGTCAAGGATGCCGAAGTCCTGCTCATTATGGCGCAGCATCATGTCGACCATCGCGCCGTGATTGACGCTGGAACCAGGCAACGTGGCGAGGCGGAATTGCGGCATGCCGGGGAAGCGCTCCTTCAGCAGCGCGGCTTCCCATGCGCTGGCGCCATTGAGCAGCAGGACGATGCGCAAGTCGGCTGCCACCAGGCGCAAACAGGGCAGCAGGAAGTGCAGGGTGCGCGGCATCACGATCACGTAGAAGTGACCGCCCAGGCGGTCGGCAATGCCCGCCTGGAAGCGGGCGAAGCGCGGCGCGCTCGCGTAGCGCATCAGCGGGCCGTCATTGACGGCATACGCCAGCCTGCGATAAGCGCGCACGGCCACCGCCGCCAGCAGGCGGCGCGCGGCGGTCGCGGCGCTGCCGTGGCGCCCGTGCAGGCGCTGCCATAACCGCAGCGCCGAGCGCGCGTTGGCGCGCAAGCTTGCCATGATATTCATGCCGGGCAGTATAGCCCACGGGGCGGCTGCTGCGCCGTGGCAAAAACGCATGTTTTTGTTGTAACGATGCCCAGCCATGCAGGCCGGTGCTTTGACGGGGCAGTTTTGTAGGCTATGATCGTCCGGATACCCAGCGAGTCCAGCGTACATGAATTCCGTCTTGAGTAGTGAAGAAGTGGTCGCGAATGCTTTGCAACTGATTGGCATGCCTGCCTGCGCGTGCGATGCCGACGGGCTGGTATTCGCTTCCAACAGCGAGTTCGACGCCTTGCTGCAATCCGATGCCAAAGGCCGCAACGTCGTCGACCTGTTCGCGCGCCACGTACGCGCCGAAGCCCATGCCCAATTGAACGCGGCACTGGTGGTATCGGCCGCGCTGCCGAACATGGCGCCGCGCACGGCACCCAAGTGGGACAGCGTGCTGGCCAATGCCAGCGGCAATTACGTGGCCGTGCAGCTGACCGTGAAAGCGCTGCCGGGCGGGCTCGATGGGGGCGCTACCATCATCTTCAACGACATCAGCAGCGCCCAGCGCGACCAGCGTGCATTGCGCAAGGCCATGCTGGAACAGCAGGCCATCCTGGAGAACGCGGCGGTCGGCATCATCCTCGCCAAGAATGGCTACGTCGTCGAATGCAATATGCGCGCCGCTGAAATGTTCGGTTATGCACGACATGAACTGGAAGGCGCGCCGAGCGACATCCTGTATCCGACACCGGAGGAAGCGGAGCGCATCCGCACCGAGTATTTCCCGATGCTGGCCAAGGGCACGCCGCTGACGCTGGAATTGCAATTGCGCCGCCGCGACGGGACGCTGTTCTGGTGCCGCTCCAACGGGCGCGCGCTGGACCCGGCCGATAGCCGCGAAGGCACGGTATTCATCCTGGAAGACATCAACGAACAGCGCATGGCGACCGAAGCGATGGGGCGCCTGCTGCGGGAGCAGAAGGCGATCCTGGACAATGCCTCGGTCGGCATCCTGTTTACCAAGAACCAGCAAATCCTGAACGTCAATCCGCGCATGGCCGAGATGTTCGGCTATTTGGAAGATGAGTTGCGCGGCAGGCGTGCGGCGGAATTGTTCGAGTCGGCGGAAGAGTATGCGGAGTTCGGCCGCCTGGCTTCCCCCCTGCTGGGCGCCGGGCAACTGTTCGAGCTGCGCGAATGCCAGCTGATGCGCAAGGATGGCGTCAAGATCTGGTGCCGCGTGCGCGCGCAGGCGGTGGACCAGGAGCACAACCAGGGCGGCACCATCTGGATCCTGGAAGACGTGACGATTTCGCGCCAGACGCAGATGGAAGTCGAAGCCATCATGACCAATGCGTCGATTTCCATCCTGTTCACCAAGAACCGCATCATCACGCGCTACAACCGCGGCTTCGCCGACATGTTCCGCTACGACGGGGACGAGGGGCTGGGCATGCCCGGCCGCTCGATCTATCCGGACGATGAAACCTACGCGCGCATCGGCGCCATGGCCGGACCGCTGCTGAGCGTGGGCAAGCCCTTCCATTGCGAGACCCTGATGCGGCGCAAGGATGGCAGCGATTTCTGGGCGCAGCTGATCGGCTATGTGGTCAATCCGGAAGACCCGACGCAAGGCACGATCTGGATCATCGAAGACCGCACCGCGCAAAAGCAGGACGAGGAATCGCTGCGCAATGCACTGCTGGAGAACCAGGCCATCCTGGACAGCGCGGTGATGGGCATTTCCGTGTGCGAGAAGGGCCTCAACCTGCGCTGCAATGCCAAGATGGAAGAGTTGTTCGGCTATGGCCCCGGCGAAATGGCGGGCGTCAGCGTGCAGACCTTCTATCCCGACCTGGACGCATGGGATGCGGCGCGCAAGGCCACGGAAAAGGATTTCCTGGCCGGCCATGCCAGCTCCTACGAATACCAGCTGGTGCGCAAGGATGGCAGCAGCTTCTGGGCGCGCCTGTCGGGACGGCCTTTCGACATGGCCGATCCGAAGGGACGTTCGGTCTGGCTGATCGACGACGTGACGTCGCGCCGCGAAGCGACGGAGGCGGTGCGCCGCGCGCGCGACGAGCTGGAAGTGCGGGTGCTGGAGCGCACGGCCGAACTGGCCGGTGCCAATGCCCAGCTGCAGGCCGAGATCGTCGAACGCCGCCAGGCCGAAGCGCGCGTGCACCATATGGCTTACCACGACAGCCTGACCGGGTTGCCGAACCGTGCGTTGCTGGCGGACCGGCTGGACCGCGCCATGCTGGCTGCGCAGCGCTCCGAGCGCCGCCTGGCCGTGATGTTCATCGACCTGGACCGCTTCAAGACCATCAACGATTCGCTTGGCCACATGACCGGCGACGCCTTGCTGAAGGAAGTGGCGGTGCGGCTGGTGGCGGCGGTGCGCGCCAGCGATACCGTGGCGCGCCTGGGCGGCGACGAGTTCGTGGTGCTGCTGCCGGGCATCCGCACCACCGACGAATCGAGCCAGGTGGCGCAGAAGATCATCGATACCTTGTCCGAACCCTTCCCGCTGGAGGGGCGCCTGTTGCACATCACGCCATCGATCGGCATCTGCACCTATCCCGACGACGGCCACGACGTGGCAACGCTGATGCGCAATGCCGACGCGGCGATGTACCACGCCAAGGCTGCGGGCCGCAACAATTACCAGTACTTCAACGAAGAGATGAATACGGCGGCAGCCATGCATTTCGAGATGGAGAGCAGTTTGCGCTCTGCGTTGCAGCTGGGCCAGTTCGAACTGCATTACCAGCCGATCATGGACATCGCCACGCGCCGCCTGGCCACGCTGGAAGTGCTGCTGCGCTGGCGCCGCCCGTCGGCCGGCCTGGTGATGCCGGACCAGTTCATCCCGCTGATCGAAGAGAATGGCTTGATCGTGCCGATCGGCGAGTGGGTGCTGCGCCGCGCCTGTGAGCAAAGCATGGAGTGGCAGCGCCAGGGCATGGCGGCGGTGCCGCTGGCGATCAACCTGTCGGCGCGCCAGTTCATGCACCGCGGCCTGCTCGATTCGATCCGGCGCACCCTGGAAGAGACGCGCATCGACCCTGCGCTGATCGAATTCGAGATCACGGAAACGGCGCTGATGCAGCATGGCGAGCAGACGCTGGAGATCCTCGGCCAGCTCAATGCGATGGGCATCCGCCTGTCGATCGACGACTTCGGCACCGGCTATTCCTCGCTGGCTTACCTGAAGCGCTTCCCGGTGCGCAAGATCAAGATCGACCGCGCCTTCATCAAGGACCTGGAAGAGAGCGCGGAAGACCGCGCCATCGTGGCGGCAATCATCGCGCTGTCGGACAGCCTGCAGCTGTCGGTGGTGGCGGAAGGCGTGGAGACCGAGGGGCAATTCGAGCTATTGCGCCAGCAAGGCTGCACCTATGCCCAGGGCTACCTGTTCTCGAAGCCGGTGCTGGGCGTGCGGGCCCAGCTGATGATGGACCGCCGCGCCGCGTGAAATTCCGCCAAAACCGGCAAACCGGTGTCTGACCCTCAGGGTCAGACACCGTCCTACCGGTTCTATCCCAAAGTGGCGATCACCGGCGCGTGGTCGGAAGGCTGCTGCCACTTGCGTGGCGCGCGGTCGATCATGCAGGAAAGGCAGCGTTCCTTCAGCGGCGCGGACAGCAGGACATGGTCGATGCGCAGCCCCTTATTCTTCTGGAAGCCCAGCATCCGGTAATCCCACCATGAGAAAGCCTTCTCCGGCTGTTCGAACAGGCGGAAGGAATCGTGCAGGCCGAGGTCGAGCAGGGCTTGCAACGCGGCACGCTCCTTGTCCGAGCAAAAAATATCGCCTTCCATTGCCGGGTCATGCGTGTCGCGCACATCGGGCACGATGTTGTAGTCGCCCAGCACCGCCAGGTGCGCGTTGCGCGCCAATTCTTCGCCCAGCCAGTCGCGGAAGGCCGCCAGCCAGCCCAGCTTGTAAGTGTATTTGTCCGAGTCGAGCGCCTGGCCGTTCGGCACATAGGCGCTGACCACGCGGATGCCATTGATGGTGGCGGCCAGGATGCGCTGCTGCTCGTCCGGATAGCGCGGGTTGTTCTTGACCACGTCTTCCATCGGATGGCGCGACAGGATGGCCACCCCGTTGTAGGTCTTCTGGCCGCTGTAGGCCACTTGATAGCCCATTTCCGCGATTTCCTTGACCGGGAACTTGTCGTCCGTCAGCTTGGTTTCCTGGATGCACAGCACATCCACCGGGTTCTCACCCAGCCATTTCATAACGTGCGGCAAGCGGACATTCAATGAGTTAACATTCCAGGTAGCTAGTTTCATGGCGGTCTTTCAAGTTGCGTGGAGGCAGATCTTATCAATAGTCACTACGCTGTGGGAAGCTGTCGTTTTTGAGCCAAGTAATCATTCCGTGGCGTCATGAAAATTGCGATTTCTTGTCGCAAAATGCGGAAACCCGAAAAATAATTTCCAATAGTGCTTCATAGTTATCAGATTAGTACTAAAATTACGGTATCAACAACCGAAAATCTCTATACTGAAAAGGTTGGTATCGAAGTTGTTTCCCGATCGCTGGGCGTTTCGCTTATTTACAACGGATCAAATGTTGTCTTGCGTCAATAAGTGGTAATATACGGAAACTAATTCCGATTTAACAGGCACTGCACATTAAAGGAATAACATGCGATCTGCATTCGAAGCATGGGCGCAGAAGGACGGTCAAATCGTCCGTCGGCGCGAAGACAAACCAGAAGAGTATCTGGTTTATGAAACGCAACGTCGTTGGCTGATCTGGCAAGCGGCGCTGGAACACGGCAAGTCGCCAAGCGGCCGCAAATCGGCCAAGGAAGCTGGCGCGCGCGCCACGGCCCAGCGGCCACAGGCCATTGCGACCGCCGACGCCGAAGTGCGTAACCAAGTCCTGAACGAAGTCCTCGACGCGTTCCAGGGCATGGGTGGCAAGAACGGCATGGAGGACATCCTGCACGTCATCCAGGGCCTCAAGCAGAAGAATGCCCATTCGGGCGAATGAGCCTGCCTGCATGCCATCCGGGTTGAGCCGAGCCGCGCTCGCTGCGTTGACCGCAGCGGCGTTGGCCGGTTGCGCAACCGTGTTCGATTCAACCGAACAGACGGTACTGGTGCAAACGGTGCTGGACCACCAGCAGGTGTCCGGCATCGGCTGCGTGCTGTCGAACGACAGGGGGCGCTGGTTCGTCACGTCCCCAGGGCGGGCGACCGTGCAGAAGAGCACCCAGCCGCTGGTGGTCGATTGCCGCCGCGAAGACGTGTGGGCCTATGACCAGGTCCGGGCGCGCCAGAACGCTTCCAAGTGGGGCAACATCATTTTCACCTTCGGTGCCGGCCAGATCGTCGACCGGCATACGGGGGCCGGCTTCGACCTGCCGTCCACGCTGACTGTGATCCTGCAGCGCGGGGAGGGGGCCGCTGCGCGCGGCGCACCGCCGCAGCAGCCGACGCCTACCGCGATCTATTAAAGAAAAAGCCGGGTTGCCCCGGCTTTCTTTTTTGGATCAGCCTGCGCGGCCGATCAGGAAGTTTGCCAGCAGCGGCACCGGACGGCCGGTGGCGCCTTTTGCGGCGCCCGATTTCCAGGCGGTGCCGGCGATGTCGACGTGGGCCCATGGATACTTGCGGGTGAAGTTTTCCAGGAAGGCGGCGGCGGTGCACGATGCGCCGCCAGGCGTGCCGATATTGGCCAGGTCGGCGAAGTTGGACTTCAGCTGTTCGTTGTACTGCTCGCCGATCGGCAGGCGCCATGCGGTGTCGCCGGTGGCTTTGCCCGAGGCCAGCAGGGCTTCGGCCAGCGCATTGCCGGCGTCGTCGTCGCGCGCGAAGACGCCGCTGTTATGGTGGCCCAGGGCCACGATGCAGGCGCCGGTCAGGGTCGCCACGTCGATCACGGCGGCCGGGTTGAAGCGCTCGGCGTAGGTCAGGGCGTCGCACAGGATCAGGCGGCCTTCGGCGTCGGTGTTCAGGATTTCGATGGTCAGTCCGTTCATCGAGGTGACGATGTCGCCCGGCTTGGTGGCGCGGCCGGAAGGCATGTTCTCGCAGGCGGCGACGATGCCGATCACGTTGGACTTCAAGCCCATTTCGCCGATGGCGCGGAAGGTGCCCAGTACCGAGCCGGCGCCGCACATATCGTATTTCATCTCGTCCATGCCGGGACCGGCCTTGATCGAGATGCCGCCGGTGTCGAAGGTGATGCCTTTGCCCACCAGGACGGTCGGCGCATCCTTGGCCTTGCCGCCCTTGTGCTTCAGGACGATGAACTTCGGCGCCTGTTCGGAACCGTTGGTCACCGACAGGAAGGAGCCCATCTTCAGGGCTTCCATCTGCTTGCGGTCCAGGATTTCGACTTCAAAGCCGAAGTCCTTGGCCAGCTTCTTGGCGGTATTGGCCAGGTAAGTCGGGGTGCAGACGTTGGCGGACAGGTTGCCCAGGTCCTTGGTCAGTTCCATGCCGTTGGCGATGGCGACCGCCTGCGACAGGGCCAGCTTGGTGGCGGCATTGTTGGCCACGGCCAGCGCCACTTTTTTCGGGCCGGCCCATGCCGGGTCTTTCTTGGATTTCTGCGCGTCGGTGCGGTACACGGCGTCGCGGCCGGCCAGCACGGCGCTGCGGATTGCCCAGGCGGCATCGCGGCCTTTCACTTCCTCCAGCGGCAATGCGATAATAGCGTCCGCCGCTGCGAGGGTGCCCAGCGCCTTGATGGCGGCATTGATGGCCGAGCTGATGGCTTTTTCGGCGACGGCTTCGTCGCTGCCCAGGCCCACCAGCAGCACGCGTTCCGCGGCAGCGCCTTTCAGGCCGCGCAGCAGCAGGGTAGTGCCGGCCTTGCCCGTGATGTCGCCGGATTTCAGCGCAGCGGTGATTTCGCCGGCGCTGTCGAGGGCTTTAGCCGCTTTCGAGAGTTTCTTGTTTTCGAAGACGCCGACCACGATGCAGCCGCTTTTGGCGGTGGCAATGGTGTTCTTGGCGTCGAATGCTTTTATGCTAAAGTCCATTTGGTTTCTCCTTAATTTTGTAGAACGAATTATAAACGTCGAATGATTTTCCATCGCGCCCTCCGCCGTGAGCTGGTCAGCTCTGCCGGGGCTTCCTTTACGGTGCTGTTCTCGATCCTGATGACGTGGACCTTGATCAAGATCCTCGGGCAAGCCGCGGGCGGTAAGGTTGCGCCTGGCGATGTCATCGCGCTTATTGCGTTCGCAGCCCTGAATTATCTGCCAATTGTCCTGATTTTCACCAGTTTTATTTCCGTACTAATGGTGGTGACCCGCATCTACAAGGATTCGGAGATGGTGGTGTGGTTTGCGGCGGGCGTCAGCCTGACGCGCTTCATCAAGCCGGTAATCATGTTTGCCTTGCCGCTGATACTGCTGACCGGCGCGCTCAGTTTTTATGCCACGCCGTGGGCGCGCTCAAAAAGCGCCGAGTACATCGACCGCTTCGCCAAACGCGAAGACTTGCAGAAGGTCTCTCCCGGCCAGTTCAAGGAATCGTCGTCGGCCAACCGGATCTTTTTCGTGGAAGGCGTGTCGGGCAGCAGCGCAGTGGTGCGCAACGTATTCGTCAACCAGGTCGATGCCAAGGGCACGTCCGTGGTGGTGGCGAGCGAGGGCGTGATCGAGACGCTGCCTTCCGGCGACCGCCACCTGGTACTGAAGAACGGCCGCCGCTACCAGGGCAAACCGGGCGACGCCGATTTCCAGAGCATGGAATTCGAGCGCTACAGCATGCGCGTTTCGCAGCAGGCATCTGAAACCGGAGGGCAGAAAGAAACCAAGACCCTGCCGACGATGGAACTGATTGCTGCCGGCACCAATCCGGCCAAGGGCGAGCTGAGCTGGCGCCTGTCGATGCCGCTGGCCTGTCTGGCGCTGTCGATGCTGGCGATTCCGCTCGGTTTCGTCAATCCGCGCGCGGGCAGTTCGGTCAACCTGATCCTCGCCGTGCTGATCTTCTTCACTTATAACAACCTGGTCAACGTCATCGAGTCCGGCATCCGGCGCGGCAGCTTCTCGTTTGGCATGAGCTGGTGGCCACTGCACGTGGTCATGGCCCTGGTGACGCTGGGATTGTTTGCCTGGCGCCTGAACGTGAACCACCGTTACCATCCGCGCGCGTTGTGGGCTGCGTTCAAGCGCGGGGGGCGCAAATGAGCACCCTGCAGCGCTATTTCTTTGTTTCGATCCTGCAGGCAGTGGCGTTTGCGCTGGCGGCGTTGCTTGGCTTGCAGGCGTTCTTTGACCTGACCGGCGAGCTGCCTGTCGTCGGCAAGAACGGTTATGGCATGCAGCACGCCGCCTTGTACATGCTGTTGATGCTGCCCCAGCACGTGAACGAGGTGTTGCCGGTGGCGGCACTGATCGGCACCATCTATACCATGGCGCAATTCGCTTCGACCTCCGAATTCACGATCATGCGCGCCTCGTCGATGTCGACGCGCATGGCTGCCGTCATGGTCGGAAAGGTTGGCCTGGTGCTGGTGGCCGTTGCCTTCTTCTTTGGCGAATTGGTTACGCCGCGCCTGGCGCCCGTGGCGGAGAAGATCCGCCTGACGGGCCGCGGCGCCACGGTGTCGTCGGAATTCCGCTCGGGCATGTGGACCAAGGACATCATCAAGAGTGAAGGCATGACTGGCGAGGTCCAGGGGACGCGCTTTTTCAATGTGCGCGAAGTCCGCTCGGATGGGCAGCTGCTCGATGTCAAGCTATACGACTTTGATAACCGCTTCCGACTGCGTACGCTGACTTACGCCAAGACGGCTTCCTTCAAGGGCAACAACACCTGGCTGTTGAATGAGGTGACGGAGAATATCTTCAGCAATCCGGCACTGGCGGCGGACGATGCGGAAGCCAACCTGGCCAACAACTTTGCGCAGGCAACCGGCGCGGTGGAGATCAGGCAGCATGCCAGCAAGGAGCTGATTTCAGAGATCACGCCGAAAATCCTGTCGGTCTCGCGCTCGGACCCGGAGCGCATGTCGGCCAATGAGTTGAGGGTCTATACCCGTCACCTGCAGGAGAATAAGCAGGAAACGGAGCGCTTCAAGATCGCGTTCTGGAAGAAGCTGTTCGACCCGCTGGCGATCCTGGTGCTGATGGCGCTGGCGCTGCCGTTCGCCTATCTGCATACCCGTGCCGGCGGCGTGAGCCTGAAAATCTTCATCGGCATCATGATCGGCGTCAGTTTCCTGCTGGTGAATACCTTGTTCTCCCACATCGGCATGCTGTCGGCGCTGCCGGCCTTCGTCACGGCTTTGATGCCAAGCCTGCTGTACCTGCTGCTGGCGCTGGGGGCATTGCACTACGTGGAGCGGCATTAGCATGGGCCGGCGCGCATTGGTGCTGTTTGCGCACGGCGCTCGATCGGCCAGCTGGGCTGCCCCGTTCGAGCGCTTGCGCGATATGGTGGCGGCGCGCTCGCCGGACGTCGACGTCTCGCTGGCGTTTCTTGAGTTGATGTCGCCGCGCCTGCCGGAGCAGGTGGCCGCATTGGCCGCGCAGGGCGTGGACGACGTGACGGTGGTGCCGGTATTCCTGGGGCAGGGCGGCCATGTGCTGCGCGACCTGCCCTTGATACTGGATGAGATGCGCCTCGCCCATCCCGGGCTGACGATCCGCGCGGTCGGTGCCGTCGGGGAGGATCCCGACGTGCTGCGCGCGATGACGGATTACTGCTTGTCGTCGTTGCCTTTGGCGTGAGCCACCATGGCGGCGATGGTGCTGCCGGGATGGTCGAATTCGCGCTGCACGGCGTCGCGCAGGGCTTCCGATTTCAATGCTTCCAGGGCCGCGCTGCTGGCCTTGGCCACTTCTTCATCTTCACCCAGGCGGCGCAGCACTTCCACCACCAGCCTGACTTCCTTGGTGTAGTTCAGGACGAAGGCCAGCAATTGCGGGGCCGATGACGTGTTGCCGCGCCTGGCCAGGTCTTCGGCGAAGTCGTTGACGCGCTTGGCCAGGGCGGTGATGCGCGCCACAGGGTCGGGCAGGTAGCGCCGCGCGATCTGGAAGTCTTCCACCGCCACCAGGGCGGGCAGGGCGAGTTCGGCGCAGTCTTTGGCCAGTTCGGGCAACTGGGCGTCGAGCTGGGTAAACAGTTCGTGAGTGGCGCGCTCTTCGCCGAGGGCGCTGTTGATGGCGCTGACGTCGTGGAAGCGGGCCAGGGTGGCGCCGCCGTTCAGGATGCGCTGGGTGTCGCGGTCGCGGATGGCTTGCAGGGCGCGGCGCGCCAGGGGGAATTGTTCGGCGAGGTATATCCAGTCGCGCAGGGCGAACGACAGGCGCACGCCGGCCAGGGATGGGTCTTCTTCAAGCGCGTGCTCGTGGAACCACAGGTGGTCGCGTAGCGCGTCTTCGTATTTGCCGGCCAGGCGCGCATTGCGGGCGCGCTCAAGGACTTCGTGGGCTTGGCTCATCTTTACCTCTCATTTTTATGAGGTCGGTATTGTACGCCCAAACCGGTAAACCAGGGTCAGACCCAAGGGTCTGCCCCCTGTCGGCACAGCGTGCAGTGGAGGGGTCTGACCCTGCGGGTCAGACCCCGGTTTACCGGTTTTGGTGAGTGCGCGCCGCCATCGCCTGTCCCAGCATCACCAGCACCGGCCCATGCGCAGCCGGCAGTCCGTGCGCCAGTTCGGCCAGGGTAATCCGCTCCACGCGCTGATCGGGGCGGCTGACATTCTCGATCACCACCACCGGCGTATCCGGCGCCCGCCCCTGCGACAACAGGTTGTTGGCCGTCGCGATGGCTTCCCGCCCCCCCATATACTGCACCAGCGTATCGGTGGACGGGATGGTCAATTCTTCCGGATGCCCCGGCGCGGTGGACGAGGTAAAGAAGGCCACGCTGCGCGCCACGCCCCGTTTGGTCAGCGGCTGCCGCGTCGCCGCCGCGGCAGCCACGGCGGTCGTGATGCCAGGCACGACTTCGACCTCGATGCCATGCTGCTCCAGCGCCGACAATTCCTCGTCCGCACGGCCGAACAGCATCGGATCCCCGCCCTTGAGACGCACCACGTTACCGTAGCGCGCCGCGCAGTCCACCAGTTGCTGGTTGATGAAATTTTGTGCCGTCGAGCGTTGGCCGGCACGTTTGCCGACCGAGATCTTTTCCGCTTGCGGGCAGAGCTCCAGCATTTCCTCGGTCACCAGCGCGTCGTACAGCACCACGTCCGCTTGCGCCAGGAGGCGCGCGCCCCGCATGGTGATCAAGTCCTGCGCCCCGGGTCCAGCTCCGATCAAATACACTTTCCCGTACGGCATGCGCAGGCTCCTGTCTGGCGATGGTTACTCGCCGAGGCGGATCATGCCAGCGGCTACTGTCTGGTGCGTGACCTCATCGATCAGGATGAAGGCGCCGGTGGCGCGGATGTCCGAATAGGCATCCGCGGCCAATGGCTGCTGCACGGTCAGCGCGATGCGCGCTACGTCGTTCAGCTTTAACGCCTCAGCATCGTGACGCTGCTGGGTGTTGATGTCAAGGATGGAATCGATTTTCGTGACTTTGGCAGCGGTCTGCCTGGTGCCGTGCTTGATCCAGTACTTGCGGCGCAGGTCCAGCGGCTCTTCCGACAGCCAGCACACGTCGGCGCTGACTTGCTTGAGCAGGGTGGCCGGCTGCGCGCTGGAAGCCAGCAGGTCGCCGCGCGACACGTCCACATATTCTTCCAGCACGATGGTGACCGACTGGCCGGCGCTGGCCGAAGGCAGCGAACCGTCGAATGTGACGATGTCCTTGACCGTGGCGGTCTGGCCGGAAGGCTGCACCACCAGCTTGTCGCCCACCGCAACGTTGCCCGCTTCGATGCGGCCCATATAGCC
Organism: uncultured Oxalobacteraceae bacterium; assembly: GCA_965650885.1. Classification (GTDB taxonomy): domain Bacteria; phylum Pseudomonadota; class Gammaproteobacteria; order Burkholderiales; family Burkholderiaceae_D; genus Rugamonas. Next base: position 77,583 of record CBFGQI010000006.1, read on the forward strand.
GCGGAAGTCGTTCGCCTCGTGGCCATTGTGGCGCGCCACCAGCTGCACCGGGAAGCGGAAGGCGGAGTTGTGCGATTCGTCATACACCGACAGGTCTTCCAGCAGCTCGATCAGGGTTGGGCCTTGGTACCAGGGCATGCGCTCGCTGGCATCGACCACATTGTCGCCCGCCAGTGCGGACAACGGAATGGTGGTGACGTCCTTGATGCCCAGCGTGGCCGCGAATTCGCGGTAAGCCTTGACGATGCGCTCGTACACGTCCTGGTCGTAGTTGACCAGGTCCATCTTGTTCACCGCCACCACCACGTGCTCGATCTGCAGCAGGTGGGCGATGGTCGAGTGGCGCTTGGTCTGGATCAGCAGGTCCACGCCGCCGTCTTCGCGCAGCTTCACCTTCGACACGTCGACCAGGATGATCACGGCGTCTGCGGTGGAGGCGCCGGTCACCATATTGCGGGTGTACTGCTCATGCCCCGGGGTATCGGCAATGATGAACTTGCGCTTGGGCGTGGCGAAGTAGCGGTAAGCCACGTCGATGGTGATGCCTTGTTCGCGCTCGGCTTCCAGGCCATCGGTCAGCAGGGACAGGTCGATGGTGTCGCCGACGGTGCGCTTATGCTTGGCGCGCGACACGGCGGCCAGCTGGTCGGCGAAGATGCCCTTGCTGTCGAACAGCAGGCGGCCGATCAGGGTGCTCTTGCCGTCGTCGACGGAGCCGGCGGTGATGAAGCGCAGCAGATTGCGTTCGTTCAGGTTTTCATTCAGTGCGTTCATCAGAAGTATCCTTGCTTCTTGCGTTTTTCCATGGAGGCTTCGGAGGTCTGGTCGTCCATCCGGGTGGCGCCGCGCTCGGTGACCTGGGTCACGGCGGTTTCGGCGATGATCGCATCGACGTCGGCGGCGTCCGAAGACACGGGGCAGGTGCAGGAGATGTCGCCCACGGTGCGGAAGCGCACCACCTGGGTTTCCACGGTTTCGCCTTCGCGTGCCGGGGTCAGGTCGGTCAGCGGCACCAGCAAGCCGTTGCGCGGGATCACCTGGCGTTCGTGTGCGAAGTAGATCGACGGCAGTGCCAGCTTTTCGCGGGCGATGTACTGCCACACATCCAGTTCGGTCCAGTTCGAGATCGGGAACACGCGCATGTTTTCGCCGGGGTGGACGCGGGTGTTATACAAGTCCCACAGTTCCGGGCGCTGGGCTTTCGGGTCCCATTGGCCGAATTCGTCGCGGAAGGAAAAGATGCGCTCCTTGGCACGGGCCTTTTCCTCGTCGCGGCGGGCGCCGCCGATGCAGGCGTCGAAGCCGTGTTCGGCGATGGTTTCCAGCAGCGTCACGGCTTGCGCGGCGTTGCGTGAATCGGTGGCCGGGTTGCGCAGGCGCACGGTGCCTTTCTTGATCGAGTCTTCGACCGAGCCCACGATCAGGCGCTCGCCCAGCTCCGCCACGCGGCGGTCGCGGAACTCGATCACTTCCGGGAAGTTGTGGCCGGTATCGATGTGCACCAGCGGGAAGGGGAACTTCCCTGGACGGAAAGCCTTCTCCGCGATGCGCAGCAGGACCACGGAATCCTTGCCGCCGCTGAACAGCAGGGCAGGATTCGAGCATTCGGCAGCGACCTCGCGCATGATGTGGATGGCTTCCGATTCGAGCGCATCCAGGTGGCGCGAATTGACGTGTTGTTCTACCAGTGCGTTCATTTATCCAACTTTCTTAATTCGAATCAGTTTGCCGTCAACCAGGTGCAGGCCGCATTCCTTCGAGTCCGGGTTCTCCCACCACCAGCGGCCGGCGCGCACATCCTCGCCAGGCTGGATGGCGCGGGTGCAGGGTTCGCAGCCGATTGACGGGTAGCCCTGGTCGTGCAGCGGGTTATAGGGCACCTCGTTGGCGCGGATGTAGTCCCACACTTCCTGCTCCGACCAGTCGACCAGGGGATTGAACTTTTCCATCCCGTGCGAACCATCATACTCCTGCACCGACAGGTCGGAGCGGGTTGCAGATTGGGCGCGACGTTGGCCGGTGATCCAGGCTTTTTTGCCGCTCAGGGCGCGGCCCAGCGGTTCCACCTTGCGGATATGGCAGCATTCCTTGCGCAGGTCGACGCTGTCGTAAAAGGCATTCACGCCTTTCTGCTCGACGTAGGCGTCGACGGCGGCTTGCACCGGGCGGTACAGCGCGATCTCGTAACCATAACGTTCCTGCACGCGCTCCACCATGCCAAGGGTTTCCTTGTGCAGGCGGCCGGTCTCCAGCGAGAAGATACCGATCGGCAGGCCAGCCTTCAGGATCAGGTCCGTCAGGACCATGTCTTCGGCGGCCAGGCTGGAGGCGAAGACCGCGGGCGAAAACTCTTCCGCAACGCGTTCGAGCGTGGCTAGCGTATCCCGCACGCGGATGGCGAGCTCGCTCATGGTCACGCTCCGGTGGTTTGCGCAGGCGCAGGGCGTGCATGACGGCGGAACAGCGGCACGCGCTGGTCAACCGATGCCTGGTAAGTTTCGCTGAATACGGTCAAGCCTTTCAGCGCATCTTCGATGCTGCGGTCCGGGCGGGTGTCGTAAGCGTCGAAGCCTACGCGCTGCATGGAAAACAGCTGGTCGCGCAGCACGTCGCCGATGGCGCGCAGCTCGCCGGTCCAGCCCAGGCGGGAACGCAGGTTCCAGGCGTGGGAGTAGCCGCGGCCGTCGGTGAATTTCGGGAAATCGACGGCTACCAGGGCCAGGCGCGCCAGGTCGTCGCGCAGGGCGACCGGATCTTCGTCAGGCGCGATCCAGACGCCGATTTCGCCGGCGGCGGCGCGGGCGGACAATGCATCGCGCTGCGCCAGCCAGGTGGCCAGCGGTACGATCACGCGGCCGGCCGGCACATCCAGCACTTCCGCGGCAGTCGCGGCGTCGGCCGCGGCGGTGCCTTCAGCGGCTTGCGGCGCGCGCAGCAGGTTCCAGTCGTCGGCCACGATTTCGCGGCCCTTGATGATTTGCTTAGGCATATTCGTCTTCTCCTACCAGGCGGCCAGCGGTTTCAATCGGCGTGGCGTATACATATTCCTTGAACGGGGCGATGCCCAGGCGCTGCGCGGTGTCCACGAAGCGCTCATCCGGGGTGCGCTCGCGTACATAGACTTGCAGCAGCCGGTCGATCACTTCCGGCATCTGCTGCGCGGAGAACGACGGGCCGATGATCTTGCCGATGGCGGAGTTGTTGCCTTGGGCGCCGCCGATCGAGACCTGGTACCACTCGCTGCCATCCTTGTCCACGCCCAGCACGCCGATATTGCCGACGTGGTGGTGGCCGCAGGCATTGATGCAGCCCGAGATATTCAGTTCGAAGTCGCCGATATCGTGCAGGAAGTCGATGCGGTCGAACCGCTCGGCAATCGCCTGGGCGATCGGGATCGACTTGGCATTGGCCAGCGAGCAGAAATCGCCACCCGGGCAGCAGATGATGTCGGTCAGCAGGCCGATGTTCGGCGTTGCCAGGCCGTGCGCCTTGATCTCCTGCCACAGCGCGTACAACTGCGACTGTTCGACGTCGGCCAGCACGATGTTCTGCTCGTGCGTCACGCGCAGTTCGCCGAAGCTGTAGCGGTCGGCCAGGTCGGCCATGTAATCCATCTGTTCGGCGGTCGCGTCGCCCGGCGGCACGCCAGTCTTCTTCAGCGACAGCACCACGGCGGCGTAGCCCGGCACCTTGTGCGGCTTCACGTTGCGCTTCAGCCAGTTCTGGAACGGCTTTTCCGCGTGCGCGGCAGCGGCGTCGTAGGCCGGCAGGGCTTTATACTCGTGCGGCTGGAAGTAAGCGATGATGCGCTCCATTTCTTCCAGCGTCAGCGTCTGTTCGGTGCCTTTCAGGTCTTCCCATTCCACTTCCACCTGGCGGGTGAATTCTTCCACGCCCAGGGCTTTCAGCAGGATCTTGATGCGGGCCTTGTATTTGTTGTCGCGGCGGCCGTGCAGGTTATACACGCGCATGATCGCTTCGGTATACGTCAGAAGGTGCTCGCGCGGCAGGAATTCGCGGATCACGCTGCCCAGTATCGGGGTGCGGCCCATGCCGCCGCCAACCATGACCTTGAAGCCGATCTCGCCGGCTTCGTTGCGCACCACGGTCAGGCCGATATCGTGCACGGCGATGGCCGCGCGGTCTTCCAGCGCGCCATTGATCGCCACCTTGAACTTGCGGGGCAGGGCGATGAATTCAGGGTGGAAGGTCGACCATTGGCGCAGCACCTCGGCGTAAGGACGTGGGTCGATGATCTCGTCGGCGGCCACGCCGGCGAATTCGTCGGAGGTCACGTTGCGGATGCAGTTGCCCGAAGTCTGGATGGCGTGCATTTCCACCGACGCCAGGTCGGTCAGGATGTCCGGCGTCTCCTCCAGCTTGATCCAGTTGAACTGGATGTTCTGGCGGGTGGTGAAGTGGCCATAGCCGCGGTCATATTTGCGGGCGATGTGCGCGAACATGCGCATCTGTTTGGAGCTGAGCAGGCCGTAAGGGACGGCGATGCGCAGCATATATGCGTGGCGCTGCATGTACAGCCCATTCTGCAAGCGCAGCGGCAGGAATTCGGCTTCGGTCAACTCATCGTTCAGGCGGCGTTGCACCTGGTCGCGATATTGCTCGATGCGTTCGCGGATGATGAGATGGTCGTATTGATCGTATTGATACATAGCTTTCCCAGTAAGGCATGCCCAAAGTGGATTCAATGGTAATAAACTGGGGCCTTATTCCAAACGACTTAGTCTTTATTTGCTTATATGCTGATAAGGTATAAGCATCAGCGTAAAATACGCGCTGGGGAGTCCAACGAGAGCGAGAATGAACCTGCACCAACTGCGATTCGTACGGGAAGCCGTACGCCAGAACTACAACCTGACCGATGCCGCCAAGGCCCTGTTCACCTCCCAGCCCGGAGTGTCCAAGGCGATCATTGAGCTGGAAGAGGAGTTGGGTGTTGATATTTTCACAAGGCATGGCAAACGTATCCGCGGCCTGACCGAGCCCGGACGGCTGGTGTTGCAGTCGGTCGAATTGATCATGCAGGAGATCGACAGCCTGAAACGGATCGGCAAGGAATATGCGGCCCAGGACTCGGGCAGCTTCACCATCGCCACTACCCACACCCAGGCGCGCTATACGCTGCCCAAAGTGGTGCAAGCCTTCATGCAGAAATACCCCAAGGTGCGCTTGTCTTTATTGCAAGGCAACCCGAAGCAGATCGCCGAGATGGTGCAGCGCGACCAGGCCGACCTGGCCATCGCCACGGAATCGATCGCCGCCGTCGACGGCCTGGTGACCCTGCCGTGCTACCAGTGGGAGCACGTGGTGGTGGTGCCGCCCGAACATCCGCTGCTGAAGATCAAGTCGGTCACGCTGGAAGAAGTGGCCGAGCATCCCGTGATCACGTATGATGCCGCCTTCGCCGGCCGCTCGCGTATCGACCAGGCCTTCGACAAGCGGGGCCTGAAGCCTGACGTGCTGCTGGAAGCGATCGATGCGGACGTGATCAAGACCTATGTGGAGCTGGGCATGGGCATTGGCATCATCGCCGGCATGGCCTTCGATCCGGAACGCGACCGCAACCTGCGGGCCATCCCCGCCGGCCACCTGTTCGGCATGAACGTGTCGCGGGTGGCGGTCAAGCAGGGCGCTTACCTGCGCTCCTATATTTATACCTTCATCGAACTGCTGGCGCCGACCCTGAACCGCAAGCTGATCGAACAGGCGATGAAGGGCGAACATGAGAATTACGAATTGTGATTAACGAAGAAGAATTGTACGAAGTGCGTGAGCACGTTGAAGAACTGCTGGAGGGCCATGAGGTCCTGCAGCTGGAAAGCGCCGACCTGTCCACGCTGGACGTTGCGCCGGGCCAGTACACGGCCGTCTACGCGGAATTCCTGTGGGCCCAGGTGCCGCGTGAAAACCAGGACAAATTCCTGAAGCAGTTGCGCGAAAAGGTCGGCAAGGATGTGCTGTTGGTAATGCTGGGCGAAGACTACGTGGACGGCGAAAGCTTCCCGGTCGCGCGCACCGACGTTCACGGAAATACGTACGAATTCCAGAAGGATGACGACGGAAACCGTAAGGAAGTGATGAAAAACTACCCGTCGGACAGCTGGCTGCGCAAGCGTCTGGGCATTGCGGCGAGGGAAATACGTGTGTTGCGGTCGGAATATTACTGGGTTGTGACAGGACGCCTGAAGTAATTTTTCTTTTGTCACATTGTTGAAGTATTCGCAGGGCAATATAGCTGCGTTTGAAACAATTCCCTCAACTTCAACACTGTAGGACAACAAGTGAAAAAACTGACTCTGGCAGCACTGATCATCGGCGGTTTCGCAGCTCAAGCTCAAGCCCAATCCAATGTGACCATCTACGGTATCGCCGATGCAGGCATCGTCGGTGAGCGCGGCGGTTCCGCCGGCAGTGTCACCAAGGTGACCAGCGGCGTAGGTTCGGCTTCCCGCCTCGGCTTCCGTGGCACCGAAGACCTGGGCGGCGGCACCGCTGCCATCTTCCAGCTGGAAGCCGGCACCAAGATCGATACCGGCGAGTCCGACGCAGCCTTCTTCCAGCGCCAGGCGTTCGTTGGCCTGAAGAGCAAGGACCTGGGCACCGTGACCCTGGGCCGCCAGTACACCATGCTGTATAACGCACTGTCCAAGATCGCTGACCCGTTCGGCGCAGGCTTCGCAGGCAATGCCAAGAACCTGTTCCCAACCGGCGGCGCCGGCACCCGCGTCAGCAACTCCATCGTCTACAACTCGCCATCGATGAGCGGCTTCAGCGTCGACGCGCTGTACGGCATGGGCGAACAGGCAGGCGATTCGACCGCCGGCCGCCAGTTCGGCTTTGGCCTGAACTACGCGCAGGGCCCGCTGAACGCTGCCCTGGTATACAACAACAAGAACAACGACACCGCAGCCGTTGGCGCCACCCCTGCCGTGCGCAAGGACCGCGTGAAGAACACCCTGCTGGCCGCCAATTATGACTTCGGCGTTGCCAAGGCTTACTTTGGCTACGAAATCGACAAGGGCGCAGGCAGCTCCCCACTGCCAGTGGCCAACGCTTATGGCCTGAAGACCGCTCCTAAATCCTCCGCCGACAGCACCGCGCTGCTGCTGGGCGTGGGCGTGAAACTGGGCGGCGGCACCCTGCTGGCTTCCTACATCCGCAAGGACGACAAGCAGAACAACCAGGACGCCAACCAGTACGGCCTGGGCTACCTGTACGCGCTGTCGAAGCGTACCAGCGCCTACGCGATGGTCGCCAAGATGAACAACAAGAACGGTGCCGGCTACACCATCGGCAACAACACCGAAGCCGGTTCCGGCGACAAGGCCTACAACCTGGGCGTTCGCCACACCTTCTAAGCAGTTTTTGTAGTAAGCAGTACCACTCTCTCGAGGTGATTCATGATCTTTTGGCGGGTCTTCGGACCCGCCGTTTTTTTTCACGAGTCGGCCGGGAGTGGGATCCGGATCGCAACGCGCGTGCCGCCGCTGCCGTCGACGCTGATGCTGCCGCGCAGCGCCGCGACGCGTTCACGCATGCCGAGCAGCCCGAATGCATCCGCCTTGGCCATGTCGCCCGCGGCGATGCCCCTCCCATCGTCGGTAATGTCGATGCGCAGTTCCCCTTGGTCACGTTGCAAGCGCACCAAGGCTGCACTGGCGCCGGCATGGCGCGCAATATTGGTCAGCGATTCCTGCACCAGGCGGTAGATCGCTGTGCTGTAGTGTTCATCGAGCGCCAATGCCTCCGGGATGGCGTCGAGCTGGCAGCCGATGGCATGCCGTTTCTCGAATTCGCGCCGCAGTGATTCCAATGCAAAGTACAAGCCGCCTTCGTCCAGGGCGCGCGGCCGCAGGTTGCCTGCAATGCGGCGCAGGGATCCAATGGCCGTTAGCAGCAGGGCATCCATGCTGGCCAGCCGCGCTGCCGCATCGGCGGACCCGGGCGGCAACTGTTTTAACAACGTGAGTTCGACGCGCAAGGTGGCCAGCAGTTGGCCCAGGTCGTCGTGCAGTTCGCGCGAGATGTGGACGCGTTCATCCTCCCGGATTTCCGCCAGCGCGGAATCGGATGAGCGGCGTCCCTGGACGCGGGTACGGGGATGTTTCATGTCGGCCTCCTGGCGGCAGCAGCCACCAGGACACCGTAGACCATCAAGCCGCCAGGCGGCTTGATATGGATCACATCTGCTTGAACAGGTGCAGGAATGAGCGGCTTACTTCGAGCTTGTCGTTGCGGCCCTTGATCATGACCAGGTGGCGGCCGCGGATATCGCGCGTCACGCCTTCGATGGCATTGACGTTGACCAGCGTGGCGCGGTGGATTTGCCAGAACAGCGAAGGGTCGAGTTCTTCGGCCAGGTCGCGCACCGGCTTGCGGATCAGGGCCTCGAACTTGTCGGTCTGCACGCAAGTGTATTTTTCGTCCGAACGGAAGAACAGGATTTCTTCCACCGGGATCATGCGCAGGTCGGAGCCGATGCTGGCCTGGATCCACTGCAGGTACTTTGGCTTGGGCGCCGCGATTTTTTCGGCCAGCTGGTTCAGGATGGCGGCCATGTCCGCGCCTTGCGCGGCGCTGGCAGCCGGCGACGACAGGCGGCTCTTCAAGCGCTCGACCGTGATCTTCAAACGCTCCGGCTCAGGCGGTTTCAGAACGTAGTCGACGGCGCCGCGCTCGAAGGCTTCGACGGCGTAGGCATCGTAGGCGGTGACGAATACCACATTGCTCTTGTTGCCGATCTCCGCGGCCGCTTCCATGCCGGTCTTGCCCGGCATGCGGATATCGAGGAAAGTGAAATCCGGTTTCAGTTCGTCGACCAGTTCAATGGCTTCATCGCCATTCTTGGCTTCGCCGAGGATTTCCAGTTCCGGCCAGACTTGTTCCAGGCGCATGCGCAGCTGGTCACGCATCAGTCGCTCATCGTCGGCAATAATTGCTGTGGGCATGGTGCTCTACTTGATGAAATAAGAAGTATCAATTATTCAATGGATCGCTGCTAATGGCAATCGCTTATTCGGCGCGCGCCAACTGGTATGGCACCTCGATGATCGCAATCACGCCGCTCGGCTGGTTCGGCTCGATCTTCAGCGAAGCCTGGTCGCCGTGCAGCAGTTTGAGGCGTTCGCGGATATTCGTCAGGCCCAGGCCGGTACCGGTACTCGGTTTGGCGCCGAAGCCCAGGCCATTGTCGGTCACGGTCACCCGCAGCTTGTTGTGGGCCACCTCGGCACGCACTTTCAGGTAGCCGCCTTCCGGCTTGCCTTCCAGGCCGTGCTTGATGGCGTTCTCGACCATCGATTGCAGCATCATCGGCGGAAAGGCGGCCGAGCGCAGGCCATCGGTAATGTCGAAGTCGACGGTCAGGCGTTCTTCCATGCGCATCTTCAGCAGGGCCAGGTAGGCGACGACCATGTCCGCCTCGCTGCCCAGGCTGCTGGTCAGCTTGTTTTCGCGCATCTGCGGCAGGACGGCCCGCAAGTACTTGATCAGGCTGCGCTGCATGGCCGAGGCGCGCGGCGGGTCGGTTTCGATCAAGTGTTCCACCGAGGCCAGGGTATTGAACAGGAAGTGCGGCTCGACTTGCGCTTGCATCATCTGCATTTTCGCCTCGCTCAGCTGGCGCTGCATGGACTCGCGCTCAGCAGCGGCATTGGCGACCTGTGCCTCCGCTTCGGCCTTCTTCTTGCCCCCAACCAGCGCTTTCATCGCGAAAAGGGCCAGCAACAGCAAGGTGATGAAACTGGTGAACCAGGTCGAAGCTTGCTTGTGGTAGCGCGATACCTTTTCCTCGGCTGCACTATCGACTGCCTGTTCCAGTGCATTCGACAGTTCTTCGCCGATTTGCGGCGGCAGTTCGATGTGGACTTCCTCGCCCGGCATCGGGGCAACCGGTGCTGCCGGTGCGACAGGCGGCTTAGCCTTGTTGCGCTTGGCTGCGGGCGGCTCGGGCGGCGCCGGGATCATGGGCGAAACTGGATTTTCCGGCAGGGCGGGGGCTGCGGCCTCCGCAGCGGCTGCCGCGGCCGCCTCGGCAGCTTCGGCAGCCGCGTGCGCATTGGCCATGTCGTCGCCGTGCCCTTCCGCGCCGGCTTCGGACTCGCTGGACTGCTTCTTGATCTTGCCGGCGCGCGGATTGAAGTGGATACCGCTGTCGTCGATCGTGATGTTCGGGTCGGCAGTCTTGCTGCGCTTGTGCGAGCGCATCGCCATTTCTTCGTCGCGGGAAGGGGAGAATAGTTCGTCCTGCAAGATGGATGCCGCGATCATTGAGAGTGCGGCGAACAGGAAGAATTTCCACCAAGACAGTTGCGTCACCCAGCCGGTGATCGCATCAAAGCCACGGTGCAGCCAGGCCAGGATGGTTTTAGCGGTGTCTTGGGCTTTCGGTGTGGGAAACATTCGCGACTTTCTATTGAATATGGGGCAAGTGTAGATAACCTTGCGCAAAGCCGCCACAGGTGTGCGACAGAATGCAGAAATCCGGGAATAGAAGAAGGCCCTTGCGGACAGTCCGATCATTTGCTATAGTTCTGTCCCTCGCAACGACGCGCAAGCGACGAAGCGAAAAACAGAGGGGTTGACGACTAGCAGGATGTAACGCATAATCTCACTTCTCTGCACGACGAACACAACGCTTCGTCGGCGAAAATGCAGGATCTTTAACAATCAACAGTCGATAAGTGTGGGCGTTTGATGATGTGCCCGGAGCCGCAAGGCTTCGATGCTCAAAATATATTTAACGCTCGCACAAAATATTCAAGTCAGTATTTTGAGTGAGTGACCATGGCAGCAATGCCATAAAACAGAGATTGAACTGAAGAGTTTGATCCTGGCTCAGATTGAACGCTGGCGGC
>CBFGQI010000007.1:0-80980 GCA_965650885.1 uncultured Oxalobacteraceae bacterium
AAGCTTTGGGGCGGTGCCTTGTGGTCGCCCTCGTATTTCGCTGGCAGTTGTGGCGGCGCTACGATTGCCGTCATTCGGCAATACATCGAACAGCAGCAAACGCCGCATTAATGGAAACCAAAGGACGGCTGCGCCGTCCGCGCTCTTGACCTCGCCGTGAACGGCGGGGTTTGCCGCGCAGTTGATCAAGGGGCCCGGCGAAGCGGATGGTTGTGCCGGGCCGGCGGGGAATTCATGCCGGACATCGCGACCCAATTGATTGGCGGCCACTGAGTGTCTTGACAGCCGGGCAAAGCAAGCAGCATACTAGGGTAGTGTTTGGTAGCGCTATCATATTCTATGTCCGCACCTGTTTTGTCCTGGCGTGAAAAACTCAGTTACGGCGCTGCCGACATGGGGTTCAATTTCTTTTGGGCCAACGTCTCGACCTTCCTGCTCATCTTTTATACCGATGTTTTTGGCCTGGGCGCCGGCGTGGCGGCGTCGATGATGTTCATCGTGAAGATCGTCAATGCCTTCACCGATCCCCTGATCGGTGCCGCGGCCGACCGCACCAGTACCCGCTGGGGGAAATTCCGTCCCTACCTGGTGTGGGGCGCGCTGCCGCTGGCCGGCGCTGCCGTGCTGACCTACACCACGCCCGAGCTGTCGCAAGATGGCAAGGTGGTGTGGGCCTACGCCACCTACCTCCTGATGATGGTGTGCTACACCTGCGTCAATATTCCCTATAACGCGCTGTCTGGGGTGATGTCGAGCGATTCGCAGGAGCGTTCCTCCATCAATGGCCTGCGCTTCATTTTCGCCTTCGCCGGCAGCACGATGGTGACGGCCGCGACACCGTGGCTGGTCAAGACGCTCGGCGCAGGCGATGCGCAACGCGGCTGGCAACTGACGATGCTGGCGTGGGGGATCGGCGCTGCCTGCCTGTTCTCGCTCGCGTTCTTCAACACGCGCGAACGCATTGCGCCGCCAGCAGGACAAAAGCATGACCTGGTGCAGGATGTCCGCGACCTGACCCGCAATGGACCTTGGGTGGTGCTGTTCTTCCTCGCGTTGATCATCATGGTAACCATCACGCTGCGCGGCACCACCGCGGCTTATTACTTCAAGTATTACGTAGGGCGGCCGGACCTGATCGCGTCCTTCGTACCCGCGTATATGATCGCGGCCAGTATCGGCGCGGCACTAACGCCGGTAATGACGCGCTTCGTCGACAAGAAGAAGCTGATGATCATCCTCATGAGCCTGACGGCACTGTTTTCGTGCGCCTTCTTCTTCATCCCGAAGGAGCAGGTCACGCTGATGTACGTGCTGCAGGCGGCGACGGGCTTCGTGCTCGGGCCCAAATCGCCGCTGGCTTTTTCCATGTACGCCGACACGGCCGACTATAACGAGTGGCGTACCGGTCGCCGCGCCACGGCGCTGACGTTTGCCGCGGCGACTTTTTCGCAAAAGCTTGGCACCGCCGTGGCGGTGGCGGTCATCGGTGCGATCTTTACCGCGCTCGGCTACGTGCCCAATGCCGTCCAGAGCACCGGTTCGCAGGATGGCATCGTCTGGCTGATGTCGCTCATCCCCGCCCTGTTTGCTTTGCTCGCCGTTGCCTGCATGTGCTTCTACCAGCTTGACGGAAAGCGGCTGGCGCAGGTGCAGGCTGAACTCCTGGCCCGCAAGGCGCCGCAAACCTGACCAACGGAGTATCAATCGTGTTACGTCCTACCGATGGCGGCAACCGCTTCGAGTTGTCCAGCCCAAGCGCCATGCCGAACGCCGCCGGCTTCCTGTGGAACCGCAAGATGATGATCCAGGCCACTTGCCGCGGCTACGCGGTGGCGCAGTTCATGCAGCCGGAACCTGCCAAGTACGCGCACGCACCGAACCTGGAAGCCAGGACGTTCATGCAGCCGGAGCAGGCGTACTATGCCCACCATCCGGGCCGTTTCGTCTACATCAAGGACGAGGAGAGCGGGCAGCTGTTTTCCGCTCCCTACGAACCGGTGCGCCAGCAGCCCGACAGCTTCGCATTTTCGGTCGGCAAGTCGGACCTGCTGTGGACCGTTGAACACCTGGGCCTGCGCGTCGAATTGCGCCTGGGCTTGCCGACCGACGACGTGGTGGAACTCTGGTCGCTGAAAGTGAGCAACCTGACTGGCCGCGCCCGCAAGATCAGCGTGACGCCGTATTTCCCGATCGGCTATATGTCGTGGATGAACCAGTCGGGCGAATACCGCGCGGACCTGGGTGGCATTGTCGCCAGCAGCGTGACGCCTTATCAGAAGGTGGCGGACTACTTCAGGAACAAGGACTTGAAGGACAAGACCTATTTTCTGTGCGAGGATGCGCCGGATTCGTGGGAAGTGAACCAGGCCGTGTTTGAGGGGGAAGGCGGCCTGCACCAGCCGAGCGCCCTGCAATCGGAGGCACTGGGCAACGGCGACGCCCGCTACGAGACGCCCGCCGCCGTGGTGCAGTACAAGCTGGCGCTCGCCGCCGGCGCCGTGGTGGAGAAGCGCTTCCTGTTCGGTCCGGCCTTCGACGACGCCGAAATTATCCGTATGCGCGAGCGCTACCTCTCGGCCGAAGCATTTGCCAGGACGGCAGCCGACTACGCGGCATACATCGCAATCGGCAGTGGTTGCCTGCGCATCCATACTCCCGACCCGGAGCTCGACAACTTCGTCAACCACTGGCTGCCGCGCCAGGTCTTCTATCACGGTGATGTCAACCGCCTCACCACCGACCCGCAAACGCGCAACTACCTGCAAGACAATATGGGCATGAGCTACGTGCAGCCGCAGCGCATGCGGGCTGCCTTCCTGCATGCGCTGAGCCAGCAGGAGGCAAGCGGCGCCATGCCCGACGGGATCCTGCTGGCCGAAGGGGCGGAACTCAAATACATCAACCAGGTGCCGCATACCGACCACTGCGTCTGGCTGCCGGTGTCACTCAAGGCTTACCTCGACGAAACCGCCGACTGGGCTTTGCTCGACGAAGTCGTGGTCGACGGCAGCGGGCGCGGCGAAACCGTGGCGGCGCGCGTCGGCCGCGCGATGGAATGGCTGCTCAAGGAACGCGACGAGCGCGGGCTGTCCTTCATCGCCCAGGGCGACTGGTGCGACCCGATGAATATGGTCGGCTACAAGGGGCGCGGCGTATCCGGCTGGCTCACGGTGGCGGCAGCGTATGCGCTGAACCTGTGGGCCGATATGTGCGAACACCGCGGCGCGCTGACGCAGGCGAAGCAATTCCGCGAAGGCGCCGCCGACATGAACGGCGCGGCCAACGCGCACCTGTGGGACGGCCGCTGGTTCGCACGCGGGATCACCGACGACAACGTGAAGTTCGGCGTCAAGGAAGACAGGGAAGGGCGCATCTACCTGAACCCGCAGGCATGGGCGATCCTGTCCGGGGCGGCCAGCCAGAAGCAGCGTGCCATGATGATGGCCGAAGTCGAGGATCAGCTCTATTCTCCCTATGGCGTGACGATGTTCGCGCCGCCCTACAGCAAGATGCGCGAGGATGTCGGCCGCGTGACGCAGAAGCACCCGGGGTCGGCCGAAAACGGCGCGGTCTACAACCACGCGGCGATCTTCTACATCTACAGCCTGTACACCATCGGTGAAGGCGGCCGCGCCTATGCGCTGCTGCGCCAGATGATCCCGGGGCCGGACCAGGCCGATTACCTGCAACGGGGCCAGCTGCCGGTATTCATCCCGAATTACTACCGTGGGGCGCATCGCGAGTATCCGCGCACGGCGGGCCGTTCGAGTCAGCTGTTCAATACCGGCACCGTGTCGTGGGCCTACCGCTGCTTTATTGAAGGGCTGTGCGGCTTGCGCGGGGATGCCGACGGCCTGGCGATTGCACCGAGCCTGCCAGCGGGGTGGGACGGCATGCGGGTCGAGCGCAGCTTCCGCGGCGCGCAGTTCACGCTCAACATCCGGCGCGCTGCCGTCGCCGCGGTCGAGGTGTGGCAAGCCGGCCATCGGCTGCCCCAGGCGCGCGTGGACGGCATAGCTGCCGGCCAGCGTTATGACCTGGAGGTGCTGGTCCCGATGTCAGGCCGCCTGCCGTGAGGCTTTCGCTGCCGCCGCCTGCGACTGGTTCGCGACATACGCGCCGTGCGCCGGCATGCGCGCCGCCGCCTGGGCGATCATGTCGCGCAGGCCTGCGAAGTGGCCGTGCACCACGCGGATGTCGACCCTGTCAGCCAGCGGGTCATAGCGCTTGGGCACCACGCCAAGGCCCATCATCATTGCCACGTAAGAGGGCTCGGCGAAGCCGGCGCGATCAAGGATCGCCACGCGCCCGGTCGCGCGGAACAGCTCGATCTGGTGGCGCAGCGAGTCAGGGATCGCCATGTTGGCGCAGTAACGCCAGAATTCCGAGTCGTCGCGTTTGGTCAGCTTGTAATGCAGGACGATGAAGTCGCGCACCGATTCATAGCGGGTGCCCATCACGCGGTTGAATTCGTCGGCCAGCTCCGGGCAGCAGTCGCGGTCGGGGAACAGTTCGAGCAGCTTGCCCACCGCCGTTTCGATCAGGTTGATGCTGGTCGATTCCAGCGGCTCGACGAAGCCGGCCGACAGGCCGATCGCGACCACGTTCTTGACCCAGGACTTGCGGCGCCGCCCGGTGACGAAGCGCAACTGGCGCGGCTCGTCCAGCGCGGTGCCGTCGAGGGAGTCGAGCAGCACGCGGCGCGCCTGCTCGTCGCTGGTGAAGCCATTGCTGTACACGTGGCCGTTGCCGGTGCGGTGCTGCAGCGGGATGCGCCAGATCCAGCCTGCCTCCTTCGCGGTGGAGCGGGTATAAGGCGTCAGGTCCGGGACCGAGGCGCAGGGCACGGCCAGGGCGCTGTTGCAGGGCAGGTACTCGCTCCAGTCCTCGTAGCCCGCCTGCAGGGCGCCCTCGATCAGCAGGCCGCGGAAGCCCGAGCAGTCGATGAACAGGTCGCCTTCGACACGGCGGCCGTCGCGCAGCTTCACGGCGGTAACGAAGCCGCTCACCGCGTGCTGCTCGACGTCGACGATCATGCCTTCGATGCGCTGCGCGCCGTGTGCCAGTGCGTAGTCGCGCAGGTAATTGGCGTACAGTCCGGCGTCGAAATGAAAGCCGTAGGAATAGGCGTCGGTCAGGCCGGGCGTGTCCTCGTTCGGGGGCGTGAACTTGCCATGGCGCGCCATCACCGCGGGCATCGACCAGTTCTCCAGCGCCGGCATGTTGCTGAATTGCTGCGCCATGCGCAGCCAGTGCATATGGGGAGCGGTGCCGGCCAGCGGCGGGCCGAAATCGCCAAAGGCGTGGAAGAAGCGGTTGCCGACGTGGCCCCAGTCCTTGAACTCGATGCCCAGCTTGAAGCTGGCCTGGGTTTTCCTGACGAAGTCGGCGCCATCCAGGCCCAGCGCGTCGTTGTAGAGGCGGATCGTGGGCAAGGTCGCCTCGCCGACCCCGATGGTTGCGATCTCAGACGATTCCACCAGGATCACTTCGCAGGGCTCGGTGGGATGACGTGCCAGGCGCTGGGCCAGCGGGGCCGCCGCCATCCAGCCGGCGGTGCCGCCCCCTACGATGACGATCCTGCGGATCGCGCCATCCTGTCTGTCATTGCTGTTCATCCCGTCTCCTGTCGTAATTATGACAGCAGTGTAGGGTAGGCAGCCTCTTCCGCGCAATAGTAATGGTTGCGTACAACAAATTGTTGTATTTTTATGGTAGCGTATCACTGTCTGAGTGAGACAAAGCGTGGAACCAGTGCCTCACGGCCTGTTCTTTATAAATAAAATACAGTTCAGCAGGAGACAAATGAGCAAGTTACAAAGGACTGCGATCGCCACTGCGGTCGCACATCTTGTCGTGCTGCACGCCAGCCCGGTATGGGCCCAGAGCGCCGATACCACCAACGTCGTGGTGGTGAGCGGCCAGCGCGCAGCACTGCAATCCGCACAAAAACTCAAGCAGGAGGCCGACGAAGTCGTCGACTCCATCGTCGCCGAAGACATTGGCAAGCTGCCCGACCGTTCTGTCACCGAGGTGCTGCAGCGTATCGCCGGCGTCACCATCGACCGTAACGTGCCGGGCGACCCGAACCGCCAGTCCGTCGAGGGCTCCGGTGCTTCGGTGCGCGGCCTGACGTACGTCCGTTCGGAACTCAATGGCCGCGATGCGTTCTCGGCCGGCGGCGGCCGCTCGCTCGGCTTCGCCGACGTGCCGCCCGAGCTGATGGCCGGCGTCGACGTGTACAAGAACCCGTCCGCGGAACAGGTGGAAGGCGCGATTGCCGGCCTGGTCAACCTGCGCACGGCCATGCCGTTCGACTACAAAGGCTTCAAGGGTGTGCTGGGCGTGTCGGAAACCTATTCGACGCTGCTCAAGGGCGCGCCATCCCCAAGCGGAACCATCCTGCTGTCGAACCGCTGGAACACGCCAATCGGCGAAATCGGCGCCCTGGTCGACTTCGTCCACACCAAGAGCCCGACCCGCTCGGACGGCGTGGGCGTGGACCCCTACTGGCCGCACGTGAATTCGACCGATCCGGCCCTGTACGACCGCGCCAAGACGAAATGGATTCCGTTGGGCGTGGGCTACCGCTCGCAGGAATTCGACCGCGACCGCCGCGGCGACTACGCTGCCCTGCAGTGGCGCCCGAACAAGGACGTGACGGCTGGCCTGACCTACTTCCGCTCGCGTTACAAGGAAGACCTGGATGAACACGTCGTGACGTCGTCGGAAGACAAGTGGTACCAGCAGGTCGCCAGCGCCGACTCGGTGTTCGACAACAATGGCGTATTCCAGAGCGGCACGATCTCGAACCCGACCTATGGCGGCTCGCCGTTCAACAGCTCGCAGCGCATCAACACGCGTAAGAACAGCACCGCCGACACCTCGCTCAACGTGCAATGGCGCGTGTCGCCGGCCGTGACCTGGACCAACGACTTCCAGCACGTGCGGTCGACCACCGAAGGCTTCGACGCCGACGTTTCGACCGGCTTCATCATGCCGAACCAGACGATGGACATGACCGGCAAGGTGCCGCAGATCAAGCTGGGTTCGGAAGCCTACATGGCCGACCCGAAAAACTACTACTGGGCCTATACCCAGGAAGCGCTGGACCGCGCCAAGGCGACCCAGAAGGCCTGGAAATCGGACCTCAAGTATTCGTTCGACGATCCTGTGCTGCGCGATATCCGCTTCGGCGTGCGCATGGCCAACCGCGAAGGCGTCAACAACAAGGCCCAGCGGTTCTACAACTGGCAGGCGATCACCTTCCCGTGGATGGAAGGCTGGCAGATCCCGCACGTCGCACGCCTGAATGACCCGCGTTTCGCCGGCGGCGCTTCGCTGCAAAAGATCGACAACTTCTTCGATGGCAAATACAACCTCCCGCCAATGCTGTTCGCGGACGAGGCGACGGTGCGCGGCTTCCCAGAGGAGTGGTCGAAGATCCACGCCTACCACGACGTGCTGTGCAAGGAACAGGGTTCGACCTGCACCCCGTGGGTGCCGGCCAGCTTCGAGCATCCGGCCGCCACCAACACGCAGACCGAAAAGACCCGCGCCGCCTACGCGCAGCTGCGTTTTGGCTGGGATGACCTGAAATACCCGATCGACGGCAACATCGGCCTGCGCTACGTGAAGACCGACGGCGCCGGCAGCGGCTACGTCTCGTACACGCCGCCGAACCCGATCGTCATCGAGCCTGGCGTCATCGCGACTGGCCAGGAGAACCTGGTCAACATCGCCCCGATCGCGGAGCGGATGTCGGCCCGCAACTCCTACCACAACTGGTTGCCGAGCCTGAACCTGCGCCTGAAGTACAACGACGAGCTGCAATTCCGCTTTGCCGCCTCCAAGTCGCTGTCGCGCCCGGACTTCGGCCAGTTGCAGGTGCAAACGACGCTGAACGCGCAGTACCTGCAGACGACCACCAAGGACGCTTCGGGCAAGACGACCGCGGTGCACTTCGACGGCACCAGCCTGACCGGCAGCAGCGACGGCAACGCCTACCTGAAGCCGACCACGTCGACCAACTTCGACCTGACCGCGGAATGGTACTTCGCGAAAGCCGGCTCGCTGACGTTCGCGGCGTTCAACAAGGACTTGAAGGACATCGTCACCACCCAGGCTTACACCTACACGGCGACTGACGTGAACGGCAAGGCCCAGAACTTCACGGTGACCGGTCCGGTCAACGGCGCCAAGGGCTTCGCCCGCGGTTTCGAAATCGCCCACCAGCAGTACTACGATTTCGTGCCCAGCTGGCTGAAGGGCATCGGTACCCAGGCCAGCTGGACCTACGTCTCGAGCCGCCGCACGCTGAACAAGCCGGTGTTCGAGGCATGGTGCTCGGGTAGCGACGCTTCGTCCAACTACAACCTGTTCATCAACGGCTGCGATACCGACGGACGCGCCTTCGGCAATACACCGCTGCAGGGCCTGTCGCGCCACACCCTCAACTTCGCGGTCATGTACGAACAGCACGGCCTGTCGGCCCGCCTGGCGTGGAACTGGCGCTCGCGCTATCTGCTGGGCGTGACCCAGTGGGGCAGCCGCGGCAACAACGGCCTGAACACGAACCCGGCCGCACCGCCCGGCAAGTTCCTGATCCCGACCACCAACAACGACCAGGCCTTCGGCCTGCCGTTGTACCAGGCGCCATACGGCCAGCTGGACGGTTCGATCTTCTACGACTTCACGGACAAGTTCCGCGTCGGCCTGGAAGCCACCAACCTGACCAACTCGTACACGCGCCAGATCATGGAGCAACACGCGGGCAACTTCACCCGCCAGGTCTTCATGAGCGGCCCGCGCTACACCCTGCTGGCGCAGTACTCGTTCTGATAAGGGAACCAGCGCACCGCCGCCGTCGCCTGCCAGGCACGGCGGCGGTTTTTTTTAGAGCGGGCCGAGAGGCCTCACCCAGATATGCCGGAAGCTGACCGGATCGCCGTGGTCCTGCAGCTTGATCGGGGCGGCGCCGTGCCGCCGGTAGGATGGCTTTCCCGCATACACCGACTCGCCCTGCAGGGCCGCATGGTGCTGCACCAGGACGCCGTTGTGCAGGGCGGTCACGTAGGCGGGCGATAGCAGCGAGCCGTCGGCGGAAAACCGTGGCGCCGTCCAGATGACGTCATAGGTTTGCCATTCCCCCGCTGCCGCGCAAGCGTTGACCAGCGGGATATGCTGCTTGTAGACGCTGGCCGCCTGCCCATTCGCATAGGTGCGGTTGTTGGCGCAGTCGAGAATCTGCAGCTCGTAGCCGCTGTCGATGCCGGTCGATGCCAGGAACAGGCCGCTGTTGCCCCTGGCCTGGCCGCTGCCGGTGACGGTCGCCGGCACCCGCCATTCCAGGTGCAGCTGGTAGTCCCCGAACAGCCGCCTGGTCTGGATATTGCCGCTGCCGGGACGGACGGTGAACGCGCCGTCGGCCACGATCCAGTCCGCCGGTTTGCCAGGCGAAGCGGTCGAGACCCACTCGCGCAGATCCTTGCCATCGAACAGCACCAGGGCGTCCGAAGGCGCAAGGAACGCGGCGCCGGGTACCACGCGCCGGGGTTCCGGTGCCCAGACTTCCGTCGCTTTCGGGTCGGGCCCAGGCTGCTCCTGGGCGGCGGCCGCAAATGCCGCCGACAGTCCAAGCAAGGCCGCGCAACAGTTTCGCATCAGCATTTAAGTCATCCTTTGAGGCCGGAACGCTTGGCCAGCAGGCTCAACCAGCGGTCGGCACCGGCAGTGTCGCTGGCGCACAGTGCGTAATCGGTCACGGTCCGCGCCGCGCGCTCCAGCAGTTGAATGTCCGCCTCGTGCTGGCGGGCGACGTGGGGATCTTCCAGGAAGAGTACGCGGCGGATCCGCCGCTCGAGGATCAGCTCGGCGATCTGGGCGTCGCCGCCCAGCGGGCCGCTGAGGAAGGGCTGGACCCAGTTGCGTCCGGCGCTTTCTCCCTTGATCCGCTGCGCAAGCTGGTTCAGCAGGCCGCCGGTGGTGCCGGTCGCGTAGCGCACGGCAAAGCTGTCCAGCAGCTCAAAATGTTGCTCGGCAAGCGCCAGCATGCGCTCCTTGAGCGCGTCGTGGGCGATCAGGGCAATACGTTCACCCGACAATGCAAACGTCGGGTCGAGCGCGGCGTCGGCCGGCGCGCCCAGCGCGCATGCTTCCAGCTCCAGCCATTCCCTGGCGCCGGCCAGGGTGGACAGGAAGGGCTTGCCGTGGATGACGCATTGCCGCTTGAGCGCCAGCGCTTCGGGGAAGTTGGACGATGGGTCGACCGGATCGATCAGGTAAATGACTGCGTCGAGGGTGCGCGCAGGGTCGCTGTCGACGACCCGCGACACCAGTTTCATGAGCCCGCCCTCGCGCCCGTAAGGAAAGCGTTCGATCGAGGGATAGCCAGGCAGCAGCCGGTGCTGCTGGATCGCATCGAGGGTCCTGCCGACGACGACGAACTCGGGCTGCAGGTGGTCCACGATGGCCGGATGGGCGTCCTGGAGCAGCCGCACCAGCGCGGAGTCGGGCGCATCCTGGTGGGCGCGGCTGGACGCGAGGCCGATGCGGTACGGGCGGGGCGGTAGCGGCAAACGTGCATTGTTGTTGGTAGTGGTGGTCATGGACTGTCCTTCCTAGCCGCTGTTGCGCAAACCGGCCGCGATGCCATTGATCGACATGTGCAGGCCGCTGCGCGTCGGCTCATCGTCGGCGCCATTGCGATAGCGCCGCAGCAGTTCGACCTGCAGGTGGTTGAGCGGGTCGATGTAGGGCAGGCGGTTGCGCAGCGAGCGCTGCATCAGGGGATTGGCCTCCAGCAGTTCGTCCTGGCCGGTGATCTGCCTGAGCGCCGCAACCGTGCGCGCATGCTCGGTACTGATGGCGCTGAAGATGCCGGTGCGCAGCGCTGCGTCGCTGACCAGTTCCGCGTAGCGGCTGGCGATCGCAATATCGCTCTTGGCCAGGACCATGTCCATGTTCGACAGCAGGGTGGTAAAGAACGGCCACTCGCGATACATCGTGCGCAGGAGCGCCAGGCGTTCGGCTGGGGCCTGTTGCACGAAACGCTCGACCGCGGTGCCGAAGCCGTACCAGCCCGGCAACATCAAGCGGCATTGCGCCCAGCTCAGCACCCACGGGATGGCGCGCAAGTCTTCGATCGACCGGGATTTCTTGCGCGAGGCAGGGCGGCTGCCGATGTTCAGCGCGGCGATTTCGGAAATCACGGTGGACTCCCAGAAGTACGTCTCGAAACCCGGTGTTTCATACACCAGCGCGCGGTAGCTGCGCAGGGCTTCGCCGGACAGGAATTCCATCGCCCCGGTCTGGTCCGCGCCGGGTTCCGGCTGGTCGTGCGCCAGCAGGGTGGCCTCCATCGTGGCTGCCACCAGGACTTCGAGGTTGCGGCGCCCGACCTCCGGGTTCGCGTACTTCGCCGTGATCACCTCGCCCTGTTCGGTCAGGCGGATCCGGCCCTGCACCGCGCCGGCCGGCTGGGCCAGGATGGCTTCATAGCTGGGGCCGCCGCCTCGTCCGACCGAGCCGCCGCGGCCGTGGAAGAGTTGCAGCTTGACGCCGTGCTGCCGGAATACCTCGACCAGCTCGATCTCGGCCTTGTGCAATTCCCAGCCGGACGTCACATAGCCGCCGTCCTTGTTGCTGTCCGAATAGCCCAGCATGACTTCCTGCACCTGGCCACGCGATTGCAGCATGGCCATGTAGAACGGCAGGCTGAATGCGCGCGCCATGATGGCCGGGCCGGCGCGCAGGTCGTCGATGGTTTCGAACAATGGGATGATGTTGAGGCCGACCGCGACCGGATCCGGGCACAACAGGCCGGTTTCCTTCAGCAGCAGTGCGACTTCGAGCAAGTCCGACACACTGGCAGCCTTCGAGATGATGTAGTTGGTGACCGACTCGCGGCCATACCTTGCGTGCGCGTTTTTCACTTCGCGCAGGATCGCCATCTCGGACTCCGTTTCGTCGGCATACTGTTCGAACGGCGACATGAGCAGGCGCGGCGACCGCAGTTCTTCCAGCAGGAGTGCACTGCGCCCGGCCTCGTCCATGGCCAGGTAGTCGAGGCCGGGGCGGGCGCGCGCCAGCAACTCGGCCACCACGCGCTCATGCACGTCGGAATTCTGGCGCAAGTCGACCGGCGCCAGGCTGAACCCGAAGATCCGGACCGCGCGGCGCAGCTGGCGCAAGCCGCCGCGTGCCAGCTGCCTGGCGCCATGCGCCACCAGCGAATGGTGCACCACATCGAGGTCGGCTAGCAGCCCGGCGGGGCTGGCGTAGGCCAGGGCGCCTGGCGCCGGCTGGCCGGACAGCAGCCATTCCCGGGTAGCCGCCAGGCGGCTGCGTATGCCATACAGGGCGCGGCGGTAAGGCTCGTCCAGGCGGTGCGGCGAATCGTCGGCGGCGCGCACCGCAATCGCGTGGAGTTCGTCCGAACTCGCACACAGCGATTGCGCCAGCGACAGCTGCGAGGCCAGCTTGCGCAAGTCGTCCAGATAGAAATCGAGGACCTGGGCGGCCTGGGTTTTCAGGGTTTCGCGCAGGACCTCCGCCGTGACGAAGGGGTTGCCGTCGCGGTCGCCGCCGATCCAGCTGCCCACCTTCATGAACGATGGCAGCTCGGCGTCGCTCCAGCGCGCATCCTTCTCGCCGAGGGCATCCTCGAGCGAGCCATACAGGCGTGGCAGGCTCTTGAAAATCGTGCTGTCGAAGAAGGACAGGCCATTTTCGACCTCGTCCATCACAGTCAGCTTGGCCGGGCGCAGCAGGCGGGTTTGCCACAGCGTCAGGATGCCGCGGCCGATCGCATCTTCGTTCTCGCGCTCCTCCTCGGGCGTCAGCTGCACCCGGTCACGTTCGCCAATCAGGCGGGCAATGGCCAGCTGGCAGTTCAGGATGCTCTTGCGCTGGACTTCGGTGGGATGGGCGGTGAAGACCGGGCTGACGCAGGCGTTCAGGAAGAAGGCCTCCAGGTCGGCAAGGCGGCCGGCTTCGAACACGCTGTGCACGGCACGGGCGATGCTGCCTTTCTTCGGCGCCGAGCCGGCGGCCAGGTGGGCGCGGGTGCGGCGGATATGGTGCTGGTCCTCGGCGATGTTGGCCAGCAGGGAAAAATAGCTGAATGCCCGGATCAGGTGCGTGGCCTGCTCGGACGACATCCCGTCGAGCGTGCGGCGCAGCGCCGCGTGCGTTGCCTGGTCCTGGTCGCGGCGGAAGCTGATCGACATCTTGCGGATCGATTCGATCTCGTTGAACACCTGCTCGCCGTGCTGCGCGCGGATGGTATCACCGAGCATCCGGCCTAGCTGGCGGATGTCACGCCCCAACAACTCTTCCTTGAAGCTCTGTACATCGTCATGATTCATGGGAAAACTCTCCTATAGGTCCGGTGTTGCGCCTTCGTCGGTGCGCTGTTTACTTTTTTGGTGTGTCGATGCGGTAGTCCCATGCGGCCAGTGTGCGTTTCGCGGGGCTGCCCGGCAGCGTGTACTGCTGCGGCGACCCGCTCAGGTTGACCGCGACCGCCACCACATTGGCGTCCTTTTCGCGCCGGAATGCGAACACTTTGTCGTTACCGGTCTCCAGTACCTTGAGCGGTCCGCCGTACTGGCCATTCCACAGCGCGCGGTTGTCATGCTTGAGCCTGAGCAGGCCGGCATAGAAGGCGGCATAGGGGTAATCCTTCCATTCGATCGGATCTTTTTCGAAGAACTTCAGCCGCTTGTCGAAGCCGCCTTCCTGGCCGCCGTAAATCAGGGGCATGCCCGGCAGCGTGGCCGCCAGCACCGCCATCGCCTTGAAGGCCGGGCCGTAGTGCTCGGCGTCGCTGCCGTGCCAGGAATTCTCGTCGTGGTTGCTGGTGAAGCGCATGCGGTAGGCGCTTTCGGCATAGGGGACGGGCGGCTTCTCGAAGAAGGAGCGCAATGCGCGCGCATCGGACTTGCCCTTGGCAATGTCCTTGAAGATGCCCAGGGTATCCCAGCCATAAGTCATGTCGAAAGCGCTGTGCAGTTCCGGCTGCCAGGCTTCGGCCAGCATGAACATCGGCCTGATCTTTTCCAGCTCCGCACGCGCCTGCTCCCAGAATGCGGTCGGCACTTTGGCCGCCACGTCGGCGCGGAAGCCGTCGATGCCGGTCTCGCGTACCCAGAAAGCCATCGCCTCGGTCATGCCTTGCCACAGGCCGGGCTGCTTCCAGTCCAGCCCGGTTACATCAGTCCAGTACTCCGGCTCGGCACCTTCGGTATAGGTGACCGGATAGATTTCGCCTTTGTCGTTCTTCAGGTACCAGTCCTTGTGGGCGACTGTCCATGGGTTGTCGAACGCCGTGTGGTTGGCAACCCAGTCCAGTATCACGTGCATGCCCAGGCCATGGGCCTGCTTCACCAGGCGCTTGAAGTCATCCATCGTGCCGAACTCGGGATTGACCGCCGTGTAGTCGCGTACCGCATAGTAACTGCCGAGCGGACCCTTGCGGTTCTGTTCCCCGATCGGCTGGACCGGCATCAGCCAGAGGATGTCGACGCCCATCTTGCGTAGGCGCGGCAGGTGGGCGGCAAAGGCGTTGAACGTACCTTCCTGCGTGTATTGGCGGATGTTGACTTCGTAAATGTTCGCGTTGCGCGACCAGGCGACGTGTTCTGCCGCCGCCGACCGCGTTTGCTGGGCAGTCGCATGCAGCGGAGCGAATGCCGTGCACAGGGCGAAGCCGAGGAGGGAAAGGGCATGGGCGGCGTGTCTCATGGGTATCCTTATTGTGCAACCGGTGAAGAAATTGTGGGCGGAGGCGGCGTCCGCCCAGGCGCGAGCATGACTAGCTTACAAACTTTAAGCCGCGCTATCAACATATTTTGTAGTGAAATTACAGAAATTTCGCAAAATGGATTGACTATACAAGTTTCCATAGAGGGAGGCGGGTAGTAGATTTACAACGGCGTTCGCTTCGTGCCCCCCGCTGGGCGAGGACCGCATGGCCGGTCGCGACACGCCAAATCTGCATGATGTCCTTCGTTTGATGCGGGGTTTTTTGTTTAGAATGGCGTCTTCTTGCCGACTTGACCATAATTAAATCGCTAAATGACGGATCCTTGTATTTCGCAAAGTTCGAAAGAGAATTGGAGTAACAGGTTTCTCAACTGGGCTTCCATTTCCCTGCCTTGGGTAATCATGGCTGCGATGGCGGCAGCCGGATCATGGCAGCTTGCGCCGACAGCCACCACATCAGTCGTCTTCCTGGTCTTCTTTTTCTTGACCGTGCTTGGCGTTGCAATCGGCCTGCACCGCTATTTCACGCATCACGCCTTCAAGACCAGCGCAACGATGAAGGCATGCCTGGGGATCCTCGGCACCTGGGCCATGCAAGGCGATATCACCCGCTGGGTGGCCGATCACCGGCGGCATCACCGCTTCGCCGACCAGCGGTTCGACCCGCATTCGCCATGGTATTCCGACCACGGCCCCATTTCGAATCGCCTGCTGGGCTGGTTCCATGCCCACATGGGCTGGATGTTTTACGGGAAGGCGTCGCAAAAAGAGCGGTATGCGCCGGATTGCCTGGCTGACCGCAGCATTGCCGCTATTTCGAAATATTATTGGCCAATCGTCGCCTTGGGTCTCGTTTTGCCGGGTGCTGTGGGATATTGGGCCGGCGGCAAAGAAGAAGCTTATCGATGCCTGTTCTGGGCAGGCGCGGCGCGGGTCGCCTTGCTCCATCAATTGACATGGTCGGTCAATTCGCTTGGCCATATGTTTGGCAACAAGGTGGCCGGAAGCGATAACGAATCGCGCGACAATATCATTTTCGCGCTGTTATTGCTGGGCGAAGGCTTCCATAGCCACCACCACCAGCGTCCTACCGCTGCGGTGAACGAGCCAAGGCATCTGGACCTGGGCGGCTGGATAATTCGAGGCTGGGAAAAACTCGGGCTGGTGTGGCACCTGCGATAGGGGCGCCGCTGGTGGGACACGGCGGCCCGCTCGAGGCGGATGAAGTGCGCCGCCATGTCGCCGGGCTGCGCCGGCTCGTGCGTTAGAACTCGCCCGGTGCGACCGTCCCGCCCACCGTGGCTCCGGCCGGTGCGGCAGGGTAGAGCCAGGTGAAGAGCAGCGTTGCCGCGGTCGCGCCAAGCAGCTGGGCCATGATGAAGCCCGGTGCGTCGGCGGGACGGATGCCGGCAAAGGTATCCGTTGCAGCGCGGGCCAGCGTGACGGCGGGATTCGCGAACGAGGTCGACGCGGTAAACCAGTAGGCGGACGTAATGTATGCGGCCACCGCAAATGGGGTGATCGCGGGCCGGCTGCGGGAACAGCCAATGATCACGCCGATCAGGCCGAAGGTTGCAACGCATTCGCTCCACCATTGCGCCGGGCCGGAACGCACGTGGGACGACGCAAGAAATGCCGGCTCGCCGAACATGGCGTGCGCCGCGGCCACGCCGGCGAAAGCGCCGAGCACCTGCACCAGGAGATAGGGCAGCACATCCTTGGCCGCGACATTCTTCTGCCACGCTTCGGAAAGCGTCACCACGGGATTGAAGTGGGCGCCGGAGATGGTGCCGAACATCAGGATCAGCGCCACCAGCCCGGCCCCGGTGGCGATGGTGTTGGCGAGCAGTGCGATGGCGATGTTGCCGCCGGCGAGGCGTTCAGCCATGATGCCGGAACCCACCACCACGGCCAGCAGCATGGCGGTGCCCAGCCCTTCCGCCGTCAGGCGTCGGGTAAGCGTCATGCCAGGCCCCCGATGCGGTCGAGTTCCGCCTTCAAGCGGGCCGGATCCTTCTCCAGTTCCTCCAGCGGCAAGGCAAAGAATGCTTCGATGCGCTTGCGCAGGGTACGGTAGGCATGCATGAAGGCGGCGTCGATTTCGGCGTCGGTGCCGGTGGCATGCGCCGGGTCTTCCACGCCCCAATGTGCCCGTATCGCGGAACCCAGGTAGGCCGGGCATGCTTCACCGGCTGCGCTGCCGCAAACCGTGATCACGATGTCCGGTGTCAGCGGCAAGCCGTCCCAGGACTTGCTGTGGTAGCCCTCGGTCGCGATGCCCTCGCGTTCCAGCAGGGCCAGCGAGCGCGGATGCACGTAACCGGCAGGCTTGCTGCCGGCGCTGAGCGCGTGCCAGCCGGGCGGCGCCAAATGGTTGAAGGTGGCTTCGCCGAGAATCGAACGGCAGGAGTTGCCGGTACAGAGGATCAAGACATTCATAGACATCCTTTTGGCGCGCAGCTCGTGCCGCCGCAACAGTTATCGGTCAAATAGGTGAGCAAACCATTCATGGTGTCGAAGTTGGCGCTGTAGATCACGAACCTGCCTTCCTGGCGGGAGGTGACGAGGTTCGCATGGGACAACTCCTTGAGGTGGAATGACAGCGAAGAAGGCGCGACGCCCAACTGCTCGCCAATCTTGCTGGCCGGGAGTCCTGCCGGCCCCGTTTGCACCAGCAAGCGGAATGCGCTGAGCCGGGATTCTTGCGCCAGGGCCGCCAGGGCGGCCAGGATCTCCTTCGTTTCCATGGTGCTCACGTCGATCAGGTTTGCGAAAGCCGCATGATACGCCATCACGCGCGTCATTACGACATTTCAAATAATATTGAATTATCTTGACAGCTTGATGACATGGATCTATTCTTCGTTCGTCGATGAACGAAGAAGGAAATCATGTCCAGCTGTTGTGAGGCGAATCCCGGGCAGGCGCTGCCGGCGGTGGATGCGGAAGAAGTGGCACAGTTGTGCAAGGCGCTGGCCCATCCGGCACGGGTGCAGCTGTTGTGCTACCTGGCGTCCTACGGCGCCTGCTATTTTGGCAATCTTGCCGACATATTGCCGTTGTCGCCATCGACGATTTCCCAGCACGTCACGATCTTGAAGGAGGCTGGGCTCATCCTGGGTTCGTCCGATGCGCAGCGGGTCTGCTACTGCATCAACCCGGAACGGATAGGACAGCTCAAGCAGTTGATCAATGCCCTGTGAGGGCATTTTTTTGAATCGCGATATTCGTCATTCGCCGAATAACAAAGGAGAATTGAAATGAGCAAGGCATTGGAATTCCGGCGCGCCGGGCCGGCTGACTGGCCGGGCATCGAAGGGTTGCTGCGCGCGGCCGGCCTGCCTGTTGAAGGGGCGCGGGAGCACCTGGACCACTTCATCGTCGGCCTAGCCGGTGGCGAGATCCGCTGCGTGGGCGGCTTCGAACGCTATGACGGCATCGCGTTGCTGCGCTCTGTCGCAGTCGCCGGCGCGCTGCGCGGACAGGGCGTCGGGGAGCAACTGCTTGCGCGGCTCATGGCCGAGGCGCGGGGGGCCGGCGTCAGCGCCCTCTACCTGCTGACCACCACTGCCGCCGCCTTCTTTGCCAAGCGCGGCTTCCGGCAGGTCGAGCGCGCCCTGGCCCCGTCCGCATTGCAATCGTCCCGCGAATTCCAGGGCGTTTGCCCGGCATCGGCGACGCTGATGGTCGCTTCGCTCAAAGAAGAGCTTCCAGTGGCCGTGCTGGGTGCCGGCCCGGTGGGCCTGGCGGCGGCAGCGCACCTGGTTGCGCGCGGCTTTACGCCGCTGGTTTTCGAACAGGGCGCGGATGTGGGCGCGAACCTCGACAGCTATCGGCACGTCCGGCTGTTCTCGCCGTGGCAATACAATATCGACAAAGCGGCCCGCCGCTTGCTGGACGAACATGGCTGGCGCGCCCCCGCCGACGATGGGCTGCCAACGGCCGGCGAGCTGGTTGATGGCTACCTGCGGCCACTGGCCCGGCTTCCCGCCCTGGCGCCACACGTGCATACCGGCCATCGCGTTACCCGGATCGCGCGCGCCGGCTTTGACAAGGTCAGGACGCGCGGGCGCGAATCGTCGCCGTTTATCGTGCGTACCGCTAGCGCGCACGGCGAGCAGGACCACCGGGTGCTGGCCGTGATCGATGCCACCGGCACCTGGTCGTCTCCCAATCCCTTGGGTGCCAATGGCTTGCCCGCACGGGGCGAAGAGGCATTGGCGCCGCGTATCGGCTACGGCATGCCGGATGTGCTGGGCGCCGCCCGCGAGCAATATGCGGGACGCCGGGTATTGGTGGTTGGCGCAGGCCATTCCGCCGCAGGCAATTTGCTGGCGCTGGCGCAATTGGCGGAACAAGCTCCGGGTACGCGGATCGTCTGGGCCATGCGTGGAAACCAACTGGCGAAGGTGTTCGGGGGCGGCGATGCGGATGGCTTGCCGGCCCGCGGGCTGCTCGGCCAGCGTTTGAGGGCGCTGAAGGAGTCGGGCCAGCTCGAGCTCCATACCGATTTCCGGATCGAGGCGCTGCACGAACAGGACGGACATGTGCAGGTGGCGGGCAGCGGTCCCGATGGAAGTGTGCGCAGGATTGAAGGAGTCGATCGCATCATTGTAGCCACGGGGGCGCGGCCCGACCTGGGGCTCACGCGCGAACTGCGCGTACGCCACGATCCCTGGCTCGAGAGCACGGATGCATTGGCCCCGCTGATCGACCCGAACGAGCATAGCTGCGGCACCGTGCGGCCCCACGGCCACCGGGAACTGGCGCATCCGGAGCCCGGGTATTACGGAGTCGGCGCCAAGAGCTACGGCCGCGCCCCGAACTTCCTGATGGCCACCGGCTACGAACAGGTGCGGTCGGTGGTGGCCGCCCTGGCGGGCGACCTTGCCGCCGCGGACGACGTTCAGCTTGAGTTGCCGGAAACAGGCGTTTGCAACACGCGGCTGGCAACAGGGGAGAGCGGCTGTTGCGGTGGCCCGGCACCGCTGGGCAGCAGTGGCTGTTGCGCACTCGACGTCGAAGAGCAGGCCCGCCATGGAAGCGGGTGCGCATCGGCGTCGTCCTGCCGGCCGCGCCAGCCCGCCAAATCGGGGTGCTGCGCATGAGCCGGGCGCGGCACGGGATGCACAAGGCTTACCTGCGCGCCTTGCTGCCGGTGTCGCCGCTGGCCAGTAGGGCCTCGTTCTGGTTTGCCTGCGTCGGCTCGATGTTGACGCCGGGGGGCTGGCGATGAAAACAAGGATTGCGCCGGTCTTGCCACTGGGGGTAACGCAAGTCATTTCGTGGGGCGTCCTGTACTATGCGTTCGGCGTGATGGCGCCGCACATCGGGGCCGATTTGCACCTGTCGCCGGCACGGCTTTATGGTGCGTTTTCCTGGGCTGTCCTGGTGGCAGGGCTGGCTGCGCTGCCGGTCGGTGCGCTGGTCGACCGGTATGGCGGAAGCCGGGTCATGGCGGCCGGGTCGCTGGTCGCGGGAAGCGGTCTCTGCATCCTGGCGGGAAGCGATGGTATCGCCGCCTATTACCTCGCCTGGAGCATCATCGGGCTGGGCATGGCGATGTCCTTGTACGAAGCTGCATTCGCTACCCTGAACCGAAGTTTGCGGGAGGCGTCCCGCAGCGCGATCTCCAACGTGACCTTGCTCGGCGGGCTCGCCAGTACCTTGTTCTGGCCGCTCACGGCCGGCTTGCTTGACCGTTTGGGTTGGCGCGACACGTGCGTGGTTTTCGCGCTTGCCTTATGGGCCGTTTGCCTGCCGTTGCACGCCATGCTGGACGATGGCAAAGGCCCGGCGGGATGGGCCGGCGGGCAGGCGAAGGATAGGGACTTTTCGCTGGCGCAGTCGGTCTCGCATCCCGTGTTCTGGCTGCTCGCTGGCGTATTCGCGCTGCATGCCTTCACTTTTTCGGCATTATCCGTGCACTTGGTCCCGTTGATCCGCCGTCTAGGGCAGCCGGAACACCTTGCGGTCGCCCTGGCTGCCTTCATCGGTCCGATGCAGGTTTTCGGCCGCCTTGTGGAGCGCGTGCTGGCCGGGCGTGTCACGCCGCAAGTGATCGGTGTCTTCACGGTGGGCGGATTGCCGGCCGCACTTGCTGTGCTTTGCCTGGCAGGCACCGGCGTCGGCGGCGTCATCGTGTTTGGCGCCCTGTACGGAATGAGCAACGGGGTGCTGACGATCCTGCGGGGAACCCTGCCGCAAGCCATCTTCGGCCCCACCCACTACGGTGCAATCGCCGGGGCGCTGGCGGCGCCTTCCCTGATTGCCAAATCCGCGGCCCCCTTATTGTCGGCACTGTTACTCACCGATACCGACTATCACTTCCTCCTGTACGGGCTGCTCGCGCTGTCGATCGCATCGTTGGTCCTCTATCTGGCGGCGCTGCGGCGGCGGCAGCCCGGGAGGGCCGCACGGTTGAGGTGGCCATTTGCGTCGCCCTGACATTTGGTGCAATATTCCTTCCCATGCCATAACAATTTTCAGATGCCTGGGACTGTTCGCGGCGTGGCCGCACATCATGAATACCACTTCCATCCCGGACGATATCCGGCGCTACGTGATCCATCGCGTGCCCTCCGTCCCTTACCTTGAAGCCATCCTGCTGTTGCGCGACCATCGCCAGCAGGCATGGCCGCCCGAGCAAGTGGCCCGGCGCCTCTACCTGGGCGAGGGGGAAGCCTTGAAGCTGTTGATGGAGCTGAAGGCCGACGGCATCGTGGCCGAGGAGGCGGGGCCGCCACCCCTGTACCGCTTTGCGCCGGAATCGCGCGAGCTTGACGAACTGCTGGCGCGGCTGGCAACGGTCTATGCGCACAACCTGATCGCAATCAGCACATTGATCCATTCGAAAATCAGCGGTAAAGCGCAGCTGTTGGCAGATGCGTTCGTGTGGAGAAAGGAGAAGTAGCAGATGGCCAGCATTATCTACCTGATGTGTGCCGCCACCGCCCTTGCGTGTGCCGTGCTGGTGTTACGCAGCTACCGCAGCACCCGGCATCGGCTGTTATTCTGGTGCGGCTTGTGTTTCACGGGCATGTTCCTGGCCAATGTACTGTTGGTCGTCGACCGCCTGCTGGTGCCGGCAACCGACCTATCGACCGTACGCCTGGCCGCGGGATTGGTGTCGCTCTTGCCGTTACTGTATGGTTTGGTGTGGGAGGACGAATGATGTCGATCAATGCCTGGCTGAGTGGCGCCATCACGATGGCAGCGTTGACGATTGCGCTGTTTTTCCTGCGCTATTGGCGCCATTCCGGCGACCGCCTGTTCCTGTTTTTTTCCCTGGCCTTCGTGTTGGAGGCGATCCATCGCGTACTGCTCGCCGCGCTCTCCTTCAACCCCGACGGTCCCCAGATTTACGTGATCCGCTTGATCGAGTATGGCCTGATCCTGTTTGCCATCATTTCGAAAAACCGCAGCACGCCACGGCGTGGTGACGACTGACCCTCCAGGGAGCGCCTGGCGGATCACACCATGACGCGCTGTTCCTCCTTGCGTTCGCGGCGTATGGCCTGGGCGAACATTGCCATTTCGGCGGCATAGGTATCGAGTAAGTCATCCAGTGACAGCAAGCCCGCCAGTTCCCCGAATTCGCCGGTCACCGGCAGCCTGCGCACGCCATGCCGGCGCATCATCTGCAGCGCCGAGAAGGCTGGTTGCGCGGCGCTGATGGTATGTGCCGGCGCCTGCATGACGTCGGCCACGCGCAGCGTCTGCGGATCGAAATCGCGCGCCACGGCGACGATGGCGATATCGCGGTCGGTCAGTATGCCCGCTACCTTGGCGGGCGTGCCGCTGGTCACCACCAGGCAGCCGACGTGGTGCTTGCGCATCAGCTCGGCTGCCTCGCGCAGCGAGCGCTCTTCATGGATGGTGACGACGTTCCGTTGGCAAAGGCTGGCGACTGATAAGGGTGCATGCATGGCGGCCTCCATTGGTGAGGATTCCAGTCTGCCCCGGCGCGGTGCAGGCGATCCATGACCTGGATCAAGTGCGCTCCGCGGGCACATTCTTGATCTGGATCATGGATGGCGCGCCTGCGGCGGCGCAGCATGGGCCCCAATCACCAAAGGAGTGCGCCATGAGGGAAGGCAGCAGACTGGAAACTGATCCCGTGTGCGGGATGCAGGTCGATGTGAGCAGCGCCAGCCTGACGGCGGAATACCAGGGCAAGCGCTACTGGTTTTGTTCGGCGCACTGCCAGGAGGCATTCCTGGCGCACCCTGGAAACTATGGCGCCGCCGCCGCCGGCGCTGCCGCCGCACCGCACGCCGCACCGCCCGCTGCGGCAGCGGCGGGGCCGGCGCTGGCCAAGGATCCGGTCTGCGGCATGATGGTGCCCAAGGCCACTTCGCTCAGGACCGACAGGGGAGGGCGCAGCTACTACTTCTGCAGCGAGGGTTGCCTGCGCACCTTCGAATCGCCGGAAACCGAACTGAAGTCGATGAAGCGGCGCGTCACCATCGCCATGACCGGCGTGCTGGCCCTGGCCGTCCTGCGGGCCGGCGCCTTCCTCGCGCTGGCGGCCGGCGCCACGCTGCTGACCTGGGTACCGATCCCGGCGCTGCCGTGGTTCACCTGGGGCATGTGGCTGTTCCTGCTGGTCACGCCGGTACAGTTCATCGGGGGCTGGGGCTTCTATCGCGGCGCCTGGAATGCCATCCGCAGCCGCTCGATCAATATGGACTTCCTGATCGCGCTGGGCACCAGCGTGGCCTATTTCTACAGCGTGGCGGTGCTGTTCTTCCCGCAGGTGCTGCCGGTCAGGGTGGAAGAGCGCGACGTCTACTTCGAAGTGTCGGCGGTGATCATCGCCTTCGTCCTGCTCGGCAAATACATGGAAGAACTGATCAAGACCAAGTCCTCGGCGGCCGTGCGGCGCCTGCTCGACTTGCGCCCGGCCCAGGCCCATGTGCTGCGCGCGGGCGTGGAGACGGATATCCCGGCCGACAGCGTGATGGTGGGCGAGACCGTGATCGTCAAACCGGGCGAGAAAGTGCCCACCGACGGCCTGCTCACCGAAGGCTCTTCGTCGGTCGATGAATCGATGCTGACCGGGGAATCGATGCCGGTCGAGAAAGGGCCGGGTGCCAGCGTCATTGGCGGCACGCTCAACAAGTCCGGCGTGTTCCGCTTCACGGCCACCAAGGTGGGGGCGGAAACCGCGCTGGCCCAGATCATCCGCATGGTGGAAGAGGCGCAAGCCAGCACCGCTGCCATCCAGCGCCTGGCCGACCAGGTGACGCGCTATTTCGTGCCGGCGGTGGTGGCGGTGGCGTTCATCGCCTTTATCGGCTGGTGGGCCGCGGGCAATTTCCCGCAAGCGCTGCTGGCTGCGATCGCAGTGCTGATCATTTCCTGCCCTTGCGCGCTGGGCATTGCGACGCCGGCCGCGCTGATGGTCGGGGTCGGCAAGGGCGCCGAGGGCGGCATCCTGATACGCGGCGGTGAAGTGTTGGAACGGGCGCGCAGCCTGACCACGGTGGTGTTCGACAAGACCGGCACGCTGACCCGCGGCGAACCGCGCGTGACCGACGTCGTGGCCCTGGGCGCACTGGGCGAGGACGACGTGTTGCGCCTGGCCGCGGCGGTGGAGGCCGGGTCCGAGCATCCGCTGGGGCAGGCCGTGCTGCGCGGTGCGCGCGAGCGCGGCCTGGCGCCGGCCGCTGCCACCGGGGTGCAGGCGGTGCCCGGCAAGGGCATCACCGGCCAGGTGCAGGGCGCCGCTGTCATGCTCGGCAACCGGCGCCTGTTCCAGGACGCCGCCCTCGCCACGGCGGCGGCCGAAGCGCCGATGACGCAACTGGAAGCGGCCGGCAAGACGGTGATGCTGGTGGGCAGCGCCAACTCGCTGCTGGGACTGGTGGCCGTGGCCGACACCCTGAAGCCGGAAGCGCGCGAGGCGGTGGCCGAACTGCAGCGCATGCGCATCGATGTCTTCATGCTGAGCGGCGACAACCAGCGCACCGCCAATGCGATTGCCGGCGAACTGGGCATCAGCCGGGTGCTGGCCGAAGTCCTGCCGCAAGACAAGGCCAAGGTGGTGGCCGACCTGCAGCAGCGCGGCGAGGTGGTGGCCATGGTGGGGGACGGCGTCAACGATGCGCCCGCGCTGGCCACGGCCGATATCGGCATTGCGATCGGTTCCGGCTCCGATGTAGCCAAGGAAACCGGCGGCATCATCCTGATCCGCAACGACGTGCGCGATGTGGTCGGTGCGATCCGCCTGTCGCGCGCCACCATGCGGAAGATCAAGCAGAACCTGTTCTGGGCTTTCATCTATAACGCGGTCGGCATTCCGGTGGCGGCACTGGGCTTGCTGAACCCGATGGTCGCGGGCGCGGCCATGGCGCTCAGTTCGCTGTCCGTGATCGTCAATTCCGCCCTGCTCAAGGGCAAAAAGATCGCGTCCCTGCACGCATAGGAGGAAATCATGGGCAATTCGGTTTACAAGCTGGTGCTGGCGGGCTTCATGGCGGTGGCGGCGTACTTCCTGTGGATGGAGCACCGCGCCCACCTGTTTGCCTTGCTGCCCTATGCACTGTTCCTGGCCTGTCCGCTGATGCATTTGTTCATGCACCGTGGACACGGTCACCGGCCGCACGGCGGCCAGCGCGGGGAGGATTGAAATGGACCATACTGCACAAACGGGCTACGGCCTGTGGTCGCTGGTGTTCCTGAATTCGGCGATCTTCATCTTCTTCGCGCTCAGCTTCTACAAGCCGCAAACGCGGCGCGACTGGCGCTCCTTCGGCGCCTTTTCGGGCTTCCTGGTCGCGCTGTTCGCGGAAATGTATGGCTTCCCGCTGACGATCTACCTGATGCTGCCCTGGCTCAAGCAGTACTTCCCGGGCATCGACTGGCTGTCGCACGATGCCGGGCACTTGCTGGAAATGCTGGTTGGCTGGAAGGCCAACCCGCACTGGGGCCCATTCCATGTGCTGAGCAATGTGTTCATCTTCGGCGGCTTCCTGCTGCTGGCGGCGGCCTGGCGCACCCTGTACCAGGCGCAGCGCCAGCGCCGGCTGGCGACCGGCGGCTGGTATGCGCGCCTGCGCCACCCGCAATACGCGGCCTTCATCCTGATCATGTTCGGCTTCCTGCTGCAGTGGCCTACCTTGCTGACCATGCTGATGTTCCCGGTGCTGTGCGTGATGTACGTCAGGCTGGCACGGCAGGAGGAAAGGGAAGCGCTGGCCGAATTCGGCGATGCCTGGCGGCGCTACGCCGCGGCCACGCCGGCCTTCTGGCCGCACTGGGGCGGCAACGGCCAGGCCCGCGTACGCGGTGGCCGTTGAGCCCCTGCGGGCGGCGCGGCGCCAAGCGGCCCGCGGTGGCGGGACTTGACCCAGGTCATGGCAGGCAGGGTCCGCGCAAGGCTATGGTGGAAGCGGACTTTCTTTTAACGATCCAAGGGTGAAGGAGCAAATCATGAACAAGTCGAGCAAGCTGATGTTGGGCACAACGTTGCTGGCCCTGGCCTTCGGCCTGCCGGCGCGGGGCGAGGAAACGCCGGCGCCGGCCAAGGGCGCGGCGGTGGCCAGCGCCTCCCAGCCAGCGGCAGCGGAGGGCAAGGCCGCCAAGCCTGCGGTGGCGCCCCATAACCATATGCGCGACGGCAAGGGCCACTGGGTGCCTGAGAAAAAGCCGCGCAAGGCAAAACCGGACGCGGCGGCCAAGGCGTCCGCCAGTGCCGAGGCTGGCGGCGAACGTTGAGCCCCACGGGAGACCACGTGGGTGCCAACTTTCGCGCCAATAGCGCAATCGACCTGATCCGGCCGTCCGGCTTGACGCAGGATGCGGCAGTCAGCGACCTCGGCATGGCGATGATCGAGATCCTGGGACGCCGTTGCTCGCGGCGCGATTTCGCCGCGGCGCCGCTGCCGCTGTACCAGCTGTCGCGCCTGTTATGGGCGGCGGCCGGATACAACTGCGACGGGCAGCGGACCGCGCCCAGCGCCTGCAACGGCCAGGAGACCGAAGTCTACGTCGCCCTGGAAGATGGGCTGTACTGTTATGACGCCGACCTGAACCTGTTGCTCAATGTGTGCAGTGAAGACTTGCGGCACCTGACCGGCAGCCAGGATTTCGTGGCGCAGGCGCCGGTCAACCTGGTGTACGTGGCCGACCTGGCGCGCATGCCGCTGGTGCCGGCCGGCGAACGGCTGCAAATGGCCGCGCTCGGCGCCGGCTGCATCAGCCAGAACGTGTCGCTGCAGTGTGCCGCCGAAGGCTTGGCGACGGTGGCGCGCGCCTTGATCGACCGCACGCGCCTGGCCGCCGCGATGGGCTTGCGCGCCAGCCAGCACATCCTCCTGGCGCAGAGCGTCGGCCTGCCGGGCGATGGGGCGGCCGCGGGCGCTTGAGCCGCGGCGGCAGGGGAGCGCACCATGACTGAGGGCGGATGGCAGGGATTGTCGAGCGCGCAGGCGCAGCAGCGCCTGGCCGAGGAGGGGCCCAACAGCCTGCCCACGCCGCCGCGCCGCTTGCCGGCCCTGCTGTGGCAGGCGATGCGCGAACCGATGTTCCTGCTGCTGCTGGCGGCGGGCAGCCTGTATCTGCTGCTGGGCGACTGGCAGGAAGGCTTGGTGCTGCTCGCCATGGTGGGCTTGATCATCGGCATCACCCTGTTCCAGGAAGGCAAGACCGAACGCGCGCTGCAAGCCTTGCGCGAGCTGAGCTCGCCGCGCGCCCTGGTGCTGCGCGACGGCCAGGCGCTGCGCATCCCGGGCAGCGAGCTGGTGCGCGGCGACCTGCTGCTGCTGGCCGAAGGCGACCGCATCGCGGCCGATGCCGTGCTGCTGCGGGCCAACGGCTTGCGGGTCGACGAATCGCTGCTGACGGGCGAAGCGTGGGCCGTGGCCAAACAGGCGGCGGCCGGTCCGGCCGCCGCCGCGCCGCCGCCGGGCGGCGACCACACGCCCTACGTCTGGTCCGGCACGCTGGTGCTGGAAGGCGACGGCATCGCCCAGGTCAGCGCCACCGGCGTGCACAGCGAGCTGGGCAAGATCGGGCGCAGCCTGCAGGGCATCGGCAGCGAATTGTCCCCGCTGCAGCGTTCCTCGAACCGCATGATCCGCCTGCTGGCCGTGGGCGGCATCGCCGTCAGCGTCCTGGTGGGCGCCTTGTACGGCTGGCGCAGCGGGGAATGGCTGCCCGCCATCCTGGCCGGCATTGCGCTGTCGATGTCGCTGCTGCCCGAAGAATTCCCGGTGATCCTGACCGTGTTCCCGGCCATCGGCGCCTGGCGCCTGGCGCGCGCCCAGGTGCTGACGCGGCGCCTGTCCGCCATCGAGGCGCTGGGCTCGATCACCGTCCTGTGCAGCGACAAGACCGGCACCCTGACGCAAAACCGCATGCAGGTCGAGCAGCTGTACGTGGATGGCGCGTTCCTGCAGTGGCAGCCGGGCCAGGACCCCTTGCCCGATGCATTCAGCGAACTGGCGCGTTTCGCTTCGCTGGCCAGCAAGCCGCGCGCCAGCGACCCGATGGAGCAAGCCTTCCATGCCCTGGCCGGGGCGGCGCGGCAGGATGCGCCGCTGCGCGAATATCCGCTGTCGCCGGCCTTGCGTGCCATGTCGCAGGTGTGGGACGACGGCGCGGCCGAGCTGGTGACGGTGGCGGCCAAAGGGGCGCCGGAAGCGATCGGCGCCCTGTGCCGGCTCGATGCGGCGCAGATGGCGGCACTGCGTGCGGCGGTCGACCGCATGGCGGCGCAGGGCTTGCGGGTGCTGGCGGTGGCGCGCGCCGAACACGCGGCCGGCCAGCTGCCGGCGGCGCAGGACGGTTTCTGTTTCAGCTGGCTGGGGTTGATGGGCCTGGCCGATCCGCTGCGCCCCGAAGTGCCGGCCGCCATCGAACAGTGTCACGGCGCCGGCATCCGCGTGATGATGATCACCGGCGACTATCCGCTCACCGCGGCCAGCATTGCGCGCCACGCCGGCTTGCCGGCCGGGGAGGTGCTGAGCGGCGACACGCTCGACCAGCTCGACGATGCAGCCTTGCGCCGCAAGCTGGCCAGTGCCACCGTCTGTGCCCGCATCAGCCCGTTGCAGAAGCTGCGCATCGTGCAAGCCTTGCAAGCCAATGGCGAGGTGGTGGCCATGACCGGCGACGGCGTCAACGATGCGCCGGCGCTGAAGGCCGCCCACGTCGGCATCGCCATGGGCCAGCGCGGCACCGACGTGGCGCGCGAGGCGGCGGCGCTGGTGCTGCTGGACGATAATTTTGCATCCATCGTGCGCGGCATCCGCCTGGGCCGGCGCATCTTCGCCAATATGCGCAGCGCCATGTCCTATGTGCTGGCGATCCACGTGCCGATTGCCGGCATGGCGCTGTTGCCTGCGCTGCTGGGCTGGCCGGTGCTGCTGTTCCCGCTGCACATGGCCTTCCTGGAATTGATCATCGACCCGGCCTGTTCGCTGGCTTTCGAGAACGAGGCGTCCGACGCGGCCGCCATGCGCCAGCCGCCGCGCCGTGCCGGCGCGCCGCTGCTGGACCGGGGCGCGGTGCTGCGCGCGCTGCTGCATGGCGGCTGCGCCATGCTGGCGACGGCGCTGGCCTATGCCTGGGCGCAGCGGGTGCTGGCGCCGGAAGCGGCGCGGGCGGCCGGCTTTGCGGTCCTGGTGCTGGCCAACCTGGCCCTGATCTTCGCCAGCCTGGCGCAGCGCCGCAGCGTGTTGGCGCAGATCGGCGCGGCCAACCGGCTGCCGCAACTGGTGGCGGCGCTGGCGCTGGCCACGCTGCTGCTGGTGCTGTACCTGCCGCCGGTGGCGCGCGCCTTCGCCTTC
The DNA here is from genome assembly GCA_965650885.1 of uncultured Oxalobacteraceae bacterium. Taxonomy (GTDB): domain Bacteria; phylum Pseudomonadota; class Gammaproteobacteria; order Burkholderiales; family Burkholderiaceae_D; genus Rugamonas. The sequence continues at coordinate 29,562 of CBFGQI010000007.1, forward strand.
GGCGCACTGGGCGCACGCGAGCTGGCCATGGTGCTGGCTTTTGGGCTGTTGAGCCTGCTCGGCAGTGAAGTTGCCAACCGCGCCGCCCTGTGGTGGCGGCCGCCAAGAAAGGAAGAGCATGAGCATCCGTAACCTGGAGTACCTGTTCCAGCCGCGTTCGGTGGCCGTGATCGGCGCCTCGCAGCGCCCGCACAGCGTCGGCGCCACCGTCCTGGCCAACTTGCTGGCCGGCGGCTTCACCGGCCCGGTCATGCCGGTCAATCCCAAGTACCGCACGCTGGCCGGGCGCGAAGTGGCGCAGCGCGTGCGGCAATTGCCGCAGGTGCCGGACCTGGCCGTGATCTGCACCCCGCCGCACACGGTGCCGGGGCTGATCGCGGAACTGGGCGAACTGGGCTGCCGTGCCGCCGTGGTGATCACGGCCGGCCTGGATGCGGCGCACAAGGCGGCCATGCTGACGGCCGCGCGGCCCTACCTGCTGCGCATCCTGGGCCCCAACGGGGTCGGCCTGCTGGTGCCGGGCATCGGCTTGAACGCCAGCTTCGCCCACGTGCCTGCGCTGCCGGGCAAGCTGGCCTTCGTGTCGCAGTCGGGCGCCATGGTGACCGGGGTGCTGGACTGGGCGCGCTCGCGCCAGATCGGCTTCTCGCGCTTCGTTTCGCTGGGCGACAGCAGCGACGTCGATTTCGGCGACGTGCTCGATTACCTGGCCGGCGACAGCGCCACCCAGGCCATCCTGCTGTACATGGAAGACGTGCGCGCGGCGCGCAAGTTCATGTCGGCCGCGCGCGCGGCGGCGCGCAGCAAGCCGGTGCTGGTGGTCAAGGCCGGCCGCTTCGCCGAAGGGGCGCGCGCCGCCAACTCGCACACCGGCGCCCTGGCCGGCGCCGACGCCGTGTACGACGCCGCCTTCCGCCGCGCCGGCATGCTGCGCGTGCTCAGCACCGAGGAATTGTTCGATGCGGTGACCACCCTGGCCAGCGGCCGGCCGCTGGCGGGCGAGCGGCTGGCGATCCTGACCAATGGCGGCGGTCCGGGCGTGCTGGCCACCGACGCCCTGGTCGGCGGCGGCGGCAAGCTGGCCGCGCTGGCGCCGGCCACCCTGGCGCGGCTGGACCGGGTGCTGCCGCCGACCTGGTCGCACGGCAACCCGGTCGACATCATCGGCGACGCGCCGGGCCAGCGCTACGGTGAAGCCCTGGCGGCGCTGTTGCAGGACGACGGCGTCGATGCGGTGCTGGTGATGCATGCGCCGACCGCCATCGTGCCGCCGGCGGAAGCGGCGCAGGCGGTGGCTGCCGCCGCGCAGGGCGCCACGCGCAATGTGCTGTCGTGCTGGCTGGGTGGGGACGCAATGGCACCGGCCCGGCGCCTGCTGGGCGAGGCCGGCATTGCCGGCTATGCCACGCCGGAGGATGCGGTACAGGGCTTCATGCAATTGGTGAATTACCGGCGCGCCCAGCAGTTGCTGATGGAAGTGCCGGCCGCTTGCAGCGGCGAATGCCGCAACGAGCGGGACCGGGCACGCGGCGTGATCGCCGATGCCCTGCAGCGCGGCGCGACCATGCTGACCGAGCCGGAAGCCAAGCAAGTGCTGGCGTGCTACGGCGTGCCGGTGGTGGAAACGGCCATCGCCGACCGGGTCGAGGCGGCCGTCCTGCTGGCCGAGCGGATCGGCTACCCGGTGGCGCTGAAGATCCTGTCGCCCGACATCACGCACAAGAGCGACGTCGGCGGCGTGGTGCTCGACCTCACTACGCCGCAAGCGGTGCGGGAAGCGGCGCAAGCCATGCGCCAGCGCCTGTACGCGCTGCAGCCGCAGGCGCGGCTGCGCGGCTTCACCGTACAGGCCATGGCGCGCCGGCCCGGCGCCCACGAATTGATCGCGGGCGCCACCTGCGATCCCGTGTTCGGGCCGGTGATCCTGTTCGGCCAGGGCGGCATCGCGGTGGAAACCGTGGGCGACCGCGCGCTGGCGCTGCCGCCGCTGAACATGGTGCTGGCGCGCGACCTGGTGGGCCGCACGCGGGTGGCGCGCCTGCTGGCCGGTTACCGCGGCCGGCCCCCGGCCGACCTGGATGCGGTGGCCACGGTGCTGGTGCGGCTGTCGGCGCTGCTGGCCGACTTGCCGGAAGTGCAGGAGCTCGACATCAATCCGCTGCTAGCCGACGAGCACGGCGTGCTGGCGCTCGATGCGCGCATGCGCGTGGCGCCGGCCGCCGGCCCTGGCGCCGAGCGTTTCGCCATCCGCCCGTATCCGGAAGAGCTGGAGGAAAGCGCCAGCTGGCAGGGCGGTACCGTGCTGCTGCGCCCGATCCGTCCGGAAGATGCGCCGCAGCACGCCGCCTTCTTTGCCGCGCTGACGCCGGAAGACGTGCGCTTCCGCATGTTCGCCAGCATGCAGGCTTTGCCGCCGGCCCAACTGGCGCGCTGGACCCAGATCGATTACGACCGCGAAATGGCCTTCATCGCCACCCGCCCGGGCGCCGCCGGCCCGGAAACCCTGGGCGTGGCGCGCGCCGTGGCCGATCCCGACAACATCACTGCCGAATTCGCGGTGGTGGTGCGCTCCGACCTGAAAGGACAGGGGCTGGGCGCGCTGCTAATGGACAAGCTGCTGCGCTACTGCCGCGCGCGCGGCACGCAGCAAGTGGTGGGCGAGGCGTTGCCGGACAACCAGCGCATGGTGGAACTGGCGCGCCGGCTCGGTTTCACGCTGGCGGCGGACAGCCGGCAGGGCACCGTGCGGCTGCGGCTGGTGCTGGCGCACCCGGCCTAGGCGGAGGCGGTAGACGCTGGAGGCGGCCACCAGCAGGCCCAGTACCGACAACGGCAAGGCGAGCACGCTGGTACCGGTGCGCAGCAGCGACAGCGCGGTGCGTTCCTCCGCCAGCAGCAGCTGGATCTCGGGACACCAGCAGCATGCCGGCGCCCTGGTCGCATTGTGGCGCCGCCTTCATCGGGCCATCGGCAGCGGTGCCGGGCAATCGGCCACCAGCGTGCCGGTGGTGCTGCCCAGGAACCAGGCGTGCAGCCGGCTGTGGCCGCAGGCGCGCGCGACCACCGGGTACAGTAATGCGCTGGCGGGATCGGGGCGGCGGCTGCGGTGCCGTCGAGCAGGCGGGTTTGGTAGGTGGCCACGCCGGCGTCGGCGCACGGGCGGGCCATCTACGCCAGGTGCTGCCGGGCTTGCTGGCGCAGCGCCGCCGGGCTGACGCGGCGTGCGTTGGTCTGGTGCACGGCGTCCCCCTGTTCACCTGGCGCGCGCGGCGCGCAGCAGGTGGCGGTCCTGGGTTTCGATATGGATGGGCAGCCAGTCGCGCAGGGCGGCCAGGGCTTGCCGCGCCGGCAGCGCATCGCCCTGTTCCAGGGCAGCGGCGGCATGGTGCAGCCCGGCCTGCATGCGCGCATGCTGCTCGCGGTGCAGGTGGGCGTCGCAGCACTGGAACGTTTCCATCAATTCTTCTTCGCGGCGGAAATCGGCCTCGACGGTGGCAACCAGTTCGCGGAAGACGGGCGCGAACTGGCCGGGCGGCAGCGGCAGCGCGCGCCCGATCAGGTCGAACAGGTGCGCGTGCAGGGCGTCCAGGTCCATGCCGCGCCCCTCAATGGACCATCAGCACCGGCAAGGTGGCACTGGCCAGGATGGTGCGGGTGGCGCCGCCCAGCAGCATTTCGCGGAAACGGCTGTGGCCGTAAGCGCCCATCACCAGCAGGTCGCTGCCCAGGTCGCTGGCCAGCGACAGGATGGCGCGGCCGGCATCGACCGGCTGCGGCCGGTGCACCACCTCCACCTTGATGTCGTGCCGCGCCAGGTAGAGCGCGATGTCGGCGCCGGGCTGTTCGCCGTGGCCGGCCGCGTCGCCGAACACCGCCAGGGTGGCCTGGCTGGCGCGGCGCAGCAGGGGCAGCGCGGCGGTCACCGCCTTGGCCGCTTCCAGGCTGCCGTTCCAGGCGACCAGCGGACGCTGCAGGGTGCTGCCGACGTGGCCGCCGCGCGGCACCAGCAGCACCGGCTTGCCGCAGTTGAGCACGACGTATTCGGGCAAGTCCAGCAACAGGCCGCCTTCATTGCGGTCGTTGGGATCGGCCTGGCCCAGGACCAGCAGGTCGGCATAGCGCGCCTGCAGGCATAGCCCGGCGTACGCGTCGTCTTCCAGGCGGCGCTGCTCGCGCGACGCGACGCCCAGGCGCCCCGCGATCTCTTCGAACTGGGCCAGCGCCAGGTCGGCGCGCCTGGCGGCATGTTCCAGGTATTCGCCGACGATGACGCCACTGCCTTCGAACAGGCCGCCGGCGCGCATATAGCGCGGCACGCCCGTAGTGGCGGCGCCGACCAGGTGTGCACCTTCGCGCAAGGCCAGTTCTGCGGCCAGCGAGAAGCGCGCTTCGCTGTTCGGGGCGCGGTCGGCGTGGATGACGATAGTGCGGTATGACATAGCGGCCTCCTTGGGAAATAAGCCCAGTCTGCGCCCGATCCGGGGCGCGCATCCATGATCTGGATCAAGTGCCTGGCGGATGCGGCAAAGGCCCGCCATCGCGGCCATTCCGGAGCGCTCATGCGGGTGGCGGGCTAAGCGATAGCGCAACGACCATCAGCATGGCGACCGCCATGCCAGTGGTGGCGATGCCCGCCGCGACGGGCTTGCCTGCCTTGGACCGCAGGGCGCAGGCGATATGGATGCCGAGACTGGCGACGGCCAGCGCGTAATAAGGGACAAAGAACCAGGCCAACGGGTAGGCGTGGATACCGGCCGTGGCGAAGCGGAAGTCGGTATCGGTGCCGGATACGGCGCGCGCCACCAGGACGGCGCCAACATGTACCAGCAGGAAGAACGCCAGATAAGCGCCGGAGGCAAGCTGCGCGCGCCTTGCCGGTGCAAGGCCTTTGCGCCAGCCGCGCCGCAGCATGCGTACGCCGGACAGCACCTGGAGCATTGCGCACACCAGCAGCAGTGCCTCGGCCGGCGGGAAACGGTAGACGGTGCGCAGCACTTCCAGCACCTGCCGGTGCGCCGCGTAACCGGCCAGCGCGGCAAGATTGTTGATCATGTGGGCCAGCAGGAACAGCCCGAGGATGGCGCCGGATGCGCGGTGGGCCCTGCGCCAGGGGATCGCTTCCATGATAGTGTGTACGTTGTTTGAACGACCACGACTTTATGACGGCCTGCCGCCAAAGTATTGAATGAAAACGACAACGGCGCTGCTGCCGGTGCCGGCTGTGCCGACCAGGCCCAGTCATGCCGCGACGTGCGGGCGGTCACGGGGCCGCCGCGGCCATGCTGCTGCGCGGCGACGAGAGTTTCTGGCTTTACCGTGTCTGGCGCTAAGGCGGGCTTAAGTCTGGGGCGCTTGAAAGGCACTTCGATAAAGGCTATCATCGCCGCATGAAATTCCGCCGGTCTTCCAGGATTGTTGCCGCTGTGGTGGCGCTGTTCAGCATGCTGTTCATGCAGCTGGCTGTGGCGTCGTACAGCTGTCCGTCCGCCGGCAAGCCGGTGGCGACCGGCGCCCAGTGCGCGGGGATGGATGCGGCGCAGCCCAGCCTGTGCAAGGCGAAAGCGGTGAACCTGGCTGCCAAGCAGTCGCTGGACAAGCCCGATCTGCCGCCGGTGCTGCCCTTTGTCGCCGCCGACCTGGCCGGGACGGTGCTGGCGTCCGCCTGGACGCCCGGGCCGGCCGATCCGGCAGCCGCACCGCCCGGGCTGGCGCACAGCCTGTCGCCGCCGCATTCCATCGAGCATTGCTGCTTGCGCAATTGACTTCCCAGTTTGCCTGATGCCGTTTCGCGCCCGTCCCTGTGGCCGGCGTGGTCTTCTTTGCAAACTGGAGGTTTCATGTCTTTCCCATTACCATGGCGCCGCCTTGCGTTCGGCTGCGCCTGCGTCGCGCTGCTGTCGAGCGCCGGCGCCGCACTGTCCGCGCCGGCGGCGCTGACCCTGGCGCAGGCGCAGCAGCGCGCCGTCGAACGCTCGCGCCAACTGGCGGCGCAGGGCCATGCCGCCGACGCCGCGCGCGATATGGCCGTGGCGGCGGCCCAGTTGCCCGACCCGGTGCTGAAAGCCGGCGTCGATAACCTGCCCGTCAGCGGCGCCGACCGCTACCGCATCGGTGCCGATTCCATGACCATGCGCCGCATCGGCGTGATGCAGGAGCTGACCAGCAGCGACAAGCGCCGCTGGCGTGCCGCCCGCTTCGAGAGCGAAGCGGCGCGCAGCCAGGCCGCTGCCGGGGCGCTGACCGCCGCCATCCAGCGCGATACGGCCATCGCCTGGCTGGAGCGCTATTACCTCGAGCGCATGGCGGCGGAACTGGCGCAGCAGGGCGCCCTCGCGCGCGACGAGATCGCCGCGGCGGAAGCGGCTTACCGGGGCGGGCGCGGTGCGCAGGCGGGCTTGCTCGATGCGCGCGCCGCCTTGCTGGCGCTGGAAGACCGTGCGACCGAATTGCGGCTGCAGGTGCGCAACGCCGCCATCATGCTGGCGCGCTGGACGGGCGAAGCGGTGGACGTGGGGCTGGCCGGCAGCGCCGGGACGGAGCGCCTGGCCATCGACGGCGGCGCGCTGGAGGCGGCGCTCGAGCATCATCCGCAAGTGGCGGTGCTGACGCGGCAAGCCGAAGTGGCGCAAGCCGAAGCGGGCCTGGCGCGCGCCAACCGCAGCCCCGACTGGAGTGTCGAAGTGGCCTTGCAGCAGCGCGGCCCGGGCTACCCGGGCATGGTGTCGTTCGGCGTCTCGGTGCCGCTGCAATGGGACCGCGCGCGGCGCCAGGAGCGCGAATTGTCCGCGCGGCTGGCGATGGCGGAGCAGGCACTGGCCGAGCGCGACGAAGCCTTGCGCGAGCACACGGCCGAAGTGCGCGGCCAGCTCGCGGCCTGGCAGGCCGGGCGCGAGCGCATCGCGCGCTTCGAGAAGGAAGTGCTGCCGGTCGCTGCCGCGCGCACGGAAGCGGTGCTGGCGTCCTACCGTGGCGGCAAGGCCGGCCTGGGCGAAGTGCTGGCGGCGCGCCGGGCGGAAGGCGAGCAGCGCCTGCAGCTGCTGCAGATCGAGCGCGACAACGCGCGCGTCTGGGCGCAACTGACCTATATCCAGCCGGCGAAGGAGCAGCGATGAACAGCAAAGCAATCGTGGCCGCCCTGGCGGCGGCGGGCGCGCTTGGCGCCCTGGGCCTGTTTGGCGGCTACCAGCTCGGCAAGCGCGAGGCGGCTTCGGTGCCAGCCCCGGCGGCACCGGGCCGCAAGCCCCTGTACTGGCATGACCCCATGGTACCGGGGCAGAAATTCGACAAGCCGGGCAAATCGCCCTACATGGACATGCAGCTGGTACCGGTCTATGCCGACGAGGGCGGCGATGCGGGAACGGTGAGCATCAGCGCGCGCGTGCAGCAGAACCTGGGCGTGCGCACCGCGCCGGTGGTCAGCGCCCCCTTGCCGCTGGCGGTATCGGCGGTGGGCAGTGTGGCGTTCAACGAGCGCGACGTGGCCGTGGTGCAGGCCAGGTCCAACGGCTTCGTGGAGCGGGTATTGGTGCGTGCCCCGCTCGAACCGGTGCGGCGCGGCCAGCCGCTGGTGGAGGTGACCATGCCCGACTGGGTGGCGGCGCAGGAAGAATTCCTGGCCGTGCGCCGCATGCCGGCCGGCGCCGCGCCCGGCTTGCTGGATGCGGCGCGCCAGCGCATGCGCCTGGCCGGCATGGGCGAACGCGAGGTGCGGCAGGTGGAGGAGGGCGGCCGCGTGCTGGCGCGGCAGGTCCTGGTGGCGCCGCGCTCCGGGGTGGTGACGGAGCTGGCCGCACGCGAAGGCATGGCAGTCGCGGCGGGGGCGCCGCTGTACACCATCAACGGCCTGGAGTCGGTGTGGGTCAATGCCGAACTGCCGGAGAGCCTGGCGGGGCAGGTGGCGCAGGGCGCCGGGGTGCAGGCCCGCGCGGCGGCCCTGCCGGGCGCGGAGCTGCGCGGCAAGGTGGCGGCCATCCTGCCGCTGGTGGATGCAGCGACCCGCACCGTGCGCGCCCGCATCGAGTTGTCCAATCCCGGCGGCCGCCTGGCGCCGGGCATGTTCGTGACGCTCTCGTTCGCGCCGGCGCAACGCCAGGCGGTGCTGCTGGTGCCGTCCGAGGCGGTGATCCGCACCGGCACGCGCAACGTGGTGATGCTGGAGGATGGGCCGGGCAAGTTCGCGCCGGTCGAGGTGGAGCTGGGGGCGGAGGCCGGCGGGCAGCTGGAGATCCGCGCCGGCTTGCGCGCGGGGCAGAAGGTGGCGGTATCCGGGCAATTCCTGCTCGATTCGGAGGCCAGCCTGAAGGGCAGCGGGGAAAGGATGGGCGGCCAGGCGGCCGCTGCGGCAAAGCACCGCGGCGAAGCGGTCGTCGAAGCGCTCGGCCAGGATGAAATCACGCTGTCGCACGGGCCGATCGCGACGCTCAAGTGGCCGGCGATGACGATGGCGTTCAAGCTGCCGCGCGGCGGCCTGCCGGTGCGCGCCGCGGTGGGCGACCGGGTGACGTTTGAGTTCGTGCAGCAGGCAGACGGCAACTTCCAGCTGACGGCGATGGCGCCCGCGGCGGCCGCGCCGCCTGCCGCGCCGGCGCCGGCGCACCAGCACGGGGAGCGCCCATGATCGCGCAACTGATCCTGTGGTCGATCCGCAACCGCTTCCTGGTGCTGCTGGGCAGCGTGCTGCTGGCGGGCTGGGGCGCCTGGGCCCTGCAGCGCACGCCGCTCGATGCGATTCCCGACCTGTCCGACGTGCAGGTCATCATCCGCACCAGTTTTCCCGGCCAGGCGCCGCAGATCGTGGAAAACCAGGTCACCTATCCGCTCACCACGCAGATGCTGTCGGTGCCCGGGGCGCGCACGGTGCGCGGCTACTCCTTCTTTGGCGACTCGTTCGTGTACGTCCTGTTCGAGGACGGCACCGACCCCTACTGGGCGCGCTCGCGCGTGCTCGAATACCTGAACCAGGTGCAGGCGCGCCTGCCGCCGCAGGCGCGCGCCGCGCTGGGGCCGGACGCGACGGGCGTGGGCTGGGTGTTCGAATACGCCCTGGTCGACCGCAGCGGCAAGCATGACCTGGCCCAGTTGCGCGCCTTGCAGGACTGGTTCCTCAAGTACGAGCTGAAAGCGGTGCCGAACGTGGCGGAAGTGGCCAGCCTGGGCGGCATGGTCAAGCAGTACCAGGTGGTGCTCGATCCGGCGCGGCTGCGCGCCTTCAACCTCACGCACGGCAAGGCGATCGATGCCATCCGCCGCGCCAACCAGGAAACCGGCGGTTCCGTGCTGGAGCTGGCGGAGGCGGAGTACATGGTGCGGGCCTCGGGCTACCTGCGCACGCTGGACGACTTCCGGCAGATTCCCTTGTCGGTCAACGCGGCCGGGGTGGCGGTGCGCCTGGGCGATGTGGCGACCATCCAGCTCGGGCCGGAAATGCGGCGCGGGATCGCCGAGCTCAATGGCGAAGGCGAAGTGGCCGGTGGCGTGATCGTCATGCGCTCGGGGAAGAATGCCTTGCAGACGATCGATGCGGTCAAGGCCAGGCTGGCGGCCTTGAAGGCCAGCCTGCCGCCGGGCGTGGAAGTGGTGCCGGTCTACGACCGCTCGCACCTGATCCGCCGCGCGGTCAGCAACCTGGAAAGCAAGCTGGCCGAGGAGTTCGTCGTGGTCGCCCTGGTGTGCGCACTGTTCCTGTTCCATGTGCGCTCGGCCCTGGTGGCGATCGTCTCGCTGCCGCTGGGGGTGCTGGCCGCCTACCTGGTCATGCATTACCAGGGCGTCAATGCCAACATCATGTCGCTGGGCGGCATCGCCATCGCCATCGGCGCCATGGTGGACGCGGCGGTGGTGATGATCGAAAATGCGCACAAGCACATCGAAGCGTGGCGCCATGCCCATCCCGGCCGCACGCTCGAAGGCGACGAGCACTGGCAGGTGATCGGCGCGGCGGCAGCCCAGGTCGGGCCGGCGCTGTTCTTCTCGCTGCTGATCATCGTGCTGTCCTTCGTGCCGGTGTTCACGCTGGAGGCGCAGGAAGGCCGCCTGTTCGCGCCGCTGGCCTACACCAAGACCTATGCGATGGCGGCGGCCGCCGCGCTGGCGGTGACCCTGATCCCGGTCCTGATGGGCTACCTGATCCGCGGCCGCATCCCGGACGAACATGCCAACCCGCTCAACCGCTGGCTGGTGGCGGCTTACCGGCCGTTGCTCGAGCAAGTGCTGCGCTGGCCGAAGGCCACGCTGGCGCTGGCGGCGGCGGTCGCGGCGCTGTCGCTGTGGCCGCTGACCCGCCTGGGCGGGGAATTCATGCCGCCGCTGGACGAGGGCGACGTGCTGTACATGCCGTCCGCCTTGCCCGGCCTGGGCGCCGGCAAGGTACAGCAATTGCTGCAGCAGACCGACCGCCTGATCAAGACCGTGCCGGAGGTGCAAAGCGTGTTCGGCAAGGCGGGGCGGGCGGAATCGGCGACCGACCCGGCGCCGCTGGAAATGTTCGAGACCACCATCCGCTTCAAGCCGCGCGAACAATGGCGTCCCGGCATGACGCCGGACAAGCTGGTGGCGGAGCTGGACCGGGTGGTCAAGGTGCCCGGCCTGGCCAATATCTGGGTGCCGCCGATCCGCAACCGCATCGACATGCTGGCCACCGGCATCAAGAGCCCGGTGGGCATCAAGGTGTCCGGCCCCAGCCTGCCCGAAATCGACCGCATCGCCGGCGACATCGAACGCGCGGTGCGGCCGGTGCCCGGGGTGTCGTCGGTGCTGGCGGAACGCCTGAACGGCGGCCGCTACGTCGACGTTGCCATCGACCGCGCCGCGGCCGGCCGCCATGGCTTGAACATCGATGAGGTGCAAAGCATCATCGCCAGCGCGGTCGGGGGCGACAATGTGGGTGAAACGGTGGAAGGCTTGCAGCGTTTCCCCATCAATGTGCGTTACCCGCGCGAGCTGCGCGATTCGCTGGAGCGCCTGCGCGACTTGCCGCTGCTGACCGAGCGCGGCGCCCAGCTGCGCCTGGCCGACGTGGCGACGGTGCGCATCAGCGACGGGCCGCCCATGCTGCGCAGCGAGAATGCGCGCCTGTCCGGCTGGGTGTACGTGGACATCCACGGCCGCGACCTGCGTTCGGCGGTGCGGGAAATGCAGCGCAGTGTGGCTGAGCGCGTGGCACTGCCGGCCGGCTACGCGGTGTCGTGGTCGGGGCAGTTCGAGTACCTGGAGCGCGCAACGGCGCGCCTGCAACTGGTGGTGCCCGCTACGCTACTGATTATTTTCGTGCTGCTGTACCTGACCTTCCGCCGGGCCGACGAGGCGGCGCTGATCATGGCCACGCTGCCGTTCGCGCTGGCGGGCGGGGTCTGGCTGCTGTGGGCGCTGGACCACCACCTGTCGGTGGCAAGCGGTGTCGGCTTCATCGCGCTGGCTGGCGTGGCGGCGGAATTTGGTGTCATCATGCTGCTTTACCTGAAACACGCCTGGCAGGAGCGGGAAGCGGCCGGCCGCCGCGGCGAGGCCGATCTGCTGGACGCGATCCGCGAGGGGGCCGTGCTGCGCGTGCGGCCCAAGGCCATGACGGTGACCGTCATCGTGGCCGGCCTGATACCGATCATGGTCGGCGCGGGCACCGGCTCGGAAATCATGCAGCGTATCGCTGCGCCGATGGTAGGGGGGATGCTGTCCGCACCCTTGCTGTCGTTGTTTGTGGTACCGGCAGCCTATTTGCTGCTCAGGCGGCGCAATTTAATCAAGGAGAAATGATATGAAAGCATTCATCACAACCGTGCAGGCGGGCCTGCTGGCGGCGGCCTGCCTGGCCGCCGCCCCGGCGTTCGCCGACCAGCACGACCATGGCCAGCACACTGCCAGCGCGGCGGCCGATACCGCCGACGGCGAGATCCGCAAGGTCGACAAGGGGGCGGGCAAGCTGACCATCAAGCACGGCGAGCTGAAAAACCTGGGCATGGGCGCCATGACGATGGTGTTCCGCGTCAAGGATCCGGCCATGCTGGATAAGGTGAAGGCGGGCGACAAGGTGCGCTTCACGGTGGAGAACGCGGGCGGCGCGATGACGGTCACCGCCATCGACGCCGCAAAGTGAGCGCGTAACGAGCATAAACGGCATAAAGCATGCTAGACTGAAAAAATGAAACGGTTCGTCAAGACATGGATGCTGTGGTTGCTGATGCTGGCCTTGCCCCTGCAAGCGCTGGCCAGCGTCGTGCAGCTTCCGTGCGAGACGTCCGGCCATCAGCGCCAGCCGGGCGGCTATGCTGCCAAGGCTGGCCACAAGTCTTACGTGCGCCAGGCACCGCGCCTGAAGCATGATGCGAAGCTGGCGGCGAAGGCGTCCGCCAGGGCCGCCGCCAAAGCCATGCCGGAATCGGGCCATGCCGCGTGCGGTCCTTGCGCCGCCTGCTGCGGCGCGTCGGCCGCCGTACCCAACCTGCAGGCGGTTCCCGCGCTGTGGGAAATCACCGACCTGCACTTTGCCTCGCTGCCGGCTTCCCATGCCGGCTACATCCCGGACGGGCTGGAACGCCCCCCGCGCCATCACGCTTCCTGACACTTAGTTTTCCAGAAGAGGTGCCGCGCCCCCGCGCGGCAATGGATACGCCCGCACGGCATCAACGCATAGCAAAGCGTCGTGCGGCAAGTGAAGCGAAAGGATGTCCCGATGTTGAAACAGAAATCCGTGGCCGCTGCGCTCCAGGCAGCGCTCGCCGCCGGCGTCTGCCTGAACGCCACCGCACAGGAAATGGAGCAGGTGGTGATCACCGGCAGCCACCTGAACCTGAACCGCTCGATGATGACCGGCATTGGCGCGGTCACCGTCATCGACAAGGATGCCATCGAGCGCTCCGGCGCCACATCCGTCGAAACCCTGTTGCAGCGCATGTCGGCGTCGGCCGGCTTTGCCGGCAACCAGACCAATGCCTACTGGGGCGAAAACGGTTACGGCACGACCCAGGTGAACCTGCGCGGCCTGGGCGCCAACCGCACCCTGGTGCTGATCAACGGCCGCCGTGTCGTCAGCGGCGGCACCGGCGCCAACAGCTCGGTGGACTTGAATACCATCCCGGTGGCGATGGTGCAGCGGATCGAAGTGCTGAAGGATGGCGCCTCGGCGATTTACGGCGCCGATGCCGTGGCCGGCGTTGTCAACCTGATCACCCGCAAAGGCTTCGACGGCCTCGAGCTGTCGGCGCGCTACGGCCAGACCAGCAAGGGCGATGCGCGCGAAAAATCGGCCAATATGGCCTGGGGCATCAGCGGTGAGCGCGGCAGCCTGATGGCCGCCATCGATTACGCCGAAAGCGGCGAAGTGAACATGGCCGACCGCGCACCTTGCGGCCTGGGCGAATCGGACGGCACGCTGGTGTGCGTGGGCAGCTCCTCCACCATTGGCGGCCGCGCCGTGCTGGCCGATGGCACGCGCGTCAACTTCAACCAGACGCCGGGCGGCAACGGCAATTTCTACGAGCGCTACAGCGCCGCCAAGCACAATTACAACAGCAACCCGGCGCTGAACGCGGTGAACCCGGTCAAGCGCCTCAGCTTCAGCACCTTCGGCGGCTTGAACCTCGATGGCGGCAAGCGCGTGTTCGCCGAGCTGATGGCCACCAACCGCCGCTCGCGCCAGCTGGCCACGCCGGGGGCGCTGGGCGTCTACCGGCCGATCAACATCGCCGCCAGCCATCCCACCAACCCGACCGGGCAAAACCTGCTGCTGCAGCGGCGCCGCCTGGCCGAAGCGGGTGTGCGCCACTTCCTGCAGGAAGTCGACACCTCGCGCGTGGTGGTCGGCATGGACGGCAAGCTGGGCGAGCGCTGGGACTGGACGGTGGCCGCCAACTACGGCCGCAATACGGGCGTCAGCACCACCACCAACGTGGCCAACCTGGACCGCGTGGAGCAGACCCTGAACCGCGCCGCCTGCGGCACAGCGCCCGATGCCGCCATCCCTTGCGCCGATTACCTTGGCTATGGCGACGTCACGCCGCAAGTGCTGCGCTACATCATGTCCGATTTGCATGACAATGGCGGCAACGAGCAAAAGAGCCTGACGGCCAACCTGCGCGGCCGCCTGTTCGCCTTGCCGGCCGGCGAAGTCGGTTTTGCGGCCGGCGTCGAACTGCGGCGCGACCGCGGCTGGCTTGAGCCGGACCAGCTGACCGTGCTGGGCATCGCCAACACCAACCAGCAAAGCCCGATCGCCGGCGATTACGACGCCAAGGAAGTGTTCGCGGAAGCGTCGGTGCCGCTGTTGGACAAGCATTGGCTGGCCGATTCGCTCAGCCTGAACACGGCGTTGCGCTATTCCAGGTACAAGCTGTTCGGCTCCAACACCAGCTACAAGGCGGGCGTGGACTGGCAGCTGCGGCCGGCGCTCAAGCTGCGCGCGAATTATTCGACCGCCTTCCGCATCCCGAGCATCCCGGAACTGTATGGCGGCACGGCGGAAGGCAACCTGACCACCACCGACCCGTGCAGCGGGTGGAGCGCCTTGCCGGCATCGTCGGTGATCGCGCAGAATTGCCGGGCCGACGGCGTCCCGGCCGGCTATAAGCAGCTTGGCAATACCGTGCTGACCACTTCCGGCGGCAACATCAACCTCAAGCCCGAGGATGCGCGCACCTTCACCGCCGGCATGGCGTGGACGCCGGCCTTTGCGCGCGAGCTGGTGCTGACGCTGGATTATTTCCGCTTCAAGATCAGCAACGCCATCGCGCGTGTCGATGGATCGACCAAACTGCGCGCCTGCTATGAGTCGCCCGGCCGCAGCCACCTGTTCTGCGCCCCCGAGCATTTCACGCGCAACCGCCTGACCGGCGAGGTCGACTTCCTGTCGGCGCAGCCGGCCAATGCGGCGCACGAGAATATTTCGGGCGTGGACCTGGGCGGCCTGTATACTTTCGGGCTGGCCGGCTGGCGCGCCACCCTGAACGCCGAAGCGTCTTATCTGAAAAACTACGACGTGACGCCGTTCGAAGGGGGCGAAACGCTGGCTTATGCCGGCAAGGTCACGGGCGGCCGCGGCAGCTTTACCAAATGGCGCTCGTTCGACACGCTGACCCTGGCACGCGGCGAATGGTCCGCTGCCTACAGCCTGCAGTACATCGGCAAGGCGCGCGACATCAATGCGGATCCCGGCGATATCGGCGACCACGCACCGAGCGTCACTTACCACAACCTGCAGCTGAAGCGCAGCTTCGGCAAGGCATGGTCGCTGGCCCTGGGGGTGGACAACGTGTGGGACAAGAAGGCGCCGTTCATCCAGAGCTGGACGGATGCCAATACCGACACCATGACGTATGACTTGCTGGGCCGCCGCTGGTACCTGAAGTTGAACCACCGGATGTAACCGGTTGCCGGCCCGGCGAACCGGGCCGGCAAGCACGAATGAGGAATTTATGAAACAAGCATTCTGGTCACGGCGGCTGCACAAGTGGCTCGGCCTGCTGGTTGGCATCCAGGCATTGCTGTGGATGGCAAGCGGCGTGTACATGACCGCCATTTCGATCGACATCATCCACGGCGACCACCTGTCGCATGTCGAACGCCCCGCGGTGTCGCCCAAGGCGGTGGCGGTGCAACCGTCGCAGCTGGCGCAGCAGTTTCCGGGCATGACGGGCTTCCGCCTCAAGCATTTACAGGGGAGGGAAGTGTATGAAGTGAAGCATGACGGTGGCCTGGCCCTGGTCGATGCGGCAAGCGGCAAGCGGCTCGATCCGCTGGACGAGGCGCAAGCGCGCAAACTGGCGCAAGAGGCATACATGGGCGAGGGCAGCATGGGCGAGGTGCGCCTGCTGCAGCAATTGCCGCAGGAAGTGGCGACGCGCAAGGCGCCGTTGTGGCGGGTGGACTTCGACGACGAGTCGGGCACCTCGCTGTACGTGTCGCCGGCCAGTGGTGAAGTGGTGGCGCAGCGCCACACGCTGTGGCGGGTGTTCGACTTCCTGTGGATGCTGCACATCATGGACTACGACAAGCGCAGCGATGTCAACAACACGCTGCTGCGCAGCGCGTCCGTCGCCGGCACGCTGTTCGCCATGAGCGGGCTCTGGCTGCTGTGGTTCACCGTGCGCAGGAGGGCTGCCAAATGACGCCTTTGCTGCGAAAACTGCATAAATGGGTGGGCTTGCTGGTTGGCGTGCAGTTCCTGCTCTGGCTGGCCAGCGGCATGGTCATGAGCCTGTTCGACCACCATGTCGTCGCCGGCCAGGCGCATCGCGCACCGGCACGGATGGCGCAGGACTGGCCGGCCAGCGGCCTGCTGGCGCCGGCCGAGGTGGTGGCCGCCGCAGGCAAGCCGGTGGAATCGCTCGACAGCCACTGGTTGCTGCAAGTGCCGGCCTACCGCCTGAAAAACAGCGAGGGCAGCTGGCTGGTGGACGCGCGCAGCGGCACGCCCTTGGCGGTCACGGCGCAACATGCGCTGGAACTGGCGCGTGCCGACTACCAGGGCGAAGGCAAGGCCGGCCGGCCGCAATGGCTGCCCGAACCGAGCCTGGAAATCCGCAAGCACCAGGGCCCGAGCTGGCGCGTGGACTTCGACGACGGCGACGGCACCACGGTCTACGTTTCGGCGGTGGACGGACGGATCCTGGAACGCCGCAATACCGTGTGGCGGCTGTTCGACATCGCCTGGATGCTGCACATCATGGATTACAGCGGGCGCGAGGACTTCAACAATTCCCTGCTGGTGATGTGCGCACTGGGCGGCCTGTGGATGGCCCTGAGCGGCATCTGGCTGCTGTGCACCAGCGTGCGCCTGCACGAATTCGTACCGGGACGGCTGCTGCCGGCACGCCAGGTGACGGTGCTCGACGAGGGCGGCAAGCGGATCGGCACTGTCAGGGCACGCCATGGCGATACGGTGTTCGAAGCCCTGGCGCGCTCAGGCATCCAGCTGCCGTCCAATTGCGGCGGCGGGCAAAGCTGCGGCCTGTGCGAAGTGCGCGCCTGCCATCTTGCGCCGCCCGCTTCGTCATCGGATAGCGACCATATTCCCGAGCAGCGTTTGCGGCGCGGCCACCGGCTGGCCTGCGGCATGGCAGTGGCGGCGGACATGGAAATCGCCGTCAGCCATGGAGCGGCGCTGATGGCCAGCCGCGGCGCGCTGGTCGAGAGTGTGAGCGAAGTCACGCCGAGCTTGCGCGAAGTGGTGCTGCGTCCGGACCAGAAGGCCGGTCCCGATTTCCGCCCCGGCAGTTTCGTCCAGCTCCACATCCCGGCGCGCACGCGGCTGTTCGGGTCGCGCCAGGCGCTGCGCCGTTCCTATTCGCTGTCGCTGCCGGTGCCGCAAGCCGGCGGCTGCATCACGCTGCTGGTGCGTCATATCGCCGGCGGCGCAGGCTCGTCCTATGTGCATGCGCTCGAGCCGGGCGACCGCGTGACCTTCAGCGGGCCGTTCGGCGAGTTCGCCTTGCGCAAGGGGCGCAACGAAAAAGTATTCATTGGCGGCGGTGCCGGCATGGCACCGCTACGCGCGATGATCCGTGCGCAGCTGGAGTCGGGCGGCGTGGAGCCGGTGCATTTCTGGTATGGCGCCCGTAGCGAAGGGGAGATCCCTTACCGTGACGAGTTCGACGGGCTTGCGGCGCGTTATGCGCACTTCCGTTGGCACGTCGTGCTGTCTGACGGTGGGCGGATGGTGCATGACGCGGTGCGCGAGGAGCTGTTCGGCACCGGTACCGACCCCAACGCTTGCGACTTTTACGTCTGCGGGCCGCCGGCGATGCTGCACGCTACGCGCGAGATGCTGAAGGAGCAGGGCGCGCGGCGCGTCGCCTTCGACGACTTCAAGATCTGAGTTTTTCAGGTGCGGGCGAATTCGATGCGCTGCTTGCGCGGGTTCGGCCGCACGATATGCTCCAGCGGCAGCACCGTCGACTGCTTGATCTTTTTCAACGCGATATTCGATTTGACGTTCACCACGCCGGGTAGCAGCAGGATTTCCTTCATCATCAGGTCGGCGAACGATCCGAGGTCGTGCGAGACGACCCGCGCCACGTAGTCCGCTTCGCCCGTCACCGAAAAGCATTCCATCACTTCCGGCACGTCGCGGATGGCGCGTTCGAAGGCGTCGCCGCGCTTTTCGCCGTGGCGGTCCAGGGTGATGTGCACGAAGGCCATCACGTCCAGCCCGACCGTGGCCGGCTCCAGCACGGCCGCGTAATGGTCGATGATGCCGGCCTCCCGCAGGCGTGCCACGCGCCGCCCCACCTGGGACACCGACAGGTGCAGGATGTCCGCCAGCGCGGCATTGGTGGCCTCGCCGTTGCGTTGCAGCTCGTTCAGCAGGGCCAGGTCGTGGCGGTCGACGGTAATCATCATGAATCCCTTGTTTAGTGCGCAAATTGCGCGCCTGGCCTGCATTCTGGCGCGTCTAATGCGCAAATTACTCAAAAATAATGCGTAGTATATCCATTATCTTTTGATTGCAAGGAGACAGCGCATGGACCAACCACTGTGGGACAACCCGATGGGGACCGACGGTTTTGAATTTATCGAATACGCGGCACCGGACCCGGTCGCGATGGGCAAGACCTTCGAAGCCCTTGGCTTCACCGCCGTGGCGCGCCATCGCAGCAAGGACGTGACGTTATACCGCCAGGGCGACATCAACTTCCTGCTCAATGCCGAAAAGGATTCGTTTGCGCAGCGCTTCGCGGAGTTGCACGGCCCCTCGGTGTGCGCCATCGCGTTCCGCGTGAAGGATGCGGCCTTGGCTTATCGCCGCGCGCTGCAGCTTGGCGCCTGGGGTTTCGAAAGCAAACATGGCCCGATGGAGTTGCACCTGCCGGCCATCAAGGGCATCGGCGACTCGCTGATCTACCTGGTCGACCGCTGGCCGGGTAACGGCAATATCAGCATTTACGACGTGGACTTCGAGCCTATCCCCGGTGTGGACCAGCAGCCGAAAGGCCACGGCCTGACTTATATCGACCACCTGACCCACAATGTGCATCGCGGCCGCATGGGCGAATGGGCCGAGTTCTATGAGCGCCTGTTCAATTTCCGCGAAGTGCGCTATTTCGATATCGAAGGCCAGGTCACCGGCGTCAAGTCCAAGGCCATGACCAGCCCTTGCGGCAAGCTGCGCATCCCGATCAATGAAGAAGGCACCGACCGCGCCGGCCAGATCCAGGAATACCTGGACGCCTACCGCGGCGAAGGCATCCAGCACATCGCCATGGGCAGCGATGACCTGTATGCCACCGTCGACAGCCTGCGCCAGGCCGGCGTCAAGCTGCTCGACACCATCGACACCTACTACGAGCTGGTGGACCGCCGTATCCCGGGCCATGGCGAGGCGCTGCAGGCGCTGCGCGAGCGCAAGATCCTGATCGATGGCAAGCCGGGCGACCTGCTGCTGCAGATTTTTTCCGAGAACCAGCTTGGCCCGGTGTTCTTCGAATTCATCCAGCGCAAGGGCAACCAGGGCTTTGGCGAGGGCAATTTCAAGGCCCTGTTCGAGTCGATCGAACTGGACCAGATGCGGCGCGGCGTGCTGACCGCCTGACCCGGGCGCTCTCCGCTTAGAACAGGCCGGCCAGCTTGGCCATCATCCCCAGGATCGCTGCGCCAAGGGGGATGGTCAGCCCGGCCAGGGTGATGGTCAAACCGACCAGCCAGCGTGTATGCTTGGCCAATTCACGGCGTAACTCATCGAATCCCCGATCGGTGTGTTCCCTCAGTCTGTCGAGCCCGTCATGAAGCCGGCACAATCCATGCTCGATGCGCAAAAAATGTTCCCCATGAGCGTCCACCGTTGCCTCTACTTTCGCAAGCCGTTCCCTGTCATCCATCGTAATCCTCCACGTCCTTGCCCCAACTTTGGAGCAGGATGCGGAGGGGCGTATTGACCTTTGACGGGGGCGGCGCAGGAAAGTTCCGCGAAATTCCGGACTTGGCGCTTAGTGCGCCATCAGTACCGGCAGCGTGGCCGTTGCCAGGACAGTCCGGGTGGCACCGCCCAGCATCATTTCGCGGAAACGGCTGTGGCCGTAGGCGCCCATCACCAGCAAATCGACACCGAAATCGGCCGCCAGCGACAGGATGGCCTGGCCGGGATCGACCGGTTCCGGCCTGCGCAGCACTTCGACCTTGACCCCGTGCCGCGCCAGGTAGAGCGCGATGTCCGAGCCGGGCGACTCGCCGAGGGCGTCGGCGCGATTGCCCAGCACCGCGATGGAGACCTGCTCGGCGCCGCGCAGCAAGGGCAGGGCGGCGGTGACCGCCTTGGCCGCTTCCACGCTGCCGTTCCATGCCACCAGCACGCGTTTGCCGACGGTCGGGAAGCGCCCGCTGCGTGGCACCAGCAGCACGGGGCGGCCGCAATTCAGCAGGATGTAGTCGGGCAGGTCGGGCAGCAGGCTATCCTCATTGTCGGAAGGTGCGGCCTGTCCCAGCACGATCAGGTCGGCATAGCGCGCCTGCATGCATAGGCCGGCGTATTCGTCGTCATTGCTGCTGCGCGCCTCGTGCGAAGGGACGCCGAGCCGGTCGGCGATGGCGGTGAACTGTTCGAGTGCCTCGCGCACGCGTTCCTGGGCCCGCCTCAGGTAGTCGGCCACGAAGACGCCACTGCCTTCATAGGCGCGCCCGGCGAGCATGGAGCGCGGCATGCCGGTGGTCGCCGCGCCAACCAGATGGCCTTCTTCGCGCAGTGCCAGGGCTGCCGCCAGCGTGATGCGGGCTTCGGTATTGGGGGCGCGGTCGGCCTGGACCACGATGGTGCGGTAAGACATGATGTCCTCCTGAGTTGACTTTGGAGCCAGTCTGCACCTGGCGGCCGGGATTGGGCCATGACCTGGATCAAGCCGATGCCGCTATAATGTCATTCCTTTCACCGAAAGGAATTTGCCAATGTCCCTCACCGTCCTCAAATCGCTGTTCGAGTACAAGGCCTGGGCCAACGCCGAACTGTTCGATGTGCTGTCAAGCGTCACGTCCGAACCCGACTTGCATACGGCCATCCGGACCCTGAACCATATCTACGTCGTCGACCGGATTTTCCGCGCGCATTTGCTCGGGCAGCAGCATGGCTATGAGGCGAGCAATACCAAGGACACGCCAACGCTGGAGAGCCTGCGCGCCGCCGTGGCGGAAACCGATGCCTGGTACCAGGATTATGTCGCAGGCATGGACGAGGGCGCGCTGGCCGAACGCCTGCGCTTCCGGTTCACCGACGGCGACAGCGGCCTGATGTCGCGCGAAGAAATGCTGATGCATGTGATTACCCATGGCGGCTACCATCGCGGCAACGTGGGACAAGTGCTGAAGAACATCTCGGTCGCGCCGCCGCGCGATATCCTGACCAAATTCCTGCACGTCAGCGAACCGGGTCGGCGCTTGCTATAATCGGCCCCCATGAGTCTCCGGCGCTTCCTCGTCATCCTGCTGCTGTTCCTGCTGCCCCTCCAGGCCACCCTGGCGGTGGCTGACAGCTGCTGCCTGGATGCCAAGGCCTTGCAAGCCGGCGGGCAAGGCGTTTCGCCCGCATCTCCGGATATGCCGGACGTGCCGGACGCCGATGGCGTCTGCTGCACGGAATGCGACCTTTGCCACCATTCCCATGCGCCGTTTGCCGCCGACCAGGCGGGCGGACGGCCGCATGCAGGATCGACCGCTCCGGTGCCGCCGCCGGAGCTGCGCATCGACTCCTTCATCCCCGATATTCCTCCGCGCCCCGACCGGCTGCGCTGATTGATCCGGCTGCGCCATGCAGCCGTTCCCCATCAATCATCAAGGAGCAATATCGTGAAAACCATTTTCACGCCCTTGCTGGCGGCCGTCTGCCTGGCCCCGGCATGGGCGCAACCATCATTGACGCTCGCCGATGCGCTGGAGCTGGCGCGGCAAGGCAACCCAGCGCTGCGTGCGCTGGCACTGGAAGCGGCGGCGGTCGATGCAGCCGGGCGCCAGGCTGCATTGCGGCCCGATCCTGCGCTGGAATATGTGCGCGAAGGGCGGTCCCGCGAGGGCGGCGCCGCCACTTTCCAGCTTTCGATCCCGCTTGAACTGGGCGGCAAGCGCGCGGCGCGCATCGAGGCGGCGCGCGCCGGCAGCCGCGCGGCAGCGCTGGACCTGGCCATCGGCCGGGCGCGCATCGAAGCCGAGGTGGCGGCGGCCTACCACCAGGCCTGGCTGGCGCAGCAGCATGTCGCACTGGCCGCCCAGGTCAGCGAAACGGGGCGCCGCTCGAGCGATGTGGCAGCGCGCCGGGTATTGGCGGGCAAGGTTTCGCCAGTCGAAGAGGCGCGGGCACGCGTGGCGGAAGCCAACTGGCGCATCGAGGGCGTGACGGCCCAGCGCGAGCTGGAGGAAGCGCGCATCAGGCTGGCCAGCCTGCTGGGCCGCGCTGCCGGCGAACTGGGGACTCTGGCCGCGCCGGCGTTGCCGATCGAGGAAGCCCGGGCCCCGCAGGACGCCAGGCTCGACGCATTGATCGACGCGGCGCCGGAAATCGGAAGGGCGCTGGCGGAAGTCGAGGCGGGCCAGGCCGCGGTGCGGGTCGCGCGCTCGCAGCGCATGCCGGACGTCGCATTGATCGTCGGCAGCAAGCGCGAAGGACCGGAGCGCGAACGCGTGCGGCAGAACATCATCGGGCTTTCGGTACCCATCCCGCTGTTCAACCGCAACCAGGGCGCCATCCTGGCTGCCGAACGCCGCGCCGACAAGGCCAGTGCGGAGCTGGAAGCGGCGCGCCGGCGCGTGCGCGCCGAGGCCATGCAGGCGCAAGCGCGCATGCGGGCCGCCCTGCAGCAGGAACGGCTGGTGCGCGAGGACGTGCTGCCCGGTGCCCGCTTTGCCGCCGATGCCGCAATGAAGGGCTTTGAGGCCGGCAAATTCAATTATGTCGAAGTACTCGATGCGCAACGCAGTTGGGTGCAGGCGCAGGTCCAGCACCTGCAAGCCATTTCCGACTTTTACCGTGCCAGGGCCGAGCTGGCCAAGCTGGTCGGCACCCTGGACATCAAGGACATGCAATGAACAAGCGACAGAAAACCACGATCGCGGCCATGTTGGCCGCTGCCGCGCTGTTTGCAGGCGGCGTATTGGGCTGGGAACGGTTTGCCCCGGCGGCGGACCCGGACGGGCACCACGGCGACCACGCGGACGGGGCGGGGCATGGGCCGGCTGCTGCTGGCGCATCTATCCCGTTCACAGACGCACAGGTGGCGGCTGCCGATATCCAGTTGCGCACTGCCGGCGCGGCGCGCCTGGAAACCTTTGTCCGCCTGCCGGGCGAAGTCAAGTTCAATGAGGACCGCACGGCCCACGTCACGCCGCGCGTGGACGGCATCGTGCAGCAAGTGCAGGCCAACCTTGGCCAGCAGGTGCGCAAGGGCGACTTGCTGGCGGTGCTGGCCAGCGCGGAAGTGTCCGAGCAGCGCAGCGTCCTGGCCGCAGCCGAGCAGCGTGCCGCCCTGGCGCGATCGATTTACGAGTCGGAAAGGAAGCTGTGGGAAGACAAGGTCTCGGCCCGCCAGGATTACCTGAAGGCCGAGCAGGAGTGGCAGGAAGCCGCCATCGCGGTGCAGAATGCGCGCCAGAAGCTGGTCGCGCTGGGGGCGGGCAGCTCCGGCAAAGGGGGCTTCAACCGCCTGGAAATCAGGGCGCCGTTCGATGGCCTGATCGTCGACAAGCATATCGCCGTTGGCGAGGCGGTCGGTGCGGAAACCCGGGTATTCACCGTTTCCGACCTGCGCCAGGTATGGGCGGAAGTGGTGGTGCCGGCCAAGGACCTGGAGATCGTCCGGGTTGGTACGGAAGCCGTGCTGCATTCGGCCGCTTCCGATGCCGCGGTGAAGGGCAAAGTCAGTTTCGTCAGCGCCATGATCGGCGAGCAGACCCGGGCCGCGCGTGCGCGCGTGGTGCTCGACAACCCGAAGCTGGCCTGGCGCCCCGGCCTGTTCGTGGACGTCGATGTGGTGACCGGCGCGGCGGAGGTGCCGGTCGCGGTGGAAAAGGATGCGCTGCAAGTGCTGAACGGCACCCAGGTCGTGTTCCAGCGCAGCGGCCAGGCTTTCACCCCGGTCCCGGTCACGGTCGGCCGTTCGGATGGCAAGCTGGTGGAAATCACTTCCGGCCTGCGCCGCGATGCGCAATATGCCGCCGCCCACAGCTTCACCATCAAGGCGGAGCAGGGCAAGGGCGCCGCCACCCATGAAGACTGAGGAGCAGCCATGTTGAGCCGAATTATCCAGGGTTGCATCCATCACCGCTGGCTGGTCATGTTCGCCGTGCTGGCCATGGCGGTGCTGGGCGTGTACAACTACAAGCAGCTGCCGATCGACGCGGTGCCGGACATCACCAATGTCCAGGTGCAGATCAATACTGCCGCGGCCGGCTATTCGCCGCTGGAGGTGGAGCAGCGCATCACCTTCCCGATCGAATCGCTGATGGCCGGCTTGCCGCGCCTTGAGCAGACGCGCTCGCTGTCGCGCTATGGCCTGTCGCAGATCACCGTGGTGTTCAAGGATGGCACCGACATCCATTTTGCGCGCCAGCTGGTCAGCCAGCGCATCCAGGATGCACGCGCAGAGCTGCCGGCGGGCCTGACGCCGGCCATGAGCCCCATCGCGACCGGCCTGTCCGAGATCTACCTGTGGACCGTGGATGCGGCGCCCGGCGCACGCAAGGCGGACGGCACGCCCTATACGCCGACCGACTTGCGCGAGATCCAGGACTGGATCATCAAGCCGCAGCTGCGCAACGTGCCCGGTGTCACCGAGATCAACTCCATCGGCGGCTACGACAAGGAGTACCTGGTCGCGCCGACGCCGGCCAAGCTGGCATCGTATGGGCTGAACCTGGCCGACGTGGTCACTGCGCTTGAGCGCAACAACGGCAATGTCGGCGCCGGCTATATCGAAAAGGAAGGCGAGCAATACCTGGTGCGCGCGCCGGGCCAGCTCAAGTCGGTCGCCGACATCGGCAATATCGTGGTGGCCACCATCGAGGGCGTGGCCGTGCGGATCGCCGACGTGGCGACCGTGGGCATCGGCGCCGAGCTGCGCACCGGCGCCGCCAGCCGCAACGGACGCGAAACGGTGCTCGGCACGGTGTTCATGCTGATCGGCGAGAATAGCCGTGCCGTGTCGCTGGCGGTGGACCGCAAGCTGGTCGAGATCAACCGCAGCCTGCCGGCCGGGGTATCGGCGACACCGGTCTACAACCGCACGGTGCTGGTGGAGAAGGCGATCGACACCGTCAAGCGCAACCTGCTGGAAGGCGCGGTGCTGGTGATCGGCGTGCTGTTCCTGTTCCTCGGCAACTTGCGCGCCGCCTTGATCACGGCGATGGTGATCCCGCTGTCGATGCTGTTCACCTTCACCGGCATGGTGGCCAACAACGTAAGCGCCAACCTGCTGAGCCTGGGCGCGCTCGATTTCGGCATCATCGTCGACGGGGCCGTGGTGATCGTCGAAAACTGCGTGCGGCGCCTGGCGCACGCGCAGCACCGCAGCGGACGGCCGCTGACGCGCGCCGAGCGCTTCGGCGAAGTGTTCGCGGCCAGCCACGAAGCGCGCCGGCCATTGCTGTTCGGGCAGCTGATCATCATGATCGTGTACTTGCCGATCTTCGTGTTGACCGGCATCGAAGGCAAGATGTTCCATCCGATGGCCTTCACGGTGGTGGCGGCCCTGCTGGGCGCCATGCTGCTGTCGATCACTTTCGTGCCGGCTGCCGTTGCGCTGTTCATGGGCGGGCCGGTGCGCGAAGGGGAGGGGCGCCTGATGCTGGCGGCGCGCCGCTGTTACGGCGGGTGCCTGGACTACACGATGGCCAACCGGCCGGTGGTGCTGACGGCAGCCGGCCTGGTGCTCGCGCTGTCGGCGCTGCTGGCAACGCGCCTGGGCACCGAGTTCGTACCCAACCTCGACGAAGGCGACTTTGCCGTGCTCACGGTGCGCATCCCCGGCACGGGCCTGGCGCAATCGGTGCAGATGCAGCAGCAGATCGAAAAAACGCTGATGGCGAAATTCCCCGAGATCGCCACCGTGTTTGCCCGCACCGGCACCGCCGAAATCGCATCCGACCCCATGCCGCCCAGCATTTCGGACGGCTACATCATGCTCAAGCCGGAAAGCGAATGGCCGAAGCCCAGGCGCAGCCGCCCGGAACTGCTGGCCGCGATCCGCAGCGCGCTGGAGCAATTGCCGGGCAATAGCTATGAGTTCAGCCAGCCTATCCAGTTGCGCGTGAACGAGCTGATTTCCGGCGTACGCAGCGACGTGGCGGTGAAGGTGTTCGGCGACGACCTCGACGTCCTGAATGCGAAGGCGGCGGAGATTGGCGCGATCCTGGAGAAGATCCCGGGCGCCAGCGGCGTCAAGGTGGAACAGACCAGCGGCCTGCCGATGCTGCAGATCCAGGTTGACCGGGAACGCGCCGCGCGCCTTGGGCTGAACATCGCCGAAGTGCAGGAATTGATCGCCACCGCCACGGCGGGACGCCAGGCCGGCGCCATGTTCGAAGGCGACCGCCGTTTCGACATCGTGGTGAGGCTGCCGGAAGCCATGCGCGCGGATATCGATCTTCTCAAGCGCTTGCCGGTGCCGCTGCCGAAGCAGGATGGCGCGCGTCCGGCCTACGTCACGCTGGCCGAGATCGCAAGCTTCGACACCGCGCCCGGGCCGAACCAGTTGAGCCGCGAGCAGGGCAAGCGCCGCGTGGTGGTCACGGTCAACATGCAGGACCGCGATATCGGTTCCTTCGTCGGCGAGGCGCAGCAGGCGATCCTGAAGGGCGTGCAACTGCCGGCCGGCTACTGGCTGGCCTGGGGCGGCCAGTTCGAGAACCTGCAGAACGCCGCCCAGCGCCTGAAAGTGGTGGTGCCGGCATCGCTGGCGCTGGTGTTCGCGCTGCTGTTCCTGATGTTTAACAACGCAAAGGATGGCGCGCTGGTCTTCACCGGCATCCCGTTTGCGCTGACTGGCGGCATTGTCGCGCTGTGGATGCGCGGGATACCGATGTCGATTTCCGCAGCGGTGGGCTTTATTGCGCTATCGGGCGTCGCGGTGCTGAACGGGTTGGTCATGATTTCCTTCATCCGCAGCTTGCGCGAGCAGGGGCAGCCGCTGGAGGAGGCGGTGCGCAACGGTGCCCTGGTGCGCTTGCGGCCGGTGCTGATGACGGCGCTGGTGGCCTCGCTCGGCTTCCTGCCGATGGCAATCGCCACCGGCACCGGCGCCGAAGTCCAGCGCCCGCTGGCCACGGTGGTGATCGGCGGCGTCCTGTCGTCGACCGCGCTCACCCTGCTATTGTTGCCGCTGATGTACCGCCTCGCCTATCGGCAACGCCAGGGGGGACACGCCGGCGGTGACTAGTGGTTGGTAACGGTTCCCTGCTCGCGGTAGGGTCGACGCCGTAGCGAAGTTGCATGAGTGAAACCACCGAGGAATGACTACCACGGAGACATTCCCGATCGCCATGCAGGTGATCTTAACCGTGCCTTACCCGGTCTGGCGTTTTACCAAGATCGATGACTTCGCGCCGCTGGTGATCGTGCGGATCATCGGTGCGGTGTTGCCAGGGCCGGACGTGCTCGGCGCGGCCTTCCCCGACTACTACCAGTTTGTGTTCACCCAGCCGGTGGTGCAGTCGCTGAACGGCCTGGCTTGGTGGGGCGTGATGCTTGCCGGTCCTGGTGCTGCTGCTGGAAAAACTGGAGTTGCTGCGCCTGCCGGTCGGCCAGCGCATCCTGCGTTACGCCAGCCTGGACGATATTGCGATCTGGGGCGTGCTGGCCGTCATCCTGCTGGATTGGGAACGCGTTGGCCGCCAGCTTGGCTTCCTGCTGGTGTTTGCGCTGGTGACGCTGCCGTTCCGCACAGGGATGCTGAAAGCGCAGGAGAAGGACCGCTGGTATTTCGCGCTGGTCGGCGAAGCATCGATCATTGGCTGGCTGCTGCAGTCGAAAGGCTTGATCGAGATCGTCTTCGCCAACATCCTGCTGGACAAGCAGATCATCACCAGCGATACCTTCACTGCATTGCTGCTGATGGCGGTGGCCAGCACCATGCTGACGGTCCCGATGGTGGCGCCTGAGTTGTTAACGGTTTCTGTGGAAAACTCTGTTAACAAGGGCGAGCGCTGGATGCTAAGCCCATGATTTGATGGGAAATAAATCGGCTGCACAATTTTCCATCAACTCAGGCGGCCGAAGGTGAGGAAGATCCACGCGGTGGCAATCACCACCATGCCGGCCACGGTCACGCAGGACCAGGTGAAGAAGTAAGCCGACACCACGGTGGCCTGCAGCGCGCGCTCAAACAGGAAGCCGAGACTGAAATCGAACGTCGCCATCACGGTCCAGCGCCGGAAATAGATCGGCAGGTAACGGCTCATATGCTTGTTGTGCTGCAGGGCGGCATGGCGCTCGATTACGCTGCGGGCCGCACTGACGTCCTTGAACAGCCAGTCAAAGAAGATGAAGCGGTAGAGCAGGGTCCGGAATGGCATCGATTGGGTCGTCATGCGCGTCTCCTCGGTTGGGTACATAATATCCAATTTCCGCTTGGGGAGGTGCGGCATGACCGAATATTTGCGTGGCAGTTGCCTGTGCGGCGGCGTGCGCTATCGGGCGGAGAAGCGCTCGGTGCGCAGTGCCAGCCACTGTTATTGCACCATGTGCCAGAAACAGCACGGCGCGGCGTCCGGCAGTTACGCGAACGTCGCCAGCGCTGGTTTCTCGTTCGAAACGGGCGCGGACCTGGTCACCGAATTCCATTCCTCGGACCACGGCCGGCGCGGCTTTTGCAAGGTGTGCGGATCGACGCTGACATGGCGCAGCACGCAGGCACCGGACCGCATCGCCATCACGCTTGGCACGATGGAGCCGGCGTACGACGGCCCGGTGCAGCATGAGCTGCACACCGATACCAAGCCGGCCTGGCTACCGACCAAGTGAGCGCAGTTCGGCCTCGCTGAAGCCGGCCTGGCGGCGCGCTTCGATATTGAAGGGGCCGCGCACGGTGGCTTTGTACTGCACCACCAGTTGGTCGTATGTGGCCACCGGGTCGAGCCCGCGCAGGGCGCATTGCTGCCCGTACCAGCGGTTGCCGATTTCGACGTGGCCGATCTCGTCGCGCAGGATGATGTCGAGGATGGCGGCCGCCGCATCGTCGCCGGCTTGCGCCAGCTTGGCGCGCAGCGGCGGGATGGCATCGAGGCCGCGCGCTTCCAGCGTGCGCGGCACCAGGGCCATGCGCGCCATCACGTCGCCGGTGGTTTTCTCCACCATCTCCCACAGGCTGCCGTGCGCGCTGTAGTCGCCGTAAGTGCGGCCAAGGGTGGACAGATGTGCCGACAGCAGGGAGAAATGGTAAGCCTCTTCCTTCGCCACGCGCAGCCAGTCGGTATAGAACCGATCCGGCATCGCGGCAAAGCGCCACATCGCGTCGAGTGCCAGGTTGACGGCATTGAATTCGATGTGGGCCAGCGCGTGCACCAGCATGGCGCGGCCTTCAACGGTAGCCATCGAGCGTCGGCCAACCAGGCGCGGCGCAACCAGTTCGGGCCGCGCCGGCCGGCCGGGGATGGCCGCTGCCGGGGCCGCCAGCACCGCGCCGGCGTCCAGCCGCAATGCGCGGCCGGCCCATGACTCAGCCATGGCGGCGACGGCCGCCACCTTGACGGCAGGATCAGGTTCGACCAGGCATTGCAGCGCGAGGGCGCGGAGTTCAGGCTTTGCTTCCATCATTCAATTTTCAGCGCGGGGGCCGACAGTATAGTGCCTCCGTGTGAGCCAGCGCACCGAACATGGATGGGAGCAGGGCGCAGAATCCCGGCATGGATACCCAAACAATCTTATTCGTTGCCTGCGTGCTGTTCGGTGTTGCCGGGGCTGGCGGTATCGTGATGGCGCTGATACGGTTGGGGAAAAAGACCAACCCGCCGCATTGGATTGCCATGTTGCACGGCTTTATCGCGGCCGCCGGTGTCACGCTGCTGGCCTATGTGACAATCTTCGCCCAGGTGCCGGACCTGGCACAACTGGCGCTGCTGGCCGTGCTGCTGGCCGCCGCCGGCGGCGTGTGGATGAATCTCGGCCGGCATCAGCAGGGGGTACTGATCCCCAACAGCATCATGGTCGCCCACGCGCTGGTGGCCGTTGCCGGGGTCGCATTGCTGCTGTTGGCGCTGTAGGGCGCCTCAGTTGTAATGCTGGTAAACCTTCGTGGAGCCGTCAGGCAGCACCAGGTACACATCGTAAGGATCCTTGCGTGGCCCTTCCATGCCCGGCGAACCCAGCGGCATGGCCGGCACGGCCAGTCCTTTCGCTTTCGGCTTGGCGGCCAGCAGGCGCTTGATCTCGGCGGCCGGCACGTGGCCTTCGATCGCATAGCCGCCAACCACGGCGGTATGGCAGGAACCCAGATGCTCCGGCATCCCCATCTTCTCGCGCGTATCGGAAGGGTTGGCGACATTGTGCGCCGCCACCGTGAAGCCGTTGGCGCGCAAGTGCTTGACCCACGCTTCGCAGCAACCGCAGGTCGCGCTCTTGTAGACGTCGATGACAGGCGCGGCAGCCATGGCCAGCACCGGAGTGGCCAGCAGCGCGGCCAGGAGAGTTTTACGGATCTTCATGGCGGCATCTTGCCATGGCACGCAGGGGCGTGGGAATGACCTGGGTCAAAAATAGTTCTAGACGACCGGTCTAATCCGGTCTAGACTGTGCCGCATGACATCCTCCCATTACGCCGAGGTCCGCCAAGGCATCCTCGACGTCGCCTTGCCGCTCTTCCTGCATAAGGGGTTCACCGGCGTCGGGCTGACGGAAATACTGGGCGCCGCCAAGGTGCCCAAGGGCTCCTTCTACCATTACTTCGGCTCCAAGGAAGCCTTTGGCGAAGCGGTGATCGACAGCTATTTCGAACGCACCCTGGCCCGCATCGACGACCTGCTGGCGCAAGGGGCGACCCGGCGTGAAGGCTTGCTGGCCTATTTTGAAGACTGGATGGCATGCCAGCTGGGCGACTCCGCGCGCAGCCGCTGCCTGGCCGTGAAGCTGGGCGCGGAAGTGTGCGACCTGTCGGAGGCCATGCGTGCGGCCCTGCATCGCGGTACGTCGGGTATCACGGCTCGGCTGGCGCGCTGCATCGGGCGCGGCATGGAGGATGGGTCCTTGCCGCGCGGGCTCGACGCGGAGGCGCTGGCCGTGGCGCTGTACCAGAGCTGGCTGGGCGCCAGTATCCTTGCCAAGATCACGAAAGACCGGGCGCCGCTCGATACGGCGATGGCGGGCACCCGGCAAGTATTGAATGTGACGCAGCAAGCGTGAATGGCGGGGAGCCCTCCGCCATTTTTATATCGATCGACTAGACGACTGGTCTAATATTGATAAGGAGAAGCTCATGAACCAGACTGCCGCCATCAACCGCCGCATCGTGCTCGCATCGCGTCCGCAGGGAGCGCCGACACCAGCCGACTTCCAGCTGGAGGAAGGACCGCTGCCGGTGCCCGGCGAGGGACAGGTCCTGCTGCGCACCCTGTATCTTTCACTCGACCCCTACATGCGCGAGCTGATGAACGAAGTCGGCCCGGCGTACGCGCCGCGCGTGGAGCTGGGCTCGCACATGGTCGGCGGCACTGTCAGCCGGGTGGAGGCGTCGCGCCATCCGGGCTTCAAGCCGGGCGAAATCGTGCTGGGCAACGCCGGCTGGCAGGATTATGCGCTGTCGGACGGCAGCGAGTTGCGTCCGCTGGGCGACATGGCGCAGCCATCGCTGGCGCTGGGCGGACTGGGTATGCCGGCCTTCACCGCGTACGTGGGGCTGCTGGACATCGGCCGGCCCAAGCCCGGCGATACGGTGGTGGTGGCGGCGGCGACCGGCGCGGTCGGGGCCATCGTCGGCCAGCTCGCGAAGCTGAAAGGCGCGCGCGTGGTCGGCATTGCCGGTGGCGCGGACAAGGTGGCGTTCGCGCGCGAACAGCTTGGCTTCGACGTCGCGCTGGACCGCCACGACCCGCAGCTGGCGCAGGAACTGGCACACGCTGCACCGGACGGCATCGATGTCTATTTTGAGAACGTTGGGGGCGCCGTGTTCGATGCCGTCTTGCCGCTGCTGAATGTGGGCGCGCGCGTGCCGGTGATCGGCGTGATCGCGCAATACAACCAGAACGGTGCCGCGCAGGGCCCGGACCGGTTGCCGAAAGTGATGTCGACCATCCTGCAAAAACGCATCCTCATGCAGGGGCTGGTGATCCTCGACCACTACGAAACGCGCTATGACGAGTTTGCGCGCGACATGGCGGCCTGGGTCGCGCAAGGCAAGGTGAAGCTGTTCGAAGACGTGCTCGATGGCCTGACGGCCGCGCCACAGGGATTGATTGGCTTGCTGCAGGGCAGCAATTTCGGCAAGGTCGTGGTGCGGGTTGCCGACGCTTGAGGTGTTGTAGTCTTGCAATGGTCGCGGCAGTTTCCGCATGGCATAATTGATTAGGTTAATAATAATATTCCTGAATAATTCATGACTGTGACCCGATTGTTTGTGGCATTTTCGCTGGCGCTGCTGGCGGCCGGTACGGCGGCAGCCAATCCCCAGCCCGCCGGCATGTGGGGTTCCCTGGTCGGCATGAAGTACGCCAAGGCCCGCAAGGAAGTGATCGATGCCGGCTGGCGCCCCGACCACCGCAATGCGGCGGCGGAATGGGAGCGCCAGTTGCAGGGGCAATTCCCGGAATTGCGCTCTTGCGAAGCTGCCAGCGGCCACTGCACCCATTACTTCGTTTCTTATGACGGCGTTTGCCTGAAAGTCGTCACCGAGGGCGAAACCGTGGCCGGCTTCAAGGTGCGCAGCGTCCAGCAAACCTGCCCCAAACAGCAGTAATGCCCGTCACGCTGCGGCAAGCCGTGCCGTCCGACCTGGCCGGGATCATGCGGCTTGAACGCACCGGCTTCGCCGAGGCAATCCAGGAGACCGAGCAGACGTTCGCCCAACGGCTGTCCGCCGCGCCCGAGGGCTGTTGGGTGCTGGCCGGCGACGCTGGCCGGCTGCTTGGTTACCTGTGCGCCGAATTCTGGCCGCTTGAGGCGGGCTTCAATGCCGGCCGCTTCGCCCGCAACCATGGCGCCGCCGATGCGCATTTGCGCGAGGGGGAGGAAGTTTATGTCTCCTCCATGGTGATCGACCGGGAACTGCGGGGTACGGGGTGGGGGCGCCGCTTGTTCCGCGGTGCGTTGGCCGAAATGTTCGCACAGCACCCGCGCTTGCGCAGCGCCATCCTGATCGTCCATCCTGAGTGGCGCCCCGCGCACGCAATCTACCGGATCGAGGGATTCACCGAGATCGGCGAGATCGCAGACTATTTCGCGTCCGGCGCCAACCCCGGCGCACGCCTGCCTGCCATCGTCATGCGCCGGCCTGCTGCCGCTGCGTCCCGGGCATAGCAGCACACATCGGGCGCCGGCTTTCATGCGAAGCCGGCGCGCAAATGTGTGCATAATGGTCGCCATGCGAGTTGCGACCTTCAATATCAATGGCATGGGCGCGCGTTTGCCGGCGCTGCTGCAATGGCTGAATGAGACCCGGCCGGATGTCGTATGCCTGCAGGAGTTGAAGGCGCCGCATGAAAAATTCCCCGAAGAGGCCATCAAGGATGCCGGCTACGGCGCCGTCTGGCATGGGCAGAAAAGCTGGAATGGCGTGGCGATCCTGGCGCGCGGCACGACGCCGCTGGAGCTGGGGCGTGCCTTGCCGGGCGATCCCGAAGATGTGCAGAGCCGGTATATCGAGGCGATGGTTGGCAAGCTGATGGTCGCCTGCCTGTACCTCCCCAATGGCAACCCGGCGCCCGGCCCCAAGTTCGACTACAAGCTCAAATGGTTCAACCGGCTGATCGCGCGCGGAGCGGAGCTGGTGGCCTCGAAGAAGCCCGTCATCATGGCAGGCGATTACAACGTAATGCCGACCGAACTCGATGTCTACAAGCCCGAGCGCTGGGTGGACGATGCGCTGTTCCGCCCCGAGACCCGCGCGGCCTTCGCGCGGCTGGTGGAGCAGGGGTGGACCGATGCCTTGCGCACCATGCATCCCGACGAAAAGATCTATACCTTCTGGGATTACTTCCGCAATGCCTTTGGCCGCGATGCAGGACTGCGCATCGACCACCTGCTGCTGAATCCCGTCCTCGCGCCAAAGCTGCGCGCCGCGGAAGTCGACCGTGTGGTGCGCGGCCGCGAAAAGCCCAGCGACCATGCGCCGGTCTGGGTCGAGCTGGAAGGTTCGTTCTGACCGTTGTTCGAGCCGCGCGGCAATTGCGTTGCGTCAACGCCTATGGAAGATGGCGCACGTAGGCTGGGGCGATGGCCAGCCCCGTTCCTGCCGCGCACTACGATTCGTCATGGAAGCCCGCGTTGAAATAGTGCCGGCCGGCGGACAAAAAAAGGGCGCCTTGCGGCGCCCTTCGTGCTTTGGAGAAAGCGGAAACTTAGTTGCCGCAGCCCAGTGCCGCGATGCGGTCGTAGGCTGCCTTGGCGCGCACCAGGCCGTAACCGGTCTTGTTATCCTTGCCGGCGGTTTCCAGGTCCAGTGCGGACTTGGTCAGCGATGCGCGGATCTGCGAACCGGTGCAGGTCGGGAAGTAGGACCATACCAGCGCGGCCACGGCGGACACGTGCGGGGTTGCCATCGAGGTGCCGTCATAGAAGGCGTAGTTGGTTGCCTTCACCGCCACGGTGGCGGACTGGCCCAGCTGGTTCTTCATCGCTGCGCCATCGGTGTCGCTGGCGGTGACCGACGGGATGGCCGTCACGGTGGTGCCCAGCGTGCCGCCGAAGCCGCCCGCTGCATTGTTGTACACGATCGCGCCAACACCGCCCGAAGCCTGGCAGTTCGACACTTTGGTGGCGAAGTCCACGGTGCCGCGCTGGATCAGGCAGACCTTGCCGGACACGGCGCTGTTGACGGCGTCACCCAGGCCGAAGTCGGCCAGCGGAGCGGTCGCGGTGGACTTGGGCGAACCGTCCATGTCGCCCGGGGTGTAAGTGGTCGCGCCCACGCTCAGCTTGGACTCGGAACCGCCGCCCATCGGCACGGTCGACAGCACAGCCACGCCAGGACCGGCGATTTCGACCTTGCTGTTGTACTGCGAGAAGGTAGCCCACTTGTGGAATTCGTCGACGGCGGCGACCATCATCACGCTGGAATAGCCGGCTGGGTAAGACACCACGGTATTGCCGTCATTGCCCGCGGCAGCGATCGACAGCACGCCCTTGCCCTGCAGGGTGTCGAAGGCACGCTGCTCGGTCTTGCTGGAACGGCCGCCGCCCAGGGACATCGAGATTACGTTCGCGCCGGCGGCGCCGCACTTGTTGGCAGCGGTGGCCAGGGTGGAGGAGTAGGCCCAGCCGTCAGCGCCGAACACTTTGACGATATGCAGCTTCAGGTTCTTGTTCGCATTCACGCCGACCACGCCCAGGCCGTTGTTGATACCGGCGATGGTGCCGGCAACGTGGGTGCCATGGTGGTTTTCGTCGGTGTACCAGTTGCCGGTGCCGGTGTCGAACTCGCCGGTCACGGCGTTGGCGCTCAGGTCTTCGTGGGCGCGGTCGTAGCCGGAGTCGATGATGCAGACCTTGCGGTTGGCGGTGTTGGCATCGGACAGCTGGTCAGCCTGCACGGACTTGATGCCCCACGGTACCAGCTGGCCCAGTTGGTAAGGCGTGCCGGTCGAAGGCGAGGTGGTGGCGAACAGCTGGCGCTTGACGTCTTCTTCAACGTATTCGACGTTGGGGTTGTTCTGCAGGCCTTTCAGGGCTTGAACCGGCACTTCGATGGCCATGGCGTTCATGCCGAAGATCTCGTGTTTGATATTGCCCTTGGCGGCGGCAACAGCCGATTTAGCCGCGGCAGCTTTGCCTGGCTGGAATGCAACGATGACGCGGGTGGTGTCGTTGGCGGCGAAAGCCTGGCCAGCGGCACCGAAAGCCACTACAGCAGCCAGCAGCTTCGCGCCGGCAGCGATCTTGGAAACTTGGAATTGCTTTTGAACCATGAAATTCTCCCACTCTTGTGTAAGGTGTATGTCCCCGAGCCGTTGTTCGGCACGAATTATTTTTGCCATAGCACAAATGTTTTGTGCTCGACTGGGACTGAGTGTAGGGAGAAAAATGCCGAAAATCTATCGAATTATCTCAATTTGTAGCGGTCTGTTGAATTAAGCATACACATTTGTTAAGAATGAGACACTTTGGGGTAGGGGTGTCTCATTCTTAACAAGGGCTGGCCGGTTTTACCGTATGCTGCGCGGCATGGACGACTTTATCGAAATTTACGATGGTGCGCTGACGCCCGACCAGTGCCAGCAGATCATGGCCCGCTTCGACGCCAGCGGCAAGGCGGTGCGCGGCAAGACGGGGCAGGGCGTCGACGTGGCCAAGAAAGATAGCTATGACCTGACCATCAGCCAGCACGCCGAATGGAACGACGTGTCGAACCTGATGATGGGCAGCGTGCTGACCCACCTGTCCGCCTATATGGACAAGTACCGCATGCTGCTGACCGGGGCGCTGTCGCCGCGCGTGGCGGACCCCGACAGCGGCCAGCCGGTCACCCTGACGGTGGACAATTTCGCGCGCTGCGGCCGGCCTTACCTGGCGGAGCTGATCCAGTCCATGTACCGCTGCGGCCCGATCAATGTGCAAAAGTATCTGCAAAACAGCGGCGGCTATCACCATTGGCATTCCGAGGTCTACCCGCAGAATGCCAGTTGCGAGACCCTGCACCGTGCGCTGCTGTTCCAGTTCTACCTGAACGACGTGGCCGAAGGCGGGGAAACCGAGTTCTATTACCAGCAGCGCAAGGTGGCGGCGCGCCAGGGCCGCCTGATCATCGCCCCGGCCGGCTTCACGCACACGCACAAGGGCAATGTGTCGCGCAGCGGCGACAAGTACGTGGCTACTTCGTGGATTCTGTTCCAGCGGGCCGAGGCGATGTTCGGCGCGCCGGCCTGATCCGCCAGTCGAGGTTGACGCCCAGGCTGGCCAGCACGATCAGGGCGAAGCCGGCGACCTGCCAGGCGCCGATTAGGTGGCCATACACCACATAGTCCACCCCCACGGCCGCGGCAGGATAAATGAAGGTCAGCACGGCGATGGCCGCCGTTTCCATGCGCGGCGTGGCGCCGTAAATCATCACGTAGGCGATGGCGGTCGGCACCAGGCCGAGGGTGGCCAGCCAGCCCCATTGCGCCGCGCTCAGCCCGCCCGCCGGGATGGTGCTGAAGGCGGCCAGCAGCAGCGCTCCCGTCATGCAATGCACCAGTGCCGTCAGGTGCGGCGGCGTGCCGCGCATCGATTTCGTGGTCAGGGTCACGCCGGCGTAGGCCAGGGCGCCTGTCAGCGTGCTGGCGATGCCGAGCAGGTAATTGCTGTCCATCGGTTCGTCGAAGCGCACGCCGCAGGCCAGCGCCAGTCCCGCGAAGCCCAGCGCAACCCAGGCCAGCTTGTTGGCCGCCAGCCGTTCGCGCAGCAGCAGCGCGCCAAGCAGCAGCACCATGAAGGGCTGCACATGGAAGACGATGGTGGCGACGGCGATCCCGATGCGGCGGATCGCTTCGAAGAAGGTGACCCAGTTCACCACCATCAGCACGCCGCTGAAGGCCGCCAGTTTCAAGGCGCGCGCGGGCATATTGGCGCGCGTGAACATGCCTTTCCAGCCGCAGTACAAGGCCAGGGCGAGGGCGCCGATGGCGCAGCGGAAAAACACGGTCGTGATGGGATCGAGGCCCGCCTCCTGGACGTAGACGCCCAGGGTGCTCAGCATGAGCATGGCGAGGATGTAGGTGAGGACGGGATGGCGCATTGCCGTCATCATCGCACAGCCGGCGCCATTGTGCGCGCGGCTATGCCGCAATGCGCGGGAAGCGCAAAGAAAAAGCCCGCAGCATGCTGCGGGCTTGGGTCGCGGACGGCGCCGGGACGCTTATGCCTTGCTCAATTCGGAGCGATGGCGCGAGTAGCCGAAGTACACCAGCAGGCCCAGCGCCAGCCAGATGCCGAACGCGATCCAGGTGGTCAGCGACAGGAAGGCCATCAGCGAAATGCAGAAGGCGATGGCCAGGCCGGGAACCACCGGCACGCCCGGGCAGCGGAATGCGCGGTGCAGGTCAGGGCGTTTCTTGCGCATGATGATGACGGCCAGCGACACCAGGCAGAATGCAGCCAGGGTACCCATGTTGACCAGTTCGGCCAGCACGTTCAGCGGGATCAGGGCGGCGATGAAGCCGAAGATCAGGCCGACGATCCAGGTGGCGAGGAACGGGGTGTGGTATTTCGGGTGGACGCTGGACAGCTTCTTCGGCAGCAGGCCGTCGCGCGACATGGCGAAGATGATGCGGGTCTGGCCGTAGGCCATCACCAGGATCACGGTGGTCATGCCCAGGATGGCGCCCAGCGAAACCCAGCCGGCGAACCAGTTTTCACCAGCGTACTGCAGTGCCAGCGAGACCGGGTGGTCGATGCCCAGGAACTGCTTGTACGGCACGATGCCGGTCATGATGGCGGCCACGATCACGTACAGGATGGTGCAAACGGCCAGCGAGCCGATAATGCCGATCGGCAGGTCGCGCTCGGGGCGCTTGACTTCTTCCGCTGCCGAGGTCACGGCGTCGAAACCGATGAAGGCGAAGAACACCAGGGCCGCGGCGCTCATGATGCCGGAGGCGCCGAACGGCATGAACGGCTGCCAGTTGGCCGGCTGCACGTGGCCGGCACCGACGGCGATGAACAGGATCACCACGCCGATCTTGATGACCACCATGATGTTGTTGACGCGCGCCGATTCGCGCACGCCCCAGCCCAGCATGGCCGTCAGCACGATCATGATCAGGAAGGCGGGCAGGTTGAACAGGGTGGTGGTGCCGGGGATGGCGCCCGGGGCGGCCGTCAACGCGGTCGGCAGGTGCAGGCCGATACCGGCGATCAGCGATTGGAAGTAGCCGGACCAGGCCACCGACACGGCGGACGTGGCCAGGCCATACTCGAGCATCAAGTCCCAGCCGATCATCCATGCTACCACTTCGCCCAGGGTGGCGTAGCTGTAGGTATAAATGGAGCCGGCAACCGGAACGGTCGAGGCGAATTCTGCGTAGCACAGGGCGGCGAAACCGCAAGCCAATGCGGCTACCACGAAGGAAATCGTCAGGGCCGGGCCGGCGGTCAGCGCGCCGGTGCCGGTCAAGACGAAGATGCCGGTACCGACGATGGCGCCAATGCCCATCAGCACCAGGTCCATGGGACCCAGCACTTTCTGCAGTCCACCCGGGGTACGGCTGGCTGCGACCATGTCGTCCAGGTTCTTAGTCCTAAAAATACTCACTTATCTCTCCAATCGTTCTCTTTTGGGATCGCCAAAAAAAGGCTGCCGCATCTTAGCACAAGGGGTAGACTGCGCCTGTTGTAGGATTGTAAATTTGAATGGTTGTCAGAAAAATCCTTGCACCCGTGATGAAATCTATGATACTCGCGGCCGCCATGGCCGCCGCTACCGTGCACGCCCAGCCGATGCCGCCGCAGCCCGACACGCCGGCCTATAAGGCGTGCATGGCCGAGGAAGGCGCCTTGCGGCCCCAGCGCCAAGCCTTGGCGCGCCGTTTCCACGCACACGAAACGGCCCTGCAGCAGGCTGCGGCCGCGCTATCGGCGCACGAGGCCTCGGCAGCGCAGCTCAATCGCGGCGATAGTGCCGCGGTGGCCGCCTTCAACGCCCGCCTCGACGAATTGAATGCGCAAGCGGCCAGCCTGAATGCGGAAGGCAGCCGACTGGAACAGGAGCAGGATGCATTCAACGCCCGCGTCGCCGCCGGCAATCTGCGCTGCGGCAATATCCTGGCGCCGTACAAGACGCGCAAGAAGCGCAATGATGGATGAGCGTTCACGCGCGAGGTGGCTGAGTCCCGAGCGGAAAGCAAGCCGCGCGCGCTGCCCCCCGCGCTGGAGGTATAGTGGGCAGGGGAGGGCCACCACCATGCATCATGAGAGCGTCAGCATTCCCAGTCCGGCAGGCGCCGTGGAGGGCACACTCGACTTGCCAACCGGCGCCAGTGGCGTCGTCCTGTTCGCCCACGGCAGCGGCAGCAGCCGTTTCAGCCCGCGCAACAACTTCGTGGCGGGCGCCTTGCGCAACGCCGGCATCGGCACTCTGCTGATGGATTTGCTGACCCCCGCCGAAGACGAAATTTACCGCACCCGCTTTAACATCAGCCTGCTGACCGAACGGCTGGGGCTGGCTGCCGACTGGCTGGCGGCTTCCGAAGCGGCCGGGCAGTTGTCGCTTGGCTTGTTCGGCGCCAGCACCGGCGCCGCCGCAGCCTTGCAGCTGGCGGCCGAGCGCAAGGCGCGTGTGGCGGCGGTCGTCTCGCGCGGCGGGCGTCCCGATTTGGCCGGGCAGGTGGCGCTGGCGCGGGTGAAGGCGCCCACCCTGCTCATTGTCGGCGGCCGCGATGAAGGGGTGATCGAACTGAATGAGTCGGCCTTCCTGCACCTTAATTGCAAAAAACGTATCGACATCGTGCCCGGCGCAACCCATCTGTTCGAAGAGCCGGGGACACTGGAAGCGGTGGCCAAATTGGCACGCGACTGGTTCAGCCAGCATCTGGCAAGCTGAAAAGTGAGAATGCGCGCATTTTTGCCCTGCCTTGCATCGCTATAATTTTCCCCATCTTTTCGGGAGAGCGTATGGCGCTGCATTTGAAGAAATCGATGGTCTGGAACTCGGCAATCAACAGCAGCCTGTGCGCCGCCGTGGCATGGGGGATCGTCCAGACGACCGATGTGCCGGATGGACTGTTGTGGCTGGCCGTACTGGCTGCCGGTGTCGCGCTGCTGTCCTTCCTGCGCAGCGCCTACCGGATCCGGCAGAGCATCCTGGCGCCGCTGGACCACTTGGCTTCCTATGTGCGGATCGAACGCGACAGTCCGCTGGCGCGGCAGCAGGTCGACTGGAGCATGATCGACGATTACGCGGTCCAGTTGGCCGCGCGCGGCTTCCGCCCGCTGGGCGACTACACGGCGTATCCGATGCCGTCCGCCCTGATCGGCGTGGCGGCGCTGTTCTGCGATGCCGAAGCCAGCATCATGATCGAGATCCAGCAAGTGAAACTGTTGCCCGCCGCCGGCCGCGAACGCCTGCGCGACGGGATCTATTTCAGCATCATCTCCCTGGTCGGCGGCAATATCCGCGTGATCACCTGCAGCCACCGGCCGCAAGCCGGCACCTATCTAGTGCGGGGCGATCACGATGTGATGAGCGCTGAACCGGGCAAAGGTTTGCTGGAGCTGCTGGCGCAGCACACCGATCTGCTGATGCGCCTGCGCCACCGGACCGGCAAGGCCGCCGCCAAGGGCATGACGGTGGAGCGCTACGTGCTGTCGATCCGGGAAGCCCAGGCGCAGGCCCGGCGCCGCGTTGCGGCCATGAGCGGGTATGCCATTGCCGGTGCGGTCGACCGCTTCGAAGCGGCGGGGACGATGCGCTGGGCGCCGTCCACGGCGGACTTGAAAGCCGTGGCGCCGCGCCAACTCGATGAACTGGACTGCGCTTTCGGCGCCGGCCTGCAGCCGCCGGTCTTCCACGAATCACTGGCGCAGCAAGCCTGACTGCAATGCCTTGAGTTGATGGCGCGCGCCGGCCAGGAACAACAGGAACAGTACCCCGGCAATGGCCAACAGGGCCGGGGATTCGGGGCTGTCGAACACCGGGTTGCCGACCGGGACGCGGGTAAACGTCTCGGTGATGCCGGGAATGAAGTGCAGGAAGAAGGTAAACGAGTAGCCGACCGTTTCGACCTGGCGGGCGGCGCTGCCAAACCAGCCGCGCGAACCGGCACCCCAGGCGACGGCCAGCGTCAGGAGCGTGAGCACGGCGAGGGCATGCGGTTTGCCGAAACCGCCGTGGGCGAACAGGCCGAAGCCCGTCAGGCTGACCACCGCGGTCGCGGCGAGATACAGCAGGCCGGTTTTGCTGCGCGGGCTGATGCTGCCGTGCATGGCATACGCGGCGAAGCCGGAAACCAGGGCCAGCAGGCCAAGGGCGGTGTGGAAGATGCCAAGTGGGGACATGATGACTCCTCGAAAAAGTGAAGTGCGATGCTTGCGATGGATAGATGGTAGTCACCATCATTGGACAGCGCCAATTGGAACTTCCTAAGCCTGCGATAGTGAATCTTGTTGTAGCGCATCATTTATTACTTGCATAAGCGATAGTGATTCGGCAATATTGCTTCATTCCTCAACACTCATGGATCGAACCCGTCATGAAAATCAGCAATCGACTGATCGTCACCCTGGCCATTGCCTTGCTTGGCCTGCTCTTCGTCGGTGCGCAGGGCTTGTGGCAGTTGCGCGACGCGCAGCAGCGCCTGGAGCTGGTGCAAACACGCCTGATCCCGAGCATCACCGCCATCAATGCCGCCAAGGCCGCGGTGAGCGACAGCCGCCTGGCCGGCTACCGCCTGTCGGTGTTCTCCAACCTCCCCGACAAGTCCGCGCTGGACAAGGCATATAACGACGCCCACGCCAACTTCGACAAGGTGCTGGCCGATTACGCCAGGAACAATATCTTCGACGAGACCGACCGCAAGATGCTGGAGCAGGACAAGGCGGCGATGGCGACCTACCGCCAGGCGCTGGTGCCGTTCCTGGCCGCTTCGCATGCGGGCGACATGGATGGCGTGCGCGCCACCCTGGTGGCCGGTTCGCCGCTGGCGCTGGGCGCGGCCGGCGTGAAGAAAAGCCTGGACGACCACGTCGCATACAACCAGAAGCTGATCGACAAAGTGAAGATGGAGAGCGATGCGGCGTACGCGAAGGCGCTGACGGTGCTGTCGCTGGTGACGGTGGCAGTGCTGCTGGTGGTTGGCTTCCTGGGCTACCAGATGTTCCGCGTGATCACCGGTGGCCTCGACAGGATGCAGGGGACCATGGAAAGCGTCAGCAGCAGCATGGACTTGACGCGCCAGGTGGACGTGGAGCGCATGGACGAAATCGGCCACGCCGGTGTCGCCTTCAACAAGCTGCTGGGTGAGATCGGCGGCGTGGTCGGCACCGCACGCGCGGCGGCCGACGCGGTCAGCACCGCGTCGCGCCAGATCGCAGCCGGTACCGGCGACCTGAACAACCGCACGGCGCAGCAGGCGGCCGCGCTGGAAGAAACCGCTTCCAGCATGGAAGAGCTGACTTCCACCGTGAGCCAGAACTCGGACAATGCGCGCCAGGCCAACCAGCTGGCGCAGAACGCGTCGCAGATCGCTGTGCAGGGCGGCGAGGTGGTGAAGGAAGTGATCGACACCATGGATTCGATCAATGCGTCCTCGCGCAAGATCGTGGACATCATCAGCGTGATCGACGGCATCGCATTCCAGACCAATATCCTGGCGCTGAACGCCGCCGTGGAAGCGGCGCGCGCCGGCGAGCAGGGCCGCGGCTTTGCCGTGGTGGCGACCGAAGTGCGCAACCTGGCGCAGCGCTCCGCCGCGGCGGCCAAGGAAATCAAGGTGCTGATCGACGACAGTGTGGAGAAGGTCGATTCCGGCACCAAGCTGGTGGTACGCGCCGGCGACACCATGGGCGAAGTGGTGGCCAGCGTCAAGCAGGTGTCGGACATCGTGGCCGAAATCAGCGCCGCCACCGCCGAACAGAATGCCGGCATCGCCCAGGTGCACCAGTCCATCACCGCGATGGACCAGGTGACGCAGCAGAATGCCGCGCTGGTGGAGGAAACCGCCGCGGCCTCGCAAGCGATGCAGGACCAGGCGGAAATCCTGGCGCGCGCGGTCAGCGCCTTCCGCATCGATGCCAGCCATATCAAGCCGGCCCCGGTGCTGCGCAACGCCAGCCGCAGCGCCGGCACCAAAGCCGTGGCGGTGCGGCCAGCGCCATCGCGCAAGGTGGCCAATGCCGGCGACGGGGATGAGTGGGAACAGTTCTAAGCGCTAGAATTCGTTAGTTTTTCAGTATTGCGCTCCTGTATGATTTGCTCACATTTCAATGTGGGAGCGCCATGAACAAGAAAGTCCTGATCGGTACCGCGCTGGCGGTGGTGGTGGCGGCGACTGCCGCCGGCGCGTGGTGGTGGAAAAAGCCGCGCGGCACGCAGGCTCCCGCCGGCGATGCCCTGGTCGCCGATCCCAATGCTCCCTTTGAGTTCAAGGCTTGCCAGGCGCGCCTGCATGAAGACAGGCCCGCGCTGGCCGTCACCTTCAGTGCTCCCATCGGTCCCGGCCAGGCGCTCGACCAGTTGATCGAAGTGAAGGATTTCGGCGACGCGACGTCCACCGCCAGCGGGGCGGCCGGGCGCGGCGAAACCGGGACGGTGGTCAAGG
Source organism: uncultured Oxalobacteraceae bacterium (assembly GCA_965650885.1). GTDB lineage: Bacteria > Pseudomonadota > Gammaproteobacteria > Burkholderiales > Burkholderiaceae_D > Rugamonas. The sequence continues at coordinate 73,890 of CBFGQI010000007.1, forward strand.
GCTCGTGGGTGGTGGCCGACAATCCGCGCGTGCTGGTATTCCCCTTCGTCAAAGCGGGCCACCGTTACGACATCAAGCTGGCCGCCGGCATCGCCGGCGAGAATGGGCGCAAGCTCGCCGGCTCGCAAACCTGTGAAGTGACGAGCGACCAGATGGCGCCATCGTTCTTCTTCGCCAGCAAGGGCACGGTGCTGCCGGCGGAACTGAATGGCGGGCTGCCGGTCGTCAGCGTCAACGTGCCGGAGGTCGACGTCGAATTCCTGCGCGTCGAAACAGGCAAGCTGGCCAAGTTCATGGACCTGGTGGCCGGCCGCCGCAGCGAGCGTTCCGAGGAAGAGGGCGAGGAGTACTGCTGCGACTACTATTACAACCGCAATGCCTTCAAGGGACAAACCAGCGGCTGGCAGCTGAACGCGTTGCGCGGGATCGCGGAAAGCGTGTACAGCAACCGCTTCCTGGTCAACGACGCCAAGAACGCGCGCAAGACCAGCTTCCTGCCGATCGAGAAAGTGGCGGAGTTGAAGGAGCCGGGCGTGTACGTGGCCGTTATGCGCCGTCCCGGCAATTTCGACAACGATTACCAGGTGACGTATTTCTACGTCACCGATATCGGCCTGCACGTACGGCGCCATGCCAATGCCACCGACGTCTTCACCACCTCGCTCAAGTCCGGCAAGGGACTGGGCGGCATCGATATCGAGGTGCTGGGCGAGGGCGGCAAGGTGCTGCTCAAGGGCCGCACCGATGGCGACGGGCACGGCGTGCTGGCCGGCCTGCCGGACAAGGCGCAGGTGCTGCTGGCGCGGCGCGACAAGGAAATGTCCATGATCTCCCTGCGCGAACCGGGCCTGGACCTGTCCGAATTCGACATCGGGGGCCACTTGCCGCGCGACGCCAAGCTGTTCGCCTATTCCGGCCGCGACCTGTACCGGCCGGGCGAGCAATTCACCGTCTCCCTGCTGGCGCGCAATGCAGGCGGTGCGGCACTGCCGCCGGCGCCCATCAAGGTGGAGCTCAAGAAGCCGGGCGGCGACGTCGCCAGCACCGTGATCTGGCAGCCCAACCCGAAAACGCCGGGCTACCTGCAGCAGCGCGTCGACTTGCCGGCCGATGCCGCGACCGGCAAATGGACGCTGGAATTCCGTGCCGACCCGGCCGCCAAACGGCCCGACACCGTGTATGCCTTCCAGGTCGAGGAATTCCTGCCCGAGCGCATGAAGCTCACGCTCGGCAGCGACAATGCGGCGCTGCGGCCCGGCACCGACAGCTTTGGCGTGGCGGTGCAGGGTGACTACCTGTATGGCGCGCCGGCCGCCGGCAACCGCCTACTGGGCAGCGTGGCGCAGGAACGCGCGCGCAACCCCTTGCCGAAAGAGTGGCCGGGCTTCATCTTCGGCGACTTTGCCGACGATGCCAACAAGCAGCGTACGGAACTGCCCGAGACGGAACTGGACGACAGCGGCAAGGCGCAAGTCGACGTGCCAGTGAAAGAAGGCATGCAGTCGCCAAGCCGTGTGCGCGCCTCGTTCAGCCTGCTGGAATCGGGCGGCCGCCCGGTGGTGCGTTCGGTCGAGCGCATGTGGTGGCCGGCCGATGCCATGATCGCGCTGCGTCCGGCCTTCGAGGGCGATGTGGCGCACGAGGGCGGCATGGCGGAATTCGAATTGATCCGCGTCGACAGCGCCGGCAAGTTCGCGCCGCTCAAGGAAGCGAAATTCCGCCTGGTGCGCGAAGACCGCCAGTACTACTGGCGTTTCGACGCCGACCGCGGCTGGCATTCGGGCTATACCGAGGCGGAGGAGGTGCAGCAGGATGGCGCGGTGGCGCTCAAGGCGCGCGCCAAGCTGACGCTGCCGGTGCAATGGGGCACTTACCGCCTGGAGGTGGCCGACCCGTCCACCAGCCTGGTGGCGCGCTACCGCTTTTACGCCGGCTGGGGCGCACAGGACGCGGAGAGCGTGGGCAACCGTCCCGACCGCGTGCGCCTGCAACTGGACGGCGTTCCGGCCAAGCCTGGCAGCGACGTGCGCGTGAAAATCCTGCCGCCGCATGATGGCGAAGCGCTCGTGATGGTGGAGGCGGACAAGGTGCTGTGGAGCACCCGCGTGTCCGTCAACACCGGCGGCACCACCGTGACGGTGCCGGTCGAGAAGGGCTGGAACCGGGCCGACATGTACATCTCCACCATCGTCTACCGGCCGGGAAGCCAGGGCGACCGCGTGACGCCGGCGCGCGCCGTGGGCATGAGCTGGCTGCCGCTGGCGCGCGAGGGGCGCAAGCTGAAGGTGGCGTTGACTGCTCCGGAGCAGGTGGTGCCGGACAAGCGCATGGTGGCCAAGGTCAAAGTCGATGGCGCCGCCGGCAAGGCGGCGATGGTGACGGTGTCGGCGGTGGATGCCGGCATCCTGAGCATCACCAGCTTCAAGTCGCCCGACCCATTCGACTTCTTCTTCGGCAAGCACCGCTTCGGCCCTGAGCTGAACGACATTTACGGCAAGATGATCGAGCGCATGGATGGCACGGTGGGCAAGATCAAATGGGGCGGCGACGCCGGCAAGCGCGATACGAAAAGCATGCCCAAGAAGGTCAAGCTGGTCGACATCTTCTCCGGCGTGGTGCAGCTGAATGCCAAGGGCGAGGCGGACGTGCCCCTCGACATCCCGGACTTCAACGGCACGCTGCGCCTGATGGCGGTGGCCAGCACGGCCGATGCCTACGGCAGCGCCGACCGCGAAGTGGTGGTGTCGGCGCCGATCGTGGCCGAATTGTCGATGCCGCGCTTCGTCGGCCCGGGCGACAAATCCACCCTGGCGCTGGACGTCACCAATATGATGGGCGGCGAGCAGGATATCGACATCAGGCTCGGCGCCGACCGCCTGCTGCGCGTGGCCGAGGGCGAGCGCAAGCTGAAGCTGGCCAACAGGCAGCGCAAGATCCTGCGCTTCGCGATCGAACCGACCGAGCCGTATGGCTTGTCGCGCATCACGCTGGACGTGAAAACGGGCGGCGCCAAGCCGGTGGCGATCCATCGCGAATTCGCACTGCAGATCCAGCCGCCGGTCGCGCGCGAAGTCGATGCGCGCCGCATCCGCATTGCGCCGGGCACCACCGAAAAACTCGATCCGACGCTGGCCGAGCGCTTCTTCCGCGGTTCGGGCACGCTGAACGTGGCGATGTCGAACAAGCCGCCGCTGAATGTGCGCAGCATCGTCAAGGGTTTGCTGGATTATCCATACGGCTGCCTGGAGCAGACCACCAGCGCGGCGTATCCGCATGTGTTCATCGACGAGGAGGGCGCCAAGGCGGTCGGCCTCGAGCCGCGCAGCCGCGAACAGCGCACCAGGTTCATCGAAGGCGCCATCGGGCGCATCGGCGGCATGCAGGGCGCGGAAGGCGGCTTCAGGCTGTGGGGCGGGGAAGGGCCGTATGAGAGCTGGCTGACGCCCTACGTCACCTCCTTCCTGATGGATGCGCGCGACGCCGGCTTCAGCGTGCCGGAAGACATGGTCAAGAAATCCCAGCGCTGGATGACCGAGCGCCTGAATGGCGCGTCCAGCCAGCTGGTGGCCATCCCGGCCGGCATCAAGCCCGACGCGCGCGGCCAGTACGCGCAGCGCGACTATGAGCTGCTGCGCAACGCCCACCAACGCTTCGCGGAACTGGCGCACATCGGCTATATGCTGGCGCGCGATCAGAAAGCTTCGCTGGCTTCGCTGCGCCTGCTGCACGACCAGCACCGCCAGGTGGCGCGCTCGCCGCTGCCGCTGATCCATCTCGGCATCGCGCTGCAGCTGATGGGCGACGCCAAGCGCGCCGAGACGGCGATCAACGATGCCATGGGGCGGCCTTATGGCATCCGCAGCGATTGGGAATGGGATTGGCTGGGCGACTATGGTTCGGCGCTGCGCGACCAGGGCCTGGCCTACGCGCTGATGGTGCGCCACAAGGTGGAACATCCGCAGCGCGAGAACCTGCTGCCGGCGGTCGCCGAACGCATGAACCGCCGCTACTACTCGACGCAGGAACGCATCGCGCTGTTCCTGGCATCGCGCGCGGCCGGCGGCGCTTCCAGCGAGGCTTGGCAGGCCGAGATCAGGACCGCCGATGGCGCCAGCGCGCTCACTTCGCGCAGCACAGAGCTGCGCAGCCTCGATCCGGCGCTGGCGGCCAAGGGCATCAGCATCGAGAACAAGGGCAGCAGCCCGTTGTGGGTGGAAGTCGAAGCGGGCGGCTTCCCGCTCAAGACCCCGGCGCCAAGCAGCGACAAGATGACGATCGAACGCAAATGGTTCCGGCCGGACGGCAAGCCGTGGAATGGCGGCACGCTGAAGGTGGGCGACATGCTGCTGGTGCGCCTGAAAGCCAGCGCGCCGCAGCATATCGAGGATGCGATGATCGTCGACCATATCCCGGCCGGGCTGGAAGTGGAAAACCTCAACTTGTCGCAGGGCCCGCAAGCCGGCGAGTTCACGGTGGAAGGCGTCAACCTGGCCGCCGCCATGGCCAATGAGCGCATCAAGCACCGCGAATTCCGCGACGACCGCTTCGTTGCCGCCGTGCGCCTCGATGGCCAGCCGCTGCACCTGTTCTACATGCTGCGCGTGGTGACGCCGGGCCGCTTCGCCGTGCCGGGCACGTTCGGCGAAGACATGTACCGTCCCGCCATCCGCGCCCATGGACCGGCCGGGGAGGCGGTGACCGTGGTGGACCGCTGATGCGAAGCGCCGCCGCCTGGCTGCGCCGTCACCCCGTGCGCGGCGCGCTGGCGGCGGCGCTCAGCGTCCTGCTGCTGCTCGACCAGCTGTTCCCGCCGCCATTGCCGCGCGACGCGCCGGGCATGCTGGTGGTGGCGCGCGACGGCTCGCCCCTGCGCGGCTGGCCGGATGCGGACGGCGTGTGGCGCATCCCGGTGACGCCGGAACAGGTGTCGCCGCTGTACCTGCAAGCCTTGCTGGGCTATGAAGACCGCTGGTTCCGCTGGCATCCCGGCATCAATCCCGCCGCCTTGCTGCGCGCCGCCTGGCAATGGCTGCATGAAGGGCGCATCGTCTCCGGCGGCTCGACGCTGACCATGCAGGTGGCACGCGCGCTGGAGCCGGTGCCGCGCAGCCTGCCCGGCAAGCTGCGCCAGCTGGCGCGCGCCGTGCAGCTTGAATTGCGGCTGTCCAAGCGCGAGATCCTGGCGCTGTACCTGAACCATGCGCCGATGGGCGGCATCGTGGAAGGCGTGGAGATGGCCAGCCGCAGTTACCTGGGCAAGCCGTCCAGCCAGCTGTCGGCGGCCGAGGCCAGCCTGCTGGTGGTGCTGCCGCAGGCGCCCTCGCGGCTGCGGCCCGACCGCCGTCCCGAGCTGGCGCAGGCGGCGCGCGACAAGGTGCTGCGGCGCATGGCCGAGCGCGGCCTGTGGAGCCCGACGGACGTGGCCGATGCGCTGATGGAACGGGTCGGCGCCAACCCGCCCAGGCCGGCCTGGCTGGCGCCATTGGCCGCCGAACGGCTGCACCAGGGCGCTGCGCGTGCCGCGCGCAAGGGCGGGCCGGACGGGCGCGGCACGGCGGCCGCCAGCGTGGTGCGCTCCACGCTCGACCGCGACATGCAGGCGACGCTGGAGCGCATGCTGGCCGACCGCGTCAGCCAGTTGCCGCGCTTCGTTTCGATGGCGGCGCTGGTCATGGACAGCAAGACGCTGGAAATCCTGGCCTACGCCGGTTCCGCCGACTTCAGCGACGCCCGCCGTTTCAGCCACGTCGACATGGTGCGCGGCATCCGTTCGCCCGGCTCGACCCTGAAACCCTTCCTGTACGCGATGGCGCTCGACGAAGGGCTGGTGCATTCGGAAAGCCTGCTGGCCGATACCCCGCAATCGTTCGGCGGCTACGACCCCGGCAACTTCCAGGCCAGCTTTTCCGGCCCGGTCAGCGTGTCGGAAGCGCTGCAACGCTCGCTCAATGTCCCAGCGGTGGACTTGCTCGACCGCCTCGGGCCGCAGCGCTTCGCCGCGCGCCTGTCCGGCGGCGGCCTGCGCCTGCAGCTGCCCGCCGATGCCCAGCCCAACCTCAGCCTGATCCTCGGCGGCGCCGGCACCAGCCTGGAAGCGCTGGTCGGCGCCTACCGCGCCTTCGCCGCCGGCGGCCTGGCCGGCACGCCGCGCATCACGCCCGATGCGCCGCTGCGCGAGCAGCGCATGATGAGCGCCGGCGCCGCCTACATCATCCGCAATATCCTCGAAAGCGGCGGCCATCCTGACGCGCCCTTCGTCGAAGGCGATGGCAGCGGCGTGCGCCTGGCCTGGAAGACCGGCACCAGTTACGGCTTCCGCGATGCCTGGGCGGTCGGCGTCAGCGGGCGCTACACCATGGGCGTGTGGGTCGGCCGCCCCGATGGCACGCCCAACCCGGGCTTTTTCGGCGCCAACGTTGCCGCCCCCTTGCTGCAGCAGATTGCGCTGGCCATGCCGCGCAGCGGCGCGCCCGCCGTCGTGCGCCCAGCCGACGTCGGCACCGCGCAAATCTGCTGGCCGCTGGGCACCGCCGCCGCGGCCACCGCCCCCGAGCATTGCCATGTGCAGCGCACCGCCTGGGTGCTGCGCGACACCGTGCCGCCCACCTTGCCCGACCGCCTGCGCAGCAAAGGCTTGCTGGAGCAGGCCTGGTTCGATCCCGCCACCGGCCGGCGCACCACGCCCGGCTGCCATCCGGCCGCCCGTGCGCGCGAGATCGCCCGCTGGCCGGCCTTGCTGGAAGCCTGGCTGCCGCCGGCCCAGCGCAGCGGCCATGGCCTGGTGCCCTGGTCGGCCGACTGTCCACACATGAGCGGCAGCGCCGGCGTGAAGCTGATGGGCCTGCGCGACGGCAGCCGCCTGCGCGCCGCACCCGGGCAGAAGGAAGTGAGGGTCACGCTGGACGCGGTCGGCGGCAGCGGCAAGCTGTATTGGCTGCTCGACGGCCAGGCCGTGCCAGGCAGCGGCCGCCGGCAGGCCCTGGTGCTGCCGGGCGGCGCCCACAGCATTGCCGTCATCGACGCCGCCGGGCACTACGACGCCCTGCAAGTCGATATCGACGGATAGGGCTAGTGGCATAAAAGTCGGGGTC
>CBFGQI010000008.1:0-76712 GCA_965650885.1 uncultured Oxalobacteraceae bacterium
ATGTCGTCCAGCGGCCATGTGGACCGGAGCAAATTCTGGTGGCAGCAGGCGGAAGCGATGAAGGCGTTCCTGGCCGTGGCGGACCGGCCCGACATGGCGCGGCGCTATCTGGAAACGCTGGAACTGGTGGACAAGGAAATTCTTGACCGGGAAAACGGGGGCTGGCGGTTCGGGGCGAAGCAGACTTGCGCGCAGGGCGGCTGCGGCAAGCAGCAGCCGGATCCTTATCACCTTGTCGGCCTGGATTGGACTGTCCTGTCAACAAAACAATAGTTTACGTCCGACATTATTGTACAATGAGCAATTGCTCACAAAGATACAATAATGGCGATGGCGGGCGAAAACAGATTGCAGGAATATGCGTTTGAACAGATGAACCTGCAAGTGGGTGGGCGGATTCAGCTCATTACCCACCGCGGCTTGCGGCCCGTACAGCATTTCTCGTCCGTGATCGGTTGGATCAGGGATGAATACCTGATCGTCAAGATACCGCTGGAAAATGGCGGTCCGATCGCCATTTCCGAAGGTGACAAGTTGACTGTCCGGGTGTTTTCGGGGGTGAACGTCTGCTCGTTCGCGGCGGTCGTGCAACGCGTGTTCCTGCGGCCGCTGATGTATGCCCATGTGAGTTTTCCCACCGATATCCAGGGGACCAGCTTGCGGGCGGCGATGCGCGTGAAGGTGGAGATCCCGGCGCACATGTCGCGCGAGGATGGCAACAATGCTTCGGTATTCCTGGTGAACCTGAGCGTGTCGGGAGCGCTGGTCGAATCGGTCCAGCCTTTGAGCCGGGAGGGCGATGCGGTGCAGCTGGACTTTACCTTGCTGGCGCCGCCGGATAACCGGCAAGTGCGTATCCATACGCCGGCCCTGGTGCGCAACGCCAGCGTGGTGCAGTCGCAGAAGGCGGACGGACGGGATGTGTTCAGCTATGGCGTGCAGTTCACCAGCCTGGATCCGGCGCATTTCACCTTGCTGCAGAACCTGACGTATGAGGCCATGCTGGCCGATCGGCAGAAAATCGTTTGAGCAATAAAAAAACCGGGCCGAAGCCCGGTTTTTCGTTACGCAGCGTTCCGATTAGGAGCCGACGTTGTTCTTGACGATTGCAGCCTGTGCAGCTTCGTTGGTGATGCCGGTGTAGCTGTTGGTCCAGACGACGTTGGCAACATCGCCACCAAAACCGTTCGGGGTGAAGACGATGGTATTGCCTGCGGTCACGCCGGAACCCAGTGCGTTCAGGGTTGCAGTGATAGCGCCAGTGGTGGTGTTGAAGGCGACGCCGCTCACTTCCTTGGTTGCCTGGAAGGCTGGAACGCCACCGGTGCCGCCTGGGGCGCAATCGGTCAGCACGCCACCAGCTTCTTGTACGCAGACGCCAATCGCGGTCTTCAGGGATTCCACGGAAGCCAGTGCATTGCCGACCTTGGCTTTGATGGTGTAGTCAGAGTAGGCTGGGATTGCGACGGCGGCCAGGATACCGATAATGGCCACAACGATCATCAGTTCGATCAGGGTGAAGCCGGCTTGTGCTTGGCGCTTGATCATTTTCAAGGATTTCATTTTGCTGCTCCTTCAGGGTAGAAAACAAGAATTGGGGTCCGACGATTGGATATGAGCAATCGGCGTGCCAGCCCAGTTTCGCGGCAAAATGGCTTGATTTCTGTCAAAAAGTGTCAGTTTACGTCGGATGGGATGACGATTTTGGTCAAGCGGCGACCAAACTTTGTCAGCGCGGCCTGACAAAAATCGTCAGCTGACGCGGAATGCCATCAGGATGCCGCTGAGGTCGAGGATGTCGCCGGCCTTCAGGCGCTGCGGCTGGCGCGCCATCGGGTCGCCGTTCAGCAGGGGCGGCTTGTCGCCCTCGACGTGGGCGGCGGAATAGCCGTCGGCGGCGCGGGCGATCACCACGACTTGCACGCCGGGGCGGCCGAGGCTGGTCACGGCCTTGGTCAGGCTTAGCGTTTTGCCAGCATTGTTGCCGTTCAGGACTTCGATGTGGGCGAGCGGCAGGTTGGCGGCTTCGGCGGCGGGTGCCGGCGGCGGCGCGGGCATGGCGGGGATGGTGGCGGCGGCGGCGGCCAGGGGGCGGATGCCGTCGGTGATGAATTCGAGATGGTATTTGGCCATCTTGATCACATCCTTGTTTTGCAGGAAGTGCTTGCCGATGCGGTGGCCGTTGACGAAGGTGCCGTTGGTGCTTTGCAGGTCTTCCAGGAAGGAGTCGTCGAGGATGGTGGTGACCAGCGCGTGCTCGCCACTGACCGCGGGGTGGTTGAGGACGATGTCGTTATGCTTGTGGCGGCCCACGGTCATGCGCTCTTTGGTGAGCTGGACCGTTTGCTCTACGATGCCTTCGCGCATGACGATTAGTTTGGCCAAACTTTCCCCCCCTTTAAACCGGTAAACCGGTGTCAGACCCGAAGGGTCAGACACCATCTCCCCAAACGAAAACGGGGAGCCGAGGCTCCCCGTTATCTTACAGCTAATATTACAGCATTGCCTTCAGCAGGCGGCCCATTTCGGATGGGTTCTTGGTGACCTTGATGCCGCAGGCTTCCATGATTTCCAGCTTGGCTTGCGCGGTGTCGGCGCCGCCGGAGATCAGCGCGCCGGCGTGGCCCATGCGCTTGCCTGGAGGAGCGGTCACACCGGCGATGAAGCCAACCACCGGCTTCTTCATGTTGTCCTTGATCCAACGGGCAGCGTTGGCTTCGTCCGGACCGCCGATTTCGCCGATCATGATCACGGCGTCGGTGTCAGGATCGTCGTTGAACATGCGCATCACGTCGATGTGCTTCAGACCGTTGATCGGGTCGCCGCCGATGCCCACTGCCGAAGACTGGCCCAGGCCCAGGGCGGTCAGCTGTGCCACCGCTTCATAGGTCAGGGTGCCGGAGCGCGATACCACGCCGATGCGGCCTTTCTTGTGGATGTGGCCAGGCATGATGCCGATCTTGATTTCGTCAGGGGTGATCAGGCCTGGGCAGTTCGGGCCCAGCAGCAGGGTCTTGGAACCGGCCTTGGCCATGCGGTCTTTCACTTCCATCATGTCGCGGACTGGGATGCCTTCGGTGATGCAGATGGCCAGGTCCAGTTCAGCTTCCACGGCTTCCCAGATCGCAGCGGCAGCGCCTGCTGGTGGAACGTAGATCACGGACACGGTCGCGCCGGTTTCCGACTTGGCTTCCTTGACGGAGGCGTAGATTGGGATGCCTTCGAAATCTTCGCCGGCTTTCTTCGGGTTCACGCCAGCGACGAAGGCATTCTTGCCGTTCGCGTAGTCGCGGCAGCCGCGGGTGTGGAATTGGCCGGTCTTGCCGGTGATGCCCTGGGTGATGACTTTGGTGTCTTTGTTGATCAGGATAGACATATCGATTCCTTAATTATTTACCAGCTGCAGCGGCAACAACGGCCTTGGCTGCTTCTTCCATGGTGTCTGCGGCGATGATCGGCAGGCCGGATTCGGCCAGCATCTTCTTGCCCAGGTCTTCGTTGGTGCCCTTCATGCGCACCACCAGCGGCACGGACAGGGACACGGCCTTGGCGCCGGCGATCACGCCTTCGGCGATCACGTCGCAGCGCATGATGCCGCCGAAGATGTTCACCAGGATGGCTTTCAGGCCAGGGTTCTTCAGCATCAGCTTGAACGCTTCGGTCACTTTCTCGGTGGTGGCACCGCCGCCCACGTCCAGGAAGTTGGCTGGCTCGCCGCCGAACAGCTTGATGGTGTCCATGGTGGCCATGGCCAGGCCGGCGCCGTTCACCAGGCAGCCGATGTTGCCGTCGAGGGAGATGTAGGCCAGGTCGAACTTGGAGGCTTCGACTTCGGCTGGATCTTCTTCATCCAGGTCGCGGTAGGCGACGATTTCCGGATGACGGAACAGGGCGTTGGCGTCGAAGTTGAACTTGGCGTCCAGGGCGATCACCTTGCCGGAACCGGTCAGGATCAGCGGGTTGATTTCGGCCAGGGAAGCGTCGGTTTCCCAGTAAGCTTTGTACAGGCCTTGCAGGTTGGCCACAGCGTCGGCCACGGAACCATCCGGCACGCCGATCTTGCGGGCCACGTCGGCGGCTTCAGCATCGGTCAGGCCGACGGCTGGGTCGATCACCACGTTGTGGATCAGCTCCGGGTGCTTTTCAGCGACTTCTTCGATGTCCATGCCGCCTTCGGAGGAAGCCATCAGGACTACGCGCTGGGTGACGCGGTCGGTCACCAGGGAAACGTACAGTTCCTTCTTGATGTCGGCGCCTTCTTCGATCAGCAGGCGGCGCACTTTCTGGCCGTCCGCGCCGGTCTGGTGGGTCACCAGCTGCATGCCCATGATCTGGTCGGCATACTCTTTCACCTGTTCCATGGTCTTGGCCACTTTCACGCCGCCGCCTTTACCACGGCCACCAGCATGGATCTGTGCCTTCACGACCCACACCGGGCCGCCCAGGGTTTCAGCAGCCTTCACTGCCTCTTCCACGGTCATGCACGGAATGCCGCGCGGTACGGTCACTCCAAACTTCCGGAGGATTTCTTTGCCTTGATACTCATGGATTTTCATGCTGGCTTTCCCTTCTTTCGAATACCTGTAAGTTAAGTAGTAGTATTTTGTACAGCACCTAGGCTGCGTCCGTCTTGTTGACGTACCAGCGCGGGTAAAACTCGGCAACTGCCCCGCCATCGGTCCTGAGGGCGTGGCACTTGTCGAGCTGGAACGGTTTCTCTGTCGCAGTGCTGGAGCGCTCGTTCACCGGCCAGACGTCATTGGCAAACGCTTGCAGGGCTGCCGTCGGCAGCACCTGGGCCAATTCCGTCAGGTGGGTACAGCCTTGTACACCAGCCAGCCTTTCCTTGACCGCGTGGCGGAAACCCTTCATCAGGTTCAGTCCAATCAAGGCTTTATAGGCGGGGCCGATCGTATTGCAATGGCCAGGATAGGGAACGGCGTCCGAACTTGCTTCGGCGTCGACAATGGTCAGCTGCTTGTCGACAGTCACACGCAACCAGAGGTCGTGCAGGGCTTCGTTGCCCTTGCGCGGGCCGGATGCCAGCATGGTGTCGAAGGATTTGATGTCCGTGATGTGAGCGTCAAGATCCCACAGGCCATCCTCGCGCGCGAACGCCTGGATGTCTATGGCGCGCGTATGCCGCAGCGCTCGTCGGGAGACAGGATTTGACAAGGACATAAGACCGATGCCACAAAACGTGGCCAAAATTATAAGCAGCTAATCAGTACGCCGCAGCTTCTACGGACAACCACCGCACCCGCGGTGCTGCATAAAACTACAAAAGTGTAGCACACCGGTACAGCCGCGGCTAATTTCAGATATCGCCGGGAGTGATATCGAAATCCTCATCGGGCATGCTACCCTTCATCGCGGTGCGGATGGCTTTCTGCGAAAAGCCGCGCGACATCAGGAAGCGCAACTGCTTCTGGCGGCCTTCGGGGTCGCTTGCCACTTCGCCGAATTTGCGGCGCCACACTTCGCAGCAGCGTTCGGTCTCGTCCTGTTTCAGGCTTTCCTTGACGTCGGCCAGCATCTCGCCGCCGATGCCGTGGTGTTGCAGCTCGGCCACGATACGGCTATTGCCGTAACGGGCGGCGCGGCGGTGCACCAGGTTTTCGGAGAAGCGCTCTTCGGAGAGCCATTTGTTTTGCTCGAGGAAGTTGAGCAGGGATTCGAGGTCGTCGCCCTCTTCCGCGTGGCGTTCAAGCTTGCGGGTGAGTTCGAGGCGGGAGTGCTCGCGCTGGCTGAGCAGGCGCAGTGCACGGGCTTTTAGCGAGGGCTTGGGGAGGGGCATGCTTTTACACCGGCAGGGCGGTGTCAGACCCGCAGGGTCTGACACCAGACAGGCGGCGGCCGCGTATCGGTGTCTGCCCCTGCGGGTCAGACACCGCACTGCCGGTTTTAGTCGACAGCCCGCAGCTTCGGCGCTTCGTCGCCATCGTCGCTGACGGCCGGCAGTTCGCGCACGCCCAATGCCGCACGCACCTTGTTCTCGATTTCGCGCGCCAGTGCCGGGCGCTCTTTCAGGAACTGGCGGGCATTGTCCTTGCCCTGGCCGATGCGCTCGCCGCCGTAGCTGTACCAGGAGCCCGACTTCTCGACGATCTTGGCTTCCACGCCCAGGTCGATGATCTCGCCTTCGCGCGACGTACCTTCGCCATACAGGATGTCGAAGTGGGCTTCCTTGAACGGTGGCGCAATCTTGTTCTTGACCACCTTGACCTTGGTCTCGTTGCCGATCACTTCGTCGCCCGACTTGATCGAGCCGGTGCGGCGGATGTCCAGGCGCACGGAGGCGTAGAACTTCAGCGCATTGCCGCCGGTGGTGGTTTCCGGCGAGCCGAACATCACGCCGATCTTCATGCGGATCTGGTTAATGAAGATCACCAGGGTGTTGGTGCGGTTGATGGTGCCGGTCAGCTTGCGCAGCGCCTGGGACATCAGGCGTGCCTGCAGGCCCGGCAGCGAATCGCCCATATCGCCTTCGATCTCGGCCTTCGGGGTCAGCGCGGCGACCGAGTCGACCACGATCAGGTCGACCGAACCGGAGCGCACCAGCGCATCGCAAATTTCCAGCGCTTGTTCGCCGGTGTCCGGCTGCGAGATCAGCAGTTCGTGCAGGTTGACGCCCAGCTTTTGCGCGTACACCACGTCCAGCGCGTGTTCCGCGTCGATGAAGGCGCAGGTGCCGCCCATTTTCTGCATTTCGGCGATCGCCTGCAGGGTCAGGGTGGTTTTACCGGAGGATTCCGGACCGTAGATTTCCACCACGCGGCCGCGCGGCAGGCCGCCGACGCCCAGCGCGATATCCAGGCCCAGCGAGCCGGTGGAGACAGTCTGCACTTCCTCGATCGGGGCGGATGCGTCCATGCGCATCACGGAGCCTTTACCAAACTGCTTTTCAATCTGGGCCAGCGCCGCGGCCAGGGCCTTGGCTTTTTCCGATGCAGGTATTACAGCTTTTTTGTCGTCCATGATGTTCTTTCGCGCTAAGTCGGCTAAATGAGTTGGGTCACTACGGTGTACAGGCGTACTGTATAAAAAACCAGTGCTTTTGACAAGCCCTTTTTTGCAAACTTTGCGAAAACTCAAATAGCTGGAGTACAGTTACCTTATGCGTATCCTATTAGCAGAAGATGACAGCGTCCTCGCGGACGGCCTGACGCGCTCGCTGCGCCAGTCCGGCTATGCGATCGATTGCGTAAAAAACGGGCAGGAAGCCGACACCGCCCTGTCGACCCAGGAATTCGACTTGCTGATCCTGGACCTGGGCTTGCCGAAAATGTCCGGCCTGGAAGTGCTGCGCCGCCTGCGCGGGCGCAATTCCCTGCTGCCGGTCCTGATCCTGACCGCCGCCGATTCGGTCGAGCAGCGCGTCAACGGGCTCGACCTGGGTGCCGACGACTATATGGCCAAACCCTTCGCCCTGTCGGAGCTGGAAGCGCGGGTGCGCGCCCTGACCCGGCGCGGGCAGGGCGGCGGCTCCACCGTGGTCAAACATGGCCCCCTCACCTACGACCAGGTCGGCCGCAGCGCCTATATCAATGAGCAGATGCTGGACTTGTCGGCGCGCGAGCTGGGCTTGCTGGAAATCCTGCTGGCGCGCACCGGGCGCCTGGTGTCGAAGGAGCAGCTGGTCGACCACCTGTGCGAATGGGGCGAGGAAGTGAGCAACAATGCCATCGAGGTCTACGTGCACCGCCTGCGCAAGAAGATTGAAGTGGGCGGCATCCGCATCGCCACCGTGCGCGGCCTGGGCTACTGCCTCGAGAAGTTCAACCCGCCCGCGCCGCCTGCCAGGTGAACGGCGAGCAGCAGGCCGCCGAATGGGACCATACCCAGGCCGCCGAAGAGAACGAGATCCAGCACTCGCTGTTCGGCGAGATCCTCGACTGGATGCTGGCGCCCCTGCTGCTGCTGTGGCCGATGAGCATCGCCATCACCTACCTGGTGGCCAAATCGATCGCCAACCAGCCCTTCGACCATGCGCTGGAAGACAATGTGACCGTGCTGACGCAGCAAGTGCGCGAGGTGGACGGCAGCATCGCACGCCTGCCCGGCCCGGCGCGCGACATCCTGCGCGCCGACGACGTGGACAATATCTATTACCAGGTGAGCAGCCCCTTCGGCGCCCATGTGGACGGCGACCGCGACTTGCCGGCGCCGCCCAGGCAAGACCCGGAACAGCAGGATCACCGCGCCGGTACGGTGCTGTTCCGTAACGCCACCCTGCACGGCACGCCGATCCGCATCGCCTGGACCTGGGTCAACCTGGAGGAGGACAAGACCCTGCCGCCGCGCCTGGTCCTGGTGCAGGTGGGCGAAACGCTGGAAAAGCGTGCCAAGCTGGCCAACGAGATCATCAAGGGCGTGATCCTGCCCCAGTTCATCATCCTGCCCATCGTACTGGCCCTGGTGTGGTTCGCGCTGTCGCGCGGGCTGCTGCCGCTGCGCGAACTGCAGGAGCGCATCCGGGCGCGGCCGTCGGACGACCTGAGCCCGATCCCGCCGCGCCAGGTGCCGGAGGAAATCACGCCGCTGGTCAAATCGCTCAATGACATGCTGGAGCGCCTGAAGCTGTCGATCGATATGCAGAAGCGTTTCATCGCCGACGCCGCGCACCAGATGAAAACCCCGCTGGCGGGCATGCGCACCCAATCGGAACTGGCGCTGCGCCAGACCGACCAGGGCGAGGTGCACCGCTCGCTGGAGCAGTTGGCCAAATCGTCGCAAGCCGCCACGCGCCTGGTCAACCAGCTGCTGGCCCTGGCGCGCGCGGAAAACCAGCCGCAAGCCGGCACGGCGATGCAGCCGCTGGAGCTGGGCGAAGTGGCGCGCGGCACCGTGCACGACTGGGTGCAGGCGTCATTCACCGCCGGCATCGACCTCGGTTACGAACCGGCGGCACAGGAAGTGCCGATCGCCGGCAATGCGGTCATGCTGCGCGAAATGCTGTCCAACCTGATCGACAACGCGCTGCGCTACACGCCGCGCGGCGGCGCCGTCACGGTGCGCGTGCGCCGCACCGACGAACTGGCCATGCTGGAGGTGGAGGACAATGGCCCCGGCATCCCGGCGGCGGAACGCGACCACGTGTTCGAACGCTTCTACCGCATCCTCGGCAGCAATACCGAAGGTTCCGGCCTGGGCCTGGCCATCGTGCGCGAGGTGGCGCAGCAGCACGGCGCGGAGGTGGACCTGTTCGCCAACCCGCGCGCCACCGACCCCAAACTTCCGGGTTGCCTGTTCCGCGTCAGCTTCCCGCTGCGCGTGCCGGACACGCCTCCCGACAACGACGAGGTACCGCATTTTGGATAAGCTCGAGCGCCACTGGCGCAGGGTGCGCCGCATGACCGGCTGGCTGCTGGCCGCGTGGGTGCTGGCGACGTTCTGCATCGTTTTCTTCGCGCGCGAATTGAGCGGGTTGACGATTTTCGGCTGGCCGCTGTCGTTCTACCTGGCGGCGCAGGGCGCCTCCCTGATCTACCTGGCGATCATCGCCTTTTACGCCTGGCGCATGCGCGCGCTGGAACAGCGCTACCGCAATGAAGGTGCCCCATGAGGACAGCCTTCTTCCGCAAGCTGCAGCGCTACTACCTGATCTTCACCGGCTGCTTCGCCATGTTCCTGCTCGCGCTGGCGATGCTGGAAAAGGAAGGCATGCCGCGCCTGTGGATCGGCTACCTGTTCATGTTCGCCACCATCATCCTGTATGCGGCCATCGGCGTGATCAGCCGCACTTCGAACGTGGCCGAGTATTACGTGGCGGGGCGGCGCGTGCCCTCGCTGTTCAACGGCATGGCGACCGCGGCCGACTGGATTTCCGCCGCCTCCTTCATTTCGCTGGCGGGCGGGCTTTACCTGCACGGCTTCGACGGCCTGGCCTACATCATGGGCTGGACCGGCGGCTATTGTCTGGTGGCGCTGCTGATCGGCCCTTACCTGCGCAAATTCGGCCAGTACACCATCCCCGACTTCTTCGCGGCGCGCTACGGCGGCGCCATGCAGGGGCGCAGCGTGCGGCTGCTGGCCGCCGGCGCGACCATCATCATTTCCTTCACCTATGTGGTGGCGCAGATCTACGCGGTGGGCCTGATCGCTTCGCGCTTCACCGGCGTCGATTTCTCCGTCGGCATCTTCCTCGGCCTGGCCTCGATCCTGGTGTGCTCCTTCCTGGGCGGCATGCGCGCCATCACCTGGACCCAGGTGGCGCAGTACATCATCATCCTGGTGGCCTTCCTGATGCCGGCCATGTGGCTGGCGGTCAAGCATGGCGGCAACCCGGTGCCGCAGGTGGCCTACGGCAAGCTGCTGCCCAAGCTCAGCGCGCGCGAAGCGCAGCTGGCGCATGACGAAAAGGAAGCCGAGGTGCGCGAAGTGTTCCTGCAGCGGGCCGAGGATTTCGGCGTGCGGCTGAACGGCTTGCCCGCCTCCTGGGACTCGGGCCGGGTGGAAGCCCAGCACAACCTGGACATGGTCAAGCTGCGCAACGGTTCGCTGCTGGAGATCCGCGCGGCCGAGCGGGCGCTGGCCGATTATCCCAGGACCGTCGAGGATGCCAAGGCCGTATGGACGGCGCAGCGCAACGCCAACCTGGCGCGCGGGCGGGTGCCGGCCAAGCATGCCGAACCCTTCCCCGGCGCCGACCGCGCGCAATCGGACCAGAAGCGCAACAACTTCCTGGCGCTGGTGTTTTGCCTGATGGTCGGCACCGCAGCGCTGCCCCATATCCTGATGCGCTCCTACACCACACCCTCGGTGCAGGAAACGCGCAGCTCGGTGTTCTGGACCCTGTTCTTCATCCTGCTGGTGTACCTGACCATCCCGGCGCTGGCGGTGCTGGTCAAATACGATATCTATACCTTCCTGGTGGGCAGCGACTTCGCCCATCTGCCGACCTGGGTCTCCTACTGGGCCAATGTGGACAAGGCCAGCCCGCTGCTGTCGATCAGCGACATCAACGCCGACGGCATCGTGCAGCTGGCGGAAATCCTGATCGATGGCGACGTGCTGGTGCTGGCCACCCCCGAGATTGCCGGCCTGCCTTACGTGGTGTCCGGCCTGGTGGCGGCAGGCGGGCTGGCGGCCGCGCTGTCCACCGCCGACGGCTTGCTGCTGGCGATCTCCAATGCGCTGTCGCATGACGTGTACTACAAGATCGTCGACCCGACCGCATCGACCCAGAAGCGGGTGACGATTTCCAAACTGCTGCTGCTGGCGGTGGCCTTCATCGCGGCCTACGCCGCATCGACCAAACCGGGCGACATCCTGTCGCTGGTGGGGGCGGCGTTCTCGCTGGCCGCCTCGACGCTGTTCCCGGCCCTGGTGGCCGGCGTATTCTGGCGGCGCGCCAACCACCAGGGGGCGATGGCCGGCATGGTGGCGGGCTTCTTCACCTGCCTGTATTACATGCTGCATAGCAGCCCGGTGCTGGGCGGCAGCGTCAGCGGCCAGTGGTTCGGCATCGCCGCCAATTCGGCCGGCGTGTTCGGCGTCCCGGTCGGCATGGCGGCGCTGGTGGCGGTCAGCCTGCTGACGCCCGCGCCCGGCGCCCGCACGCTGTCCCTGGTGCGCCATATCCGCACGCCGGAATAGACGCTGTGACAATGTGTGAGCCTTTGCGGGGCATGGATCTGGTAACTTCCGCGCATGAAGCTACTATCCTCCCTCTTCGCCCTCGCCTTCGCGCTGACCGCCGCGCCGGCGTCGTCCACCACCCAGGCCGCGCCGGCCGACCCGGCCGCCCCGCCGCCGGTTGAAGCCTTCTTCGAAAACCCTTCCTTCAGCGGTGCGGTGCTTTCGCCGAGCGGCAACTACCTGGCCGCCAAGATCGCCAGGAAAGGCGGCCGCAGCATGCTGGCCGTGGTCGACCTGGCCGCCAACAAGGCTGAAACGGTGGCGCACTTTGCCGATACCGACGTCAACCACGTACGCTGGGTCAACGACAACCGCCTGGTATTCGATACCGCCGACAAACGCGCAGCCAAAGGCGACAGCCGCTTCGGCCCGGGCCTGTACGCGGTCAACCGCGACGGCAGCAAGTTCCGCCAGCTGGCCGCGCGGCGCGGCAAGGCCTTCATCACCAATGGCGATCCCGTCACCATGCTGCCCTGGCATACCTTCATGCTGGGCCAGGATGGCAGCCAGGATTCGGAATACATTTATGTGGCCGACCACGACTACAGCGGGCCGGGCGAACTGAATCGCATCAACCTGCTGCGCCTGAACACGCTGACCGGCCGCAGCGAAACCGTCCCGGCGCCCGGCGACGCCAAAGGCTGGCTGCTGGACCAGAACGGCAAGCCGGGCCTGGCCCATACCTATGCCAAGGCCACGGTCACGCTCTACCTGCGCCAGGCCGATGCCAGCTGGCGCCAGCTCGCCACCTTCAACGGCTTGAACGGCGGCCCCCATGCCATGCATGTGCTGGCCTTCGGGCCGGGCAGCACCTTGTACGTCGTCGCCACGCACGGCCGCGACATGTCGGCGCTGTACCGCTACGACACTGCGACCGGCAAGCTGGACGAGCAGCCCATCGTCAACCTGGACGGCTACGATTTCCAGGGCAGGCTGGTGATCCGCGCGGGCAAGCTGCTGGGCGTGCACTATGTGCGCGACGGGGAAGGCACGGTGTGGCTCGACCCCGAACTGAAGGCCATGCAGGAGGAGATCGACAAGCGCCTGCCCAACCTGGTCAATATGGTGGGCCTGCCGGCCGACCCGCAGGCGGACAATGTGCTGGTGCGATCCTTCTCGGACGTGCAGCCAACCGTCTACTTCATCTACAAGCGCAGCACCAGGTCGCTGCAGCACGTCGGCAAGACCTATCCGGACATCAGACCCGCCGCCATGGGCGTACAGGAACAGGTGCGCTACACCGCGCGCGACGGCTTGCAGGTGCCGGCCATGCTGACCGTGCCGCTACAGGGCGAGGGCAGGAAGCTGCCCATGGTGGTGATGGTGCACGGCGGCCCTTACACGCGCGGCAGCCAATGGGGCTGGTCGCCCGACGTGCAATTCCTGGCCTCGCGCGGCTACGTGGTGCTGGCGCCCGAGTTCCGCGGCAGCACCGGCTTCGGCCAAAAACACTTCCGCGCCGGCTGGAAGCAGTGGGGCTTGAAAATGCAGGACGACATCGCCGATGCCGTCAAGTGGGCGGTGGACAAGGGCTATGCCGACCCGCAGCGCGTGTGCATCCTGGGCGGCAGCTACGGCGGCTACGCCACCTTGATGGGCCTGGTGAACGACCCGGGCCTGTTCCGCTGCGGCGTAGACTTCGCCGGCGTGACCGATATCCGCCTGATGTACACCGGCCACTGGCTGTACATCTCCGATGTCTCGGAGGAAGCCAAACGCTACAGCATGCCGGAGATGATCGGCGACCTGGAAAAGGATGCCGAGCAGCTCAAGGCCACTTCGCCGATCGAGCAGGCGCACCGCATCACGCGTCCGCTGCTGCTGGCCTACGGCGGCCAGGACTGGCGCGTGCCGCTGGTGCACGGCACCCGCTTCCGCGACGCGGTGCGCAAGGTCAACCAGGAGGTGGAATGGATCGAATACCCGGAGGAAGGCCACGGCTGGAACAACCCCAAAAACCGGATCGACTTCTGGACCAGGGTCGAGCAGTTCCTGTCCAGGCACATTGGGGCCGCCCGGAATGATTAAGCACCTGGTGCGCTGCCTGGCTGCCGCAAGCGGGCCGGGTCGGGAATTTCTCGACAAGCATATCGGCGCGGGAGCGAAAACGGAGTAAGCTGACGGCTCGTCCATCACTCACTTGAAGGAGGAAGCGCGATGTCGTCTGGCAAAATCCTGGTCGCACAAGGGGGCGGTCCCACCGCCGTGATCAACCAGTCGCTGGCCGGCGTCGTGCTGGAGGCGCGCCGCTTCCGCAACGTGACGCGCATCTATGGTGCATTGCATGGGGTGCGCGGCATCATCAACGAGGATTTCGTCGACCTGACCCAGGAGACCAGCCACAACCTGGAGCTGGTCGCGGCCACGCCCTCCTCGGCACTGGGTTCCACGCGCGACAAGCCGGACTTGAAGTACTGCGAAGAGATCTTCAAGGTGCTCAAGGCGCACGAGATCGAGCATTTCTTCTACATTGGCGGCAACGATTCTTCCGACACGGTGCGTATCGTGGCCGAGCAGGCGCGCGCTGCGGGATATCCCCTACGCGCCATCCACATCCCCAAGACCATCGACAATGACCTGGTGGGCAATGACCATACGCCGGGTTTCCCTTCGGCGGCGCGCTTCGTGGCGCAAGCCTTCGCCGGCGCCAACCTGGACAACGCTTCACTGCCGGGCGTGTATGTGGGCGTGGTCATGGGGCGCCATGCCGGCTTCCTGACCGCCGCTTCGGCTCTCGGCAAGAAATTTCCCGATGACGGGCCGCACCTGATCTACCTGCCGGAACGCGTGTTCTCGATCGAACAATTCCTGGCCGATGTGAAGGAGACTTACGCGCGCCATGGGCGCTGCGTGGTGGCGGCATCGGAAGGCATCCACGATGCATCCGGCGAGCCGATTGCCACCTTGCTGGCGAAGGAAGTGGAGCGCGATGCGCACGGCAATGTGCAGTTGTCGGGCACTGGCGCGCTGGCCGACCTGCTGTGCGATGAGATCAAGGAGAAGCTCGGGATCAAGCGCGTGCGCGGCGATACCTTCGGCTACCTGCAGCGCTCTTTCATCGGCTGCGTGTCGGACGTGGACCAGCGCGAGGCGCGCGAAGTCGGCGAAAAGGCGGTGCAGTTTGCCATGTGGGGCGACCGCGACGGCTCGGTGGCGATCAAGCGCACCGGTTTCTATTCGGTCGACTACGAGCTGCTGCCGCTGGAGGCGGTGGCGGGCAAGACCCGCACCATGGAAGACGTATTCATCGACGAGAAAGGCACCGGCGTAACCGACGCCTTCCGCCTGTACCTGCGCCCCCTGCTCGGCTCCGGCATGCCGGACGCTTACCGCCTGCGCCCGGCGCCGGTGCCGAAGATCCTCAAGCGGTGAATGATTGCGGCATGCCGCGCAAGTGCGGGTTCGAACCTGCAAGTTCTTACCCGCCCTTATGCACATCGCGGTAGGCCAGCATGTCCACCAGCTGCTCCTCCTTGTCGGCGTCGAAGCCGCACGTGGATTCAAATTTTTCAGGGTTTTGGTAAGTACCGAACAGCATATCCCACCACACAATGTCGCCGTAGTTGTTCTTGTGGCGGCCGTGTTGGTGGTGGATGCGGTGCATCTCGGGCCGCTGGAAGAACCAGCCCACCCAGCGCGGCGTAGTGACACTTGTGTGGTAGAAGAATTCTCCCAGCGCGGTACAAAGGGTGTACACCGCCCCGGCTTCCGGCGACAGGCCGAGCAGCGCGTACACCAGCAGGCTGCCGATGATCGAGTTGACGATCATTTCACCCGGGTGTTTGTAGAACGAGGTAATCACTTCGATGCGCTGGGGGCTGTGGTGGATCTGATGGAACAGGCGCCACAGCACGTCTGACTCATGCCGCGCACGGTGCCACCAGTAAAAAACGAAGGTGGCGGCGAAATAGGCCAGCATGCCGCCAGCCACAGGTCCCAAATGGTCGGATAGGTGCAGAACCGAGACTTGCGAAGCCCAGCGCTCCCAGCTGATCCCGGCCAGCAAGACGACGCCCAGCTGCACGGCGTTGATGGCCAGCACGCGCACCGGCCAGGTGCGGACATGGGGCAGTTTCCAGCCAGGGCGCAGACGTTCAAGCGCAAAGCATCCGGCGAATACGGCGAATATGGTGGTCAGCATGACGGCTCCTTTTGATTGATCAGGATGCGATCATCGCGCCGCGCCGGCATGCGGCCCTAGCGAAACCCACGCAGTATCGGATCTCGATACCGGCCGCATATAGGGCAGGTTCTCTCCTGTTGGCGCTCTAGCATGGCGGCTCTTTCACAACGGAGGCGGCCATGAAAAAATTGATCGGGGCGCTGGCCCTGGCGGCAAGCGGTGGTGCGGGGGCTGCCGGCGGGTCGCTTGCTGCTGCGCCCACTTCGTCAGACAACGAACAGGCGCGGCATGCCTTCGACTTCCTGCACGGGGACTGGGCAGTGCTGAACCGGCGCCAGACCGACTACGCCAATCCGGACAGCCCCTGGGAGACCTTCAGCGCCAGCAACCTGGTGCACGCGCTGCCGGCCGGCATCGGCAATTACGACGAGTACCGCCCGCACGGCGACTGGCGGCCCGGCTTCGTGGCGATGACGCTGCGGGTATTCGATCCGCTCACCGGGCGCTGGAGCATTTACTGGCTGACCAACCGCGACGGCGGGCTCGACCCGGCCACCGGCCATTTGCTGCCGCCGGTGGTGGGCCGCTTCGATGGCGACGGCGTCGGCCGCTTCGAAGGCGAAGAAGTCTACCAGGGACGCACGGCGCGGGTGCGTTTCACCTGGACCCAGAGCGGCGGGCGCCAGGCGCGCTGGGAGCAGGCCTATTCCTGGGATGACGGCACCAGCTGGCACACCAACTGGATCATGGAATTCACGCGGAAATAGGCTGGGCGGCCGGCTGCCAGCGCCAGCCGCGCATGCCGAGGGCGGCGGCAATGTACAACGCTGCCACGCTCCAGAAGATGTGCTCGAGCGGCAGCCAGGCCAGGGCCAGGCCGCCCGCTGCGGCGCCCAGCAGCGCACCGGCTTTGGCGGCGCTGTTGCCGGCGCCCAGGATGCTGCCCTGCCTGTCGTCGTCCACCGCTTGCGACAGCAGGCCGTAGAACACCGGCAGCAGCGCGGCCATCGCGGCGCCCCACGCCAGCCTCGCGGCCAGCACCAGCACGATGTTGCGCCCTACCGCCTGGACCGCGACGATGGCGGCGCATGCCCAGCAGATCCATCCGATCCGCTGGACGATCCAGTGCTGGGGCTTGTCCTTGAACTGCTTCGCCCAGAAGGGGGCGAACAGGCACAGGCCGACGGCAGTGGCGCCGTAGCATAACCCCGTCAGCCAGGGCGCGGCGTGCAGCACCTGCTCGGCATACAGGCTGAAGAAAGCTTGCGGCATCATCTTGCCGGCCTGGACCAGGACAATGCCGGCCAGCAGTCCAGCGACCACGCCGCGCAAGCCATGGCCTGCGGGGGAGCGCGGCGGCAGCGGCGATGAGAGCGACGATGGGAGCGGCGAAGGCAGCGGCGCCGGCTCGCCGGTTTGGGCCGGCGCGGGCGCCGGGCTGGGACCGGCCGAGGGCGCGCGTTGCACTGCCGGCAGGACGATGGCGGCGCAGGCCGCGCAGGCCAGGCAGATGGCGGCGGCCGCCACATTCACCATGTCGAAACCGACGCTGGAAAACAGCAATCCGCCAGCCAGCGGACCAAGCAGCGAACCGAGCGCCGTGGCGACCTGGAGCCGTGCCATCAAGGCGCCCCGCTCCGCACGGGGCACGATCCCCGCGCCGTAGGCTTGCGCGGCGGCGATGAAGCCCGCCAGTGCGCCTTGCAGCAAGCGCACCGCCAGCACGACGGCCGCACTGGTGGTAAGGCCCAGCCAGAGCTGGGTCGCGGCCAGTGCCAGCAAGGCCCGCAACAGCATCGGCTTGTGGCCGACGCGGTCGCCGATACGCCCCCACAAGGGCGTGAACAGCATCGCGGTTACCAGTGGCCCGGCATAGGCAATGGCACTGGCCACGGCCAGGCCACCCGGCGCATCGCCGAGGGCGCGCAATTGCAGCGGCCAGAACGGGCCGCTCATTTCCATCGCCCCCATCGACAACAGCTGGATGGCAAACAGCCAGCGCAAAGCTCCCATCAGCGCAACACCTCGCGCAAGGGGTTCGGCATGCTGCCCAGTGCATCGTCGGAGCTGTCGCTCAGGCGCATGCGCAGGAAGGATTTGGCGGGCCAGTCGCCTTCCAGCAGGGCCGCGCGCTCCTGCGCCCAGCGGGCAGGGTCGGCGTGGCTGCGCAACCCATCGAACACCTCGTGCGCCGTGCCGGCGAAGATGCGCCAGAACACATCCTCTTCGCAGTCGTAGCTGCGCGCCAGCAGCAGGGCCATTTCCGAGATATGGCAAAGCAGCACCGCATGCAGCAGCTTGTCGCGCACGGTACCGGCATCGTCGAACAGGGTGTGGCCGGGCCGGTGGGCCTGCAGCGTATGGCCGCTGCGTTCCAGCGTCGGGCGGTGGATGCGGATGTCGCCGAAATCGCGCACCAGCAACTGGGCCGGGCGGAATTGCTGGTCGAGCACGATGAAACTGTTTTGCTGGTGGGCCTCGAATGCCACGCCGTACAGCAGGTAGGCCGACAGTACGGCGCGCAGCGCGGTGCCGGCGTACTGGCGGAAGAATTCCCGGGCGCCGGCGGCATCGTCGCTGCTGCAAAGCGCGACGGCCTCGGTCACCAGCGGACGGCCGCTGAACGGGGATTCCGCAAACAGCGCGCCGACCGGCATCGCCAGCATGCCCGGCGCGACGCAGGCGGCCGGATTGGCGCGGTACAGGGCGGCGAGATGGCGGGCACGGTCATCGTCCGCATCCAGCAGGTGGATGCCGCACTGTTCCGGCACGATGGCCAGCGTGCCGCCGAAGCCGCCTTCGCTGGCGATGATGGCGGACAGCAGTCGCGATACGCGCGGTCCCATCACGGCCGATTTGGGCGACACCGTGCGCTGCACGCTGGTCAGGCGCAGCGAGACCGGCAGCTTGAGGTGGGGCAGCAGGGCCGAGCCGTAGGGCACCACGCTGCGGAAGGACATGGTGGGCGTGGCCGGCATGGCCGCGTCCAGCAGCAACAGGTCCCCCGCCGCGATTTCAGCCGCGAACAGTTGCGGCAACTGCTGCGCCGCCTGGTAGGGGTGCGCCGGGAGCGGCAGCCATCCTTGGTGCGCCAGGCCGCGCGCTTGCAAGGCGGCGAGCCAGGACTGCCAGGCTTGCGGGTAGGTGCGGCCGAACCAACTGCGGTAATCCTCGCCATCGTCGGCAAAGGCCACATGGGCCTTGTCGGCGCGCAGGGCGGCCAGCGGCACTTGCAGCTGGGCTTCGAACTCGGGCGACAGCGCCATGACATCCTGGGCGCTGAGGCCAAGCTTGGTCTTGTAGTTGGGGTGCCAGGGGTGGCCCAGGGTGCCCCACTGTTCCAGCAACAGCGGCACGTTGGCATGGCCGGCATCGCGCAGCGCGGCCAGGAATAGCGGATGGCGCCGGTGCAGGCTGGACGACAGGCGCGCCGCCCAGCCATCGCGGTAGGCCAGGCACAGGGCATCGTTGGCCGTGCTGTTTTCCAGCTCGACCGACAGGCGGTGCAAATCTTCGGCAGCGGACGGTTCCGGCAGCGAGGCGGCAATGCCCGCCAGCAGGGCGGCGGGCGTCGCCAGGACCTGCGGCGGCCTGCCCGGTTGCACCAGGGTGATGGCGCCGTCCAGCTGCAGGTTGCCGATGCGGCCAAGGCGCATGCCGTCGATGCGCAGCATGGCGCGCTGGCCCCACAGGGGCAGCCAGCTGGTGTGGATATCGTGGATCAGGTGGTCCGGTTCCAGCAGTCGTTCACGGAACAGGGCTTGGAGAGTGCGCTGCAAACCACGCTGCCTGGCGTTTAGCTGGGTAGGGTCAGCGGCGATCTGTTTTAGTCGCGCATTCATCGGTTTACGTATTGGTTGAAAGGAAGCGCATCCTAACGTAAACGCGAATGATTCTCAATTCCGATTCAATCGTGCTTGAGAAATATCAACATTTGTCCACTCGGGTTCCTGACCCCCTTGTGGACAAATGTTGCCAAAAAAGAAAACGGAGCCGCGGGGGCTCCGTCTTTGCCTGCAGGCGCGGGGGCGCTTAGACGACGATGGTCTGGTGCTCGCCTTCCGCGCGGGCGCGGATCTTGCCGATGCGGGTCACGGTTTCGCCGGCGGCGCTCAGCTGGGCCACCGCTGCGTCGGCGTTTTCGGCGGAGACGATCACGGTCATGCCAATGCCGCAGTTGAACACGCGGTGCATTTCGGCGTCGGCCACGCCGCCGTGCTGCTGCAGCCATTTGAACAGCGGCGGCATGGTCCAGGACTTGCCATCGAGTTCGGCGGTCAGGTTGTCGGCCAGCACGCGCGGGATGTTTTCGACCAGGCCGCCGCCGGTGATGTGCACCAGGCCTTTGACTTCCATCGATTCCATCAGCGCCAGCAGCGGCTTGACGTAGATGCGGGTCGGTTCCATCAGGACGTCGGCCAGCTTGCGGCCGTGGAAGTCGGCTTCCAGGTCGGGCTTGGCCACTTCGATGATCTTGCGCACCAGGGAGTAACCGTTGGAGTGGGCGCCCGAGGAGGCCAGGCCCAGCACCACGTCGCCCGGCTGGATCCTGGAGCCGTCGATCAGCTTGGATTTTTCCACCGCGCCGACGGCGAAGCCGGCCAGGTCGTATTCGCCGTCCGGGTACATGGACGGCATTTCAGCGGTTTCGCCGCCGATCAGGGCGCAGCCGGAGATTTCGCAACCCTTGGCGATGCCCTTGATGACGTCGGTGGCGGTGGCCACGTTCAGCTTGCCGCAGGCGAAGTAGTCGAGGAAGAACAGCGGCTCGGCGCCCTGCACCAGGATGTCGTTCACGCTCATGGCCACCAGGTCGATGCCGACGGTGTCGTGGCGGTTCAGCTCGAATGCCAGCTTGAGCTTGGTGCCGACGCCGTCGGTGCCGGACACCAGCACCGGTTCCTTGTATTTCTTGCTGATCTCGAACAGCGCGCCGAAGCCGCCGATGCCGCCCATCACGCCTTCGCGCATGGTGCGCTTGGCGAATGGCTTGATCGCTTCAACTAGGGCGTCGCCGGCGTCGATATCGACACCTGCGTCACGGTAGGACAGGGAAACATTCGAAGGTTGGCTCATGGTGTTTTACGCAACAGAGGCGGTAGAATAGAAAGCGGTGGCCGTTTTACGGCAAGTCCGCTATTTTAGCATTTTTTACCCCCAATCCGCCCCCGAAGATGCCATTTCCCCTCACGCCGGAACAAAAACAAACGCTATTCTGGGTGACGGTCTGGGCGGCTTTCTTTTTCCTGCTGTGGGTGCTGGGACCGGTGCTGACGCCTTTCCTGGCCGCCGCCATCATCGCTTACGCGCTCAACCCGGCGGTCGACAAACTGTGCCGCATGCGCCTGCTGCGCAAGTGGCGCCTGCCGCGCGCCCTGGCCGTTTCCATCGTCATCACCCTGTTCGGCGCGGCCATGCTGGCCCTGATGCTGATCGTGGTGCCGGTGCTGCAGAAGGAGATTCCCCTGCTGCAGGCGGCCATCCCCGCCTTCCTGGCCAAGATCAACGACACCCTGGGTCCGCGCCTGCAGCAGCTGGGCGTGGATTTCACGCTGGACGGCGCCACCATCCGCGCCCTGGTGGCCGAGAAAATGGCGGAAAGCGGCGACCAGATCTGGGCCGCCGTGCTGAATTCCGTGCGCGCCGGCGGCAGCGCGGTGCTGGGCTGGCTGGCCACCCTGGCCCTGGTGCCGGTGGTGCTGTTCTACCTGCTGCTGGACTGGCACCAGCTGCTGGCACGTATCGCCGGCGCCGTGCCGCGCCGCTATATCGGCGCCACGCTGGACATGGCGCGCGAGTCGGACGCCCTGCTGGCGCAATACCTGCGCGGCCAGTTGCTGGTGATGCTGGTGTTGTCAGTCTATTATTCAACGGCGCTGGCCCTGGCCGGCTTCGAAGTGGCGCTGCCGGTCGGCATCCTGTCCGGCGTGCTGGTGTTCATCCCTTACCTCGGCTTTGGCCTCGGCCTGCTGCTGGCCCTGATGGCGGCCGTGCTGCAATTTTCCGACTGGAGCGGGGTGGTGGCGGTGGCCATCATCTACGGCCTGGGCCAGGTGATCGAAGGTTTCATCCTGACCCCGCGCCTGGTGGGCGAGCGGATCGGCCTCGATCCGCTGGCCGTGATCTTCGCCCTGCTGGCCTTCGGACAGCTGTTCGGCTTCGTCGGCGTACTGCTGGCATTGCCCGCTTCCGCCCTGCTGATGGTGGGTTTCCGCCACCTGCGCCGCCACTACCTGCGCAGCAGCTTTTATAATGCGTAGTGTGAAGATCGATTACGTTAGCAAAAAGTCCACAAATCCGGGGCAAGTCCAATGAAACAGCTGGTGCTTGACCTGGGCGCGGAGCCGGTGTGCACCCTCGAATCCTTCGAGGTGGGCCGCAATGCCGAGGTGGCGGCGCTGATGCGCCAGTTCGCCGAACGCAGCTCCCGCGAGCATTTCGCCTACTTGTGGGGAGAAATTGGCGCAGGCAAGTCGCACCTGCTGAAGGCGCTCGCCTCGAGCGGCCGCGCGCGCTATATTTCGCCGTTTTCGATCGAAACCGAGTTCCTGTATTCGCCGGACGTGGACCTGTACCTGCTGGACGACTGCGAAAAGCTGTCGCCGGTGGCCCAGATCGATGCCTTTGCCCTGTTCAACGAGATCCGCGCCAATCACGCCTTCATGGTCAGCGCGGGCTCGGTCGCCCCGGCCGTGCTGCCGGTGCGCGAGGATTTGCGGACGCGCATGGGCTGGGGCCTGGTGTACCAGATCCATGGCTTGACCGACGACGAGAAGCTGGCCACGCTGACGCAAATGGCGGAAGCGCGCGGTTTGACGCTCTCGCCCGGTGTGCTACCTTACCTGCTGTCGCACTTCCAGCGCGACATGGTATCGCTGTCCTCGATGCTCGACTCGCTCGACCAGTATTCCCTGGAAACCAAACGTCCGATTACCCTGCCCCTGCTGCGCGAATGGCTGCAGGAAGAAGCGAAAGAATGATGAAACTCGCCCTGTTCGACCTTGACCATACCCTGCTCCCGATCGATTCCGATTTCGAGTGGGGCCAGTTCCTGTGCCGCGTGGGCGCCGTCGACGCCGACCAGTTCAAGCGCCGCAACGAGGCATTCTTCGCCCAGTACCAGGCGGGCACGCTGGACCCGGTGGAATACCTGGAATTTTCGCTCGGAACCCTGGCTGCCTTCGAGCCTGAGCAGCTGGCTGCGCTGCAGCAGCAGTACATGACCGAAGTGGTGATACCGAACATCCTGCCCGCCGCGCGCGCGCTGCTGCAAAAGCACCTCGACGCGGGCGACCTGGTGGCGATCGTGACAGCGACCAACCACTTCGTGGTGGCGCCGATCGCCGAAGCTTTCGGCGTGGAGCACCTGATCGCCGCGATGCCGGAGCGCGATGCCGCCGGCCGCATCACCGGCAAGCTGCTCGGCACCCCGACCCAGGGCGAAGGCAAGATCGTGCACACCAAGGCATGGCTGGAAAAATTGGGACACACGCTGGACAGCTTCGAAAGCATCCACTTCTACAGCGATTCCCATAACGACCTGCCGCTGCTGTCGATCGTCAGCCATCCGATTGCGACCAACCCGAACGCCAAGCTGTCCGAGCACGCGACCGCGCAAGGCTGGCCACTCATTCACCTTTTCAATGATTAAGAAATTCATCCGCAAGATCCTGGGCGTCAAGAACACGAGACCCAGCAACGAACCTGTCGTGCTGGGTCCGAATGACCATGGCATCGACCCGCGCATGGTGTCGAACAACGCGATCCGCGTCACCAGCACGCTGCAGGAAGCCGGCTTCGAAGCCTTCGTCGTCGGCGGCGCCGTGCGCGACCTGCTGCTGGGCGTCAAGCCCAAGGACTTCGACGTCGCCACCAATGCCACGCCGGAGCAGGTCAAGCGCCTGTTCCGCCGCGCCTTCATCATCGGCCGCCGCTTCCAGATCGTGCACGTGATGTTCGGCCAGGATTTGCTGGAAGTGACCACCTTCCGCGGCACCGCCACCGACAACGCGCCGAAGGACGAGCATGGCCGCGTGCTGCGCGATAACACGTTCGGTTCGCAGGCGGAAGACGCGGAGCGGCGCGACTTCACCATCAACGCCATGTACTACAACCCGGCCACGCAGGAAGTGCTGGATTACCACGGCGGCATCGAGGATATCCGCGCCAAGACCCTGCGCATCATCGGCCAGCCGGAAGCGCGCTACCGCGAAGACCCGGTGCGCATGCTGCGCGTGGTGCGCTTCGCGGCCAAGCTCAACTTCAGCATCGAGCGTTCCACCGCCGAGCCGATCGCGGTGATGGCGCCGCTGATCAACAATGTGCCGGCGGCGCGCGTGTTCGACGAGATGCTCAAGCTGCTGACGTCCGGCCAGGCGCTGGCCTGCCTGCAGCAGCTGCGCAAGGAAGGCTTGCACCATGGCTTGCTGCCGATGCTGGACGTGGTGCTGGAGCAGCCGCTGGGCACCAAGTTCGTGACCCTGGCGCTGGACTCCACCGACAAGCGTGTGATGGCCGGCAAGACCGTCTCGCCGGGCTTCCTGTTCGCTTCCCTGCTGTGGCACCAGGTGCTGGAGAAATGGCAGGCCTACCAGGCGGCGGGCGAATTCACCATCCCGGCGCTGCACCTGGCGGCGGACGAAGTGCTGGAGTCGCAGACCGAGAAGCTGGCGATCCAGCGCAAGATCGGTTCCGACATGCGCGATATCTGGGCCATGCAGCCGCGCTTCGAGCGCCGCAACGGCAAGAACCCGTACAAGCTGCTGGAGCACTTGCGCTTCCGCGCCGGTTACGACTTCCTGCTGCTGCGCTGCGCGTCGGGCGAGATCGACCGCGAGCTGGGCGACTGGTGGACGGCGTTCTACGAGGGCGACGAGACGATGCGCGCCGAGCTGGTGTCGGCCGTGTCGTCGGGCGCAGGCAAGAAGAAGAAACCGGCGCGCCGCAGCCGCAAGGATGTCGACGCCGGCGCCGAAGGTGCGGCCGACCTGGCTGCAGCCAACCACGACGGCGACGAGGGCGACGAGTCGGACGACGACGATTTCCTGAATCCGCGGCCGGAAGGCGAAGCACCGGCGCGCAAGCGCCGCCGCCGTCCACGCCGTGGACGCCGCAGCGGCGGTGGCGGCGGCGGCGATAGCGCGCCTTCCGGCGAGGCTTGATGTCCGTCACCGCTTATATCGGCATCGGCGCCAACCTGGGCGATGCGCGCGCCAATGTGCTGGATGCGGTCGAGCGTTTGCGCAGGCTGCCCGGCGCCCAACTGGAGGCGGTGTCTTCGCTGTACCGCACGGCGCCAGTCGATTCCTCGGGCGATGACTACGTCAATGCGGTGGCGCGGCTGGGTACTGCCTTGCCGGCGCAGCAACTGCTGGAGGCGCTGTTCGAAATCGAGCAGGCGCATGGGCGTGAGCGGCCTTACCGCAATGCGCCGCGTACGCTGGATCTCGACCTCCTCCTGTATGGCGACCAACAGATCGCCACCCCCAGCCTGACGGTACCACATCCGCGCATGCACCAACGGGCGTTTGTGCTGATGCCGCTGCTCGAGATCGCGCCCGATATCGTACTGCCTGGGCTTGGTTGCGCTGCGGACTTCGCGGCTGGCGTTGCCGGGCAAGGTATTCGCCGGCTTTGAAACCGGTAAACCGGGGTCTGACCCGCAGGGTCAGACCCCTTCTGCGCCGCAGCCGCGGGCTTAAGACCGTTGGGGGTCAGACCCTGCGGGTCTGACCCCGGTTTACCGGTTTTAAAGCAAAAAGGACCCAAAGAATGCAAATCCCAATCATCGTCCAGACCACCGGTCTCCTGATCCTGTCCAACATCTTCATGACCGTTGCGTGGTACGGACACCTGAAGAACTTCTCTAACAAATCCTGGCTGGTTGCCGCGCTGGTGAGCTGGGGCATCGCCCTGTTCGAATACCTGATCCAGGTTCCCGCCAACCGCATCGGTTTCAGCCAATACAGCCTGGCCCAGCTGAAGATCCTGCAGGAAGTGGTCACCCTCGGCGTATTCGTCCCCTTCGCCATGTACTACATGGACCAGCCCTTCAAGACCGATTTCATCTGGGCCGGCCTGTGCCTGGTGGGCGCTGTGTACTTTATTTTCCGCAGTTAGAATAGCGGTTTTCGTATCAAAGGACATCCCATGTCTGGCAACCTGCAAAACCCCTACCCGGCGCCGACCCGCGCCATCCCGACCAAGGCGGTGACGATACCCTCGATCAACGCCCTGAAGGCGGCAGGCGAGAAGATCACCATGCTGACCTGCTACGACGCCAGCTTCGCCTCCATGATGGACGGCTGCGGCGTCGAAGTGCTGCTGATCGGCGATTCGCTGGGCATGGTGTGCAATGGCCACCAGTCCACCCTGCCGGTCACCGTGCAGGAAGTGGCCTACCATACCGCCGCCGTGGCGCGCGGCGCGAAGAATGCCCTGATCCTGGCCGACATGCCGTTCGGTTCCTACGCCACCCCTGAGCAGGCCTTCGCCAACGCCGTGCAGTTGGTGCAGGCCGGCGCGCATATGGTGAAGATCGAAGGCGGTGCCTGGGTTGCCGACACCGTACGTTTCCTGGTCGAGCGTTCGATCCCGGTGTGCGCCCACCTGGGGCTGACGCCGCAGTCGGTGCATACGCTGGGCGGCTACAAGGTGCAGGGCAAGACCGTGCAGAGCGCCGAACTGCTGAAACAGGACGCGCTGAAGCTGCAGGCGGCCGGCGCTGCGATGGTGGTGCTGGAAGCCATCCCTACCGCGCTGGGCAAGGAAGTGACCGACATGCTGTCGATGCCGACCATCGGCATCGGCGCCGGTCCGGATTGCTCCGGCCAGGTGCTGGTGATGCACGATATGCTGGGCGTGTTCCCGGGCCGCAAGGCACGCTTCGTGAAGAACTTCATGGAAGGCCAGGCTTCGATCCAGGGGGCGGTGTCGGCCTACATCAGCGCTGTCAAGGACGGCTCCTTCCCGGCACTGGAGCACTGCTTCTAAAGCATGGGCACCCCGCTCAACGACGAGGAATACGACCGGCTTGACGACCTGCTGGCGGCAATGGGGCCGCAAAGCATGGACGTCGCCAAGCTGGAAGGCTTCCTCACTGCCCTGGTGGTCGGCCCGGCCGACCTGGCGCAGGAGCAGTGGCTGCCCCTGGTCTGGGGCGGCGCGCCGGGCAATGCCGAAGCTGCCGCGCTGGCCGCGCGCCACCACGACTACATGCGCTTGTGGATGCAGAAGGATCCTGCCAGCTTCGAGCCCATATACGAATGCGGCGGCAGCTGGACCGAACAGGCATGGTGCGAAGGCTTCATGGCCGGCGTGGATATCGCGGCTGCTGACTGGGCGCCGCTGCGCGCCCAGCAGCCGGCTTTGCTGCTGCCCTTCCAGCCGCCGGTGAATGCCGCGAAAGTGACGCCATCCGTCATCGGCATCAACGCATTCTTCCACGCGCCACAGCCCAAGGTGCCCAAGGCTGGCCGCAACGACCCCTGCCCTTGCGGCAGCGGCAAGAAGTTCAAGAAGTGCTGCGGCGCCTAGCCTAGATCTGGATCCAGGTCGTCTTCAATTCGGTGTACTTGTCAAAGGCGTGCAGCGATTTGTCGCGCCCATTGCCTGACTGCTTGTAACCCCCGAACGGCACCGTGATGTCGTCGCCATCGTACTGGTTGACGTGCACGGTGCCCGCTTTCAGCGCACGCGCAGTGCGGATCGCTTTCGACATATCGGCAGTCCACACCGCGGCGTGCAGGCCATACGGCGTATCGTTTGCCTGCTTCACCGCTTCGTCCAGGTCACGGAACGACAGCACCGACAGCACCGGGCCGAAAATCTCTTCCTGCGCGATCTTCATGGAGTTCTGCACGCCGTCGAACAGCGTCGGCTCCACATAGAATCCGCCGGTTTCCTTGCGCGCCGCCTTGCCGCCCGCGAGCAGCTTGGCGCCTTCTTCGCAGCCTGCGTCGATATAGCGCATCACCGTCTTCATCTGGACCGCGTCGACAATCGCTCCCATGACGGTCTTTTCGTCGAGCGGGTCGCCCGGCGCGTAGGAAGGCACCAGTGCCACGGCCTTCTCCAGGAATTTGTCCTTGACCGATTCCTCCACAAAGAGGCGTGACGGCGCATTGCAGCTCTCGCCCTGGTTGAAGTAGATCGAGCCCACGGCGGCGGCGACGGCCGCGTCCAGGTCCGGACAATCGGCGCAAACGATGTTGGCCGACTTGCCGCCCAACTCCGTCCACGCCCGCTTCAGGTTCGACTGGCCCGCCATCTGGATGATCTGCTTGCCGGTGCGGGTGGAGCCCGTGAAGCCGATACAGTCGACGTCCATATGCATGGCCAGCGCCGCCCCGGCCTCATTGCCGAAGCCGGGCAGCACGTTGAACACGCCGGGCGGGATGCCCGCCTCCACCGCCAGCTCCGCCAGCCGCAGCGCCGACAGCGGCGACTTCTCGGAAGGCTTGAGCACCACGCTGTTGCCGGCCGCCAGCGCCGGCGCAATCTTCCACGCCGCCATCAGCAAGGGATAATTCCACGGCACGATGGCCGCCACCACGCCAACCGGTTCGCGCGTGATCAATGCCAGCGCGCTGGCTGCCGTGGGCGCGATCTCACCGTACACCTTGTCGATCGCCTCGCCGTACCAGCGGATGCAATTGGCGGCGAGCGACACGTCGACCACCTGGCTGTACTTGATCGGCTTGCCCATATCGAGCGTTTCCAGCAGCGCCAGTTCGTCCTTGTTCTGCATCATCAAGTCCGCAAACCTGATCAGCGCGCGCTTGCGCTGGGCCGGTGCCTGCCCCGCCCAGCGCCCGCTGTCGAATGCACGGCGCGCGACCGCCACGGCCTGGTCAACGTCAGCGGCGTCGCAGCGCGCCG
The DNA here is from genome assembly GCA_965650885.1 of uncultured Oxalobacteraceae bacterium. GTDB lineage: Bacteria > Pseudomonadota > Gammaproteobacteria > Burkholderiales > Burkholderiaceae_D > Rugamonas. The sequence continues at coordinate 28,643 of CBFGQI010000008.1, forward strand.
TCTGCGACAGGTAGCGGCCATCGATGGGCGACAGGTTGTCGAACTTGCGTTCGCCGCGCGCCCAGGTGCGCTCGCCGTTGATGAAGGCACGCCCGTCGAGGGTCAGGGACTTGGCGCGGTCGTGCCAATTGATCGTTTCTTTTGCCATGGTTCAGACCCATCCTCTCTGCTGGAGATCCTGGTACGTGTCGTCCAGGCAGCGCCGGATCAGCGCCACCATGTCGTCGATCTGTTCGCGCGTCATCACGAGAGGCGGCGCAATGATCATGCGGTCACCCACGGCACGCATGATCATGCCGTTGTTGAACATATAGCCGCGGCACACCATCCCCACTTCCAGCTTCGGGTCGAAGTATTCGTGGCCGTGGAGGGTGGGGCCTTTGCGGCGCACCAGGTTGAGGCCCGCCACGAAGCCGCAGCTGTTGGCATAGCCCACCAAGGGATGGTCGCCCAGCGTGGCGAAACGCTGCGCCAGGTAGGGTCCGGTATCTTCCGCCACGCGCCGCACCAGTTGTTCCTCTTCGATGATGCGGATGGTTTCCAGCGCCGCCGCGCAGGCGACCGGGTGGCCGGAGTAGGTGAAGCCGTGGGCAAATTCACCGCCCTGCCCGATCAGCACCTCGGCCACGCGCTCGCCCACCAGCACGCCGCCCAAGGGGATGTAGCCCGAGGTGACGCCCTTGGCGAAGGTGATCAGGTCGGGCTTGATGCCAAAGTATTCGCTGGCGAACATGCGGCCGGTACGGCCAAAGCCGGTGATCACTTCGTCGGCGATCAGCAGGATGCCGTATTTGTCACAGATGCGCTGGATTTCCGGCCAGTAGGTGCGCGGCGGGATCACCACGCCGCCGGCGCCCTGGATCGGCTCACCGATGAAGGCCGCCACCTTTTCCGCGCCGACGTCGAGGATCTTCTGTTCCAGCCAGGAGGCGGCTTCGATGCCGAATTCGTCCTCCGTCATGCCGTGCCCTGATTCGAGATAGTTCGGCTGGCGGATGTGCACGATGCCAGGGATCGGCAAGCCGCCTTGCGCGTGCATGCCTTCCATGCCGCCCAGGGAAGCGCCGGCCATGGTGCTGCCGTGGTAGGCATTGAAGCGGCTGATGATGGTGTGGCGTTCGGGCTGCCCCATCAGGTCCCAATAGCGGCGCACCATGCGCACATTGGTGTCGTTGGCCTCGGAGCCGGAGCCGGTGAAGAATACGCGGCGGAAGCCCGGCGGCGCGATCTCCGCCAGCTTCGCGGCCAATGCCACGGCGGGGATATTGGTCGTGTTGAAGAAACTGTTATAGAAAGGCAGCGTCTCCATCTGCTCGAATACGGCTTGCGAGATGCTATGCCGCCCGTAGCCCAGGTTCACGCACCACAGGCCCGACATGCCGTCCAGGATCTTCTTGCCTTCCGAATCCCACAGGTAGATGCCCTCGCCGCGCACCATCACGCGCACGCCGCGTTCGCCGAGCAGCTTGTGGTCGGTGAAGGGATGCAGGTAGTGCGCGTGGTCGCGCGCCTGGAGTGTCTTGGTATCGTCCATGGCCCCCTCCTCAAACGTGCAGCAGCAGGTGCTCGCGCTCCCACGGGCTGATGACGGTCATGAACTCCTGGTGCTCCAGGTCCTTGATGGCGGCATACACGTCGATGAAGCGCTCGCCCAGCACGAAGCGCAGCTTGTCCTCGGCGCGCAGGATGCGCAACGCTTCCGGCAAGCCTTGCGGCAGCTCGTACTTCATGTCGTAGGCGCTGCCGGTGGTCGGCTGCGTCGGTTCCAGCTGCTCGGTCATGCCGAGGTAGCCGCAGGCCAGCGTGACCGCCAAGGCAAGGTAAGGGTTGGCATCGGCGCCGATGATGCGGTTCTCCACGCGCCGGTCCTGCACGCCCGATTCGGGCACGCGGAAGCCGACAGTACGGTTGTCCATCCCCCATTGGATGTTGATCGGCGCCGCCGTATGGCGCACCAGCCGGCGGTAGGAGTTCACGTACGGCGCGACGATGGCCAGTGCGCTTGGCATATAGCGCTGCAAGCCGCCGATATAGGCCTTGAACAGCGGCGAAGGCGAGCCATCCTGGTTGCTGAAGATATTCCAGCCGGTACGCACATCGGTCACGCTCTGGTGGATGTGCATGGCGGATCCCGGTTCGCCCGCCATCGGCTTGGCCATGAAGGTCGCGTACATATGGTGTTTCAGCGCGGCCTCGCGCAGGGTGCGTTTGAAGAAGAACACCTTGTCGGCCAGGCCCAGCGGTTCGCCGTGCAGGAAATTGATTTCCATCTGGCCGGCCCCGATTTCGTGGATCAGGGTGTCCACGTCCAGGCCCATCATCTCGCAGTAATCGTAGATATCCTCGAACAGCGGATCGAACTCGTTGACGGCGTCGATGCTGTACACCTGGCGGCTGGTTTCGGCACGGCCGCTGCGTCCCACCGGCGCTTTCAACGGCAGGTCGGGATCGGAATTCTTGTCGGTCAGGTAGAACTCCAGTTCCGGCGCCACCACCGGCTTCCAGCCCTTGTCTTCGAACAGCTTCAATACGCGGCGCAATACCGAGCGCGGCGCGAAATCGACCAGGCGGCCGTCGCTGAAGTAGCAGTCGTGTATCACTTGCGCGGTGGGGTCGGCGGCCCACGGCACCATGGTGATGGTGGTGGGGTCGGCCTTCAGGATCATGTCGCGGTCGGTGCTGGAAATGGCGCGGTCATAGGCATCGTCCTCGGTCGGATAATTGCCGGTGACGGTCATGCCCAGCACCGCTTCCGGGATGCGCATGCCGCGCTCCTGGGTGAATTTTCCGCGCGGGAGAATTTTCCCGCGCGCCACCCCGGTCAGGTCGGGGACCAGGCATTCGATCTCGGTGACTCGCTTCTCGTTGAGCCACTCGTCCATGTCCGTATAGCTGAAATTTTCGCGGATTGCCATAGCTTCCTCTCAGGTAGTTTAGAAAACGGCACTACTGAAGGAAGCACACCTAAGGGATGCGGTCCCGATGCACGCGGCAGGCGAGGCCGAATGCGCTGAACAGGCGCATGGAATCGTGGTTCTCTTCGACCCGCCACTCCGGATGCCATTGCACCGCCAGTGCGAACGCGGTGGAAGCGACGACGGAATAAGCCTCAACCAGGCCATCGTCGGAGCGTGCTTCGACCTGCAGGCCCGGCGCGAGGCGGTCAATGCCCTGCCCGTGCAGCGAGTTCACTTGTATTTCGCTAGCGCCATCGAGGATATGCGCCAGCAAGCCCCCCGCTTCCAGCTTGACGCGGTGCGCCGGCGCGTATTGCTGCTCCAGCGATTGGGTCTTGTCTTCGCGATGGTCGAAGTAACCAGGCACCGTATGCACCGACTGGTGCAGCGTGCCGCCCAGCGCCACGTTCACTTCCTGGAAACCGCGGCAGATCGCCAGCAGCGGGATGCCGCGCAACAGGGCTGCGCGGATCAGGGGCATGGTGGTGGCATCGCGCGCCGGATCTTGCGGCAGCGCGGGATCGAGCGTGTCCTGCCCATACAGGTGCGCCTGCACATTGGAGGCGGCGCCGGTCAACATGATGCCGTGGGCGATGCCAAGCAGGCTTTCAATGTCGGTGGCATCGGCCAGCGGAGGCACCAGCAACGGTTGGCAGCGCGCTCCCACAGCAACCGCATCAACGTATTTGTTTTGTGCGGCGTAGCTGGGATGGGAGCCGATTTTCTGGCTGCAGGCGGGGACCAGTACGATGGGGCGGCGCATTTTAGTTCTTCAGTAACTATCAGTGTGCAGTTTGATCTTATTCCCAATTTGCGGATGTGGCAACCGTGTGCCGTGATACCCGGTATACTGGTTCTTTGTTTTGGAGGTGAATCATGCTGACCCTGAAAGATCCCAGCCTTCTGCGCCAACAGTGTTTCATCGCTGGCCACTGGTGCGATGCCGACGGGGGCGCAACGATCGCAGTCACCAATCCCGCTACCGGCCAGACGCTTGGCACGGTGCCTAAAATGGGCGCCGCCGAAACGCGGCGCGCCATCGATGCGGCGAACGAAGCCTGGCCTGAATGGCGCAAGAAGACGGCCAAGGTGCGCGCAGCCATCCTGCGCAAATGGAATGACCTGATCCTCGCCAATGCCGACGACCTGGCGGCATTGATGACGGCCGAACAAGGCAAGCCGCTGGCCGAGTCGAAAGGCGAGATCGCATACGCCGCATCCTTCATCGAGTGGTTCGGCGAAGAAGCGAAGCGCGTTGCCGGCGAAACCCTTGCGTCGCCGTGGCCGGACAAGCGCATCGTCGTGACGCGGGAGCCGGTCGGCGTCAGCGCGGCGATCACGCCATGGAACTTCCCCGCCGCGATGATCACGCGCAAAGCCGGTCCCGCGCTGGCGGCGGGCTGCCCGATGCTGGTCAAGCCGGCGGAACTCACGCCGTTCTCCGCGCTGGCGCTGGCGGTGCTGGCCGAGCGCGCCGGCGTGCCGGCGGGCGTGTTCAGCGTCATCACCGGCGCCTCGCGCGAGATCGGCGGCGAGATGACGTCCAACCCCATCGTGCGCAAACTGAGTTTTACCGGCTCCACGGCAGTCGGCCGGTTGCTGATGGAACAGTGCGCGCCCACCATCAAGAAGCTGTCGCTGGAACTGGGCGGCAACGCGCCATTCATCGTGTTCGACGATGCCGACCTCGACGCGGCGGTGGAAGGCGCCATCGCCTCCAAGTACCGCAACGCCGGCCAGACTTGCGTGTGCGCGAACCGTATCTATGTGCAGGATGGCGTGTACGACGCTTTCGCCTCGAAGCTGGTGGAAGCCGTGCGCAAGCTCAAGGTCGGCAACGGCGCCGACGACGGCGTGACGCAAGGCCCGCTGATCGAAGAGAAGGCGGTCGTCAAAGTGGAAGAGCATATCGCGGATGCGCTGGGCAAGGGCGCACGCTTGCTGCTGGGCGGCAAACGCCATCACCTCGGGCACAGCTTCTTCCAGCCCACCGTGCTGGCCGACGTCAATGCCGGCATGCTGGTGGCGCGCGAAGAAACCTTCGGCCCGCTGGCGCCGCTGTTCCGCTTCAGGACCGACGAGGAAGCGGTGGCCCTGGCCAACGATACCGAATTCGGCCTGGCCGCCTATTTCTACTCGCGCGACATCGGCCGCATCTGGCGCGTGGCGGAAGGACTGGAAAGCGGCATGGTGGGCGTCAACACGGGCCTGATCTCGACCGAGGTCGCCCCGTTCGGCGGCGTCAAGCAATCGGGCCTGGGCCGCGAAGGCTCGACGCATGGCATCGAGGAATACCTCGCCATCAAATACATCTGCATGGGCGGCATCTAGCGGCAGTGAGTATTTGTGAGTTTTTTCCCTGCTGCACGATCTATACTGATTCAGTTGCGGATGGGGGGAAGCCATGAAGAATGCTGCAGCTGAAACGCCCGACGATGCGGATCCACCGGCCCGGCATCTTCGCTCACCTGGCAAATTTTCCCTGGCCGGTTTTTTTACGACGCGCTTGGAGATCAGCGCATCGTTCATCTGGCGCAGCCCCTATAGCATCGGCCTGACTTTAACGGGTGTCGCAGGCCTCTCGCTATTGGATCAGGGGCATGAACTGCTGCGCATGCTGAACCAGGACAGGCAAGGAATCGTCAAGCTTGTGCCGTGGGCCCTGGGCCTATTGGCCTGGTCTTTGGCGGCCTGGTATTGCGCACGCATCAATTTCGCGCGCAACTTTGGCGACCGGTCGTATGTCGACGGCTCATCGGGCAGATACGCGGGATTCGTTCGCCGGTGGCTGCCGCGATTCCTTGCCGTCTTGCCCGGCATGGCGATTGGATTGACGGCGCTTGCCGTTGGCGCCGTGAGAGTGGGCATCGCAAGCATTGGGGTTGGTGGCGCCCTGTGGCTCTTCGTCATCCAGCGCCGGCGCCTGATGAGAGGGGCATCCAGCCCAGAGGATCGGTACGCGAAACTCAGCCCGACCTCACGCAACATCCTGCTTGCTTCGCTGCTCCTGTCGTTGGTCCTTTTCCTGATGATCTGCTGGTGGCCGATTCTCTCCGCGAAGATTTTTCCTGCCGCCACACTGCTATGCCTGGCAATCGCATGCTGGATCGTGTTTGGCGACACGGTTCTGGTCTACGCGTTCAAGCAAGCCCGGCTGCCATCGTTTGCCCTCTTGCCGATCGTACTGTTCGTCGTCGCCAGCCCGCTGAATGACAACCATGCGTTGGCGAAGATCGACGCGGCGCCGCCACCAATGACCCGGCTATCCCTCGAAGAGCAATACGCGGCGTGGATCAAGGAACGGCAGGAGAGTGGCGCGATCAGCGAAGGCACTCCCTATCCGGTCTTCATTGTTTCCGCGGCCGGTGGCGGTATCCGCGCTGCGCAATGGACCGCACTTGTCTTGTCGCGCCTGCAGGATCAGACAAACGGGCGGTTCGGCGAGCATCTGTTCGCGATCAGCGGCGTATCTGGCGGCAGCCTTGGTGCGGCGGTGTACGCCTCGCTCATGGCCGAAGACGCCACCGGCCGTCTTGCATCCTTCAAATGCGCTGCGGCACCGGAAATCTACCAGGCTTGCGCTAACGCCATACTTGATAACGATTTCCTGTCGCCTATGGTTGGCTACATGCTTTACCCGGATATGGCCCAGCGGTTTTTGCCGTGGAAGATCAATGCGTTTGACCGGTCGCGCGCCATTGAGCAGGCCTGGAGCGCGGCATGGACGCAAACAGCGGGCAATAACCGGCTGGGAGAACATTTCTACCAGCTGTGGAGCAGTTCGCCGCACCGCGTACCTTCGCTGTTGCTGAACGCAACCCTGGTAGATGAGGGCAACAGGGTCATCGCCAGCAATATACGGATCGACGGTGATACCTTTATCGGGGCATACGACTTGTTCTCGAGCCGGCTCGATACCCAGCATACAAGCCTTGCGACGGCTGTCCACAATAGCGCGCGTTTTGCCTACGTCAGTCCTGCAGGGCTGGTCAACAAATCGAATGGCAGCAAGTGGGGGCGCGTCATCGATGGCGGCTACTTCGAGAACTCCGGTGTCGAAACTGTCCGTGACATCTGGGCGAAGCTGCGGAAAGACAAGAGAAACCCCAATGTACATTTCGTCGTCATAGAGATCGTCAATGACCCGCTCGCCCGCAACCCGGCCGAATCGATGGATCCTGGACGTGCCCCGGATTCGCGTGACTTCCTGCACGAAGTCACCGCGCCAATCCTGGGCCTGTTCAATACGCGCACCGCACGCGCCAGTTTCGCGGAAAGGGGGAGCCGGCGGGATGTCGGAGCGCCCGATGTATATCGCTTCGATATGAGTACCAGGGCAGGCGACGTCGATCCGGACACCGACATTCCCCTTGGCTGGGCACTTTCCAGCCGGACCCACGAGAAGGTCATCAAGCGAGCGAAGGCGCTGGAACAGCAATTCCGGGCAGTCGCGATGCGGTTACCGCCCGCGCCGGAGCAGCCCATCAGACATGCAGCAGAAGGTGCTCGCGCTCCCAAGGGCTGATCACGCGCATGAATTCCTGGTGCTCCAGTTCCTTGACGGCGGCGTACACGTCGATGAAGCGCTCGCCCAGCACCTGGTGCAGCGGTGCTTCCGCCCTCAGCGCGCGCAGCGCTTCGGGCAAGCCTTGCGGCAGCTCGTACTTCATGTCGTAGGCGCTGCCGGCCGTGGGCGCGCTGGGCTCCACTTGCCCGGTCATGCCGAGGTAGCCGCAGGCCAGCGTCACCGCCAGCGCCAGGTATGGGTTGGCATCGGCGCCGATGATGCGGTTTTCCACGCGGCGGTCCTGCACGCCGGATTCCGGCACGCGGAAACCGACCGTGCGGTTGTCCATCCCCCACTGCACATTGATCGGCGCGGCCGTATGCCGCACCAGGCGGCGGTAGGAATTCACGTAGGGTGCGGCGATGGCCAGGGCAGCGGGCATATAGCGCTGCAGGCCGCCGATGTAATACTTGAACAGCTGCGACGGCGCGCCGTCTGCGTCGCTGAAGATATTCTTGCGGGTGCGGGCATCGAGCACGCTCTGGTGGATGTGCATGGCCGATCCCGGTTCGTCCGCCATCGGCTTGGCCATGAAAGTGGCATACATGTGGTGCTTGATGGCAGCCTCGCGCAGGGTGCGCTTGAAGTAGAACACATTGTCGGCCAGGCCCAGCGGTTCGCCGTGCAGGAAGTTGATTTCCATCTGGCCGGCGCCGATTTCATGGATGAGCGTATCGACGTCGAGGCCCATGATGTCGCAGTAATCGTAGATGTCTTCGAACAGTGGGTCGAATTCGTTGACGGCGTCGATACTGTACACCTGGCGGCTGGTCTCGGCGCGGCCGCTGCGGCCGATGGGCGCACGCAAGGGCAGGTCGGGATCGGCGTTCTTGTCCGTCAGGTAAAACTCCAGCTCGGGCGCGACGATCGGGCACCAGCCCTTGTCTTCATACAGCTTGAGTACCCGGCGCAGCACCGAGCGCGGTGCGAAATCGACCAGGCGGCCGTCGGCGAAATAGCAATCATGGATGACTTGCGCGGTGGGGTCGGCGGCCCAGGGCACCATGGTGATGGTGCCGGGATCGGCCTTCAGGACCATGTCGCGGTCCGTGGGTGAAATGGCGCGGTCGTAGGCGGGGTCGTCCTGCGGCGAGTTGCCGGTGACAGTCATGCCCAGCACGGCCTCCGGGATGCGCATGCCCCGTTCTTCGGTAAATTTCACCCTCGGCAGTATCTTGCCGCGCGCTACGCCGGTGAGGTCCGGCACCAGACATTCTATTTCGGTGACCCGTTTGACGTTGAGCCACTCATCCATGTCCGTGTAGGAAAAATTGTCACGGATAGCCATGATGCGCTCCCGTGACAACTCTACCACAAGCAAGATCCAGGTGAGTTTCGATAGGCCGCCGTCCAGGGGCGGCGGCCATTTGGGCTTCGGCGGTCAGGCCGGGACTTCGGCGTTGATTTCCGCCCGCGTTTCGACCAGTATTTTCTTCAGTTCCGGCACGCAGGAGCCGCAATTGCCGCCGGCTTTGACGCAGGCGGTGATTTGTGCCGGCGTGGTGAGGTTTTGCTCGCGGATGGCTTTGCAGATGGTGTTGCGGCCGACCCCGAAGCAGGAGCAGACCGTCGGGCCGGTGTCGGCGCCTGCCGCGATCGGGCGGCCGGCCAGCAAGGCGGCGCGGTCGGCCGTCTCCAGCTGCGCCTTGCCGAACAGGCTGGCCAGCCATTGGCGGGCCGGCAGGTCGGGGCGTGCCGAGATGAAGATGCATTGGGCGATGCGGTCGTCGACCAGATGCACGGCACGGAATACGCCCGACGTGCGGTCGGCGTATTCGAGCCAGTCGGCGTCGTCGTCTTCAATGCCGAGCAACTGTCGCGCCCAAGCGCCGAAGTCGTCGATGGTGTTGCGGCCGGCCAGTTCGTAGCGCTGGAAGTCCTTGCCTTGCACCTTGGTCCAGTAGGCCAGCGCGTCCAGCTGCAGCGCGTCGCGGCTCAGGATGAAGCCGTGCCATTTGACCGGGAAGCGGTCGATGATCACGGGCGTATGCTTGAATTCGGGCTCGCCCGAGACCGGGTCGACGGCGGGGTTGACCACGGCGCCGATGCGGGCGTCGGAAGCGGTCTGGTTGTTCCAGTGGATCGGCACGAAGGCGCTGCCACGGGCGATGCCGCCGCCGTGCTGCACGCGGGCGATCATGCTGCCCCACTGGCTGGTGACGCGCGCCAGTTCGCCTTCTTTCACGCCGCACAGCAGGGCGTCCTGCGGATGCATGTCGATGAACGATTCGGAAATGTGGTCGGCCAGTTTCGGCGCGCGGCCGGTGCGGGTCATGGTGTGCCAGTGGTCGCGCACACGGCCGGTGTTCAATGTGATCGGGAATTCGCCGTCGGGCAGGTTGACCGGGGACCGCGGCACGGTCGGCACGAAACGCGCACGGCCGTCGGCGTGGGAGAAGCGGCCGTCGGCGAAGGGGCGCTCGAATCCATCCGCGCCAGGCGCGGCGCCGCTCGCGGCCGGCCCGGCGGCAACGGCGCCGGCCGGGACGGGCCATTGCGTCGGCGGCAGGGCGTCGTAGGCGGCTTCGCCAAGCGCGCCCAGGCCACCAATGTCGAAGGCACGCGGCAGCTCGGCCTGACTGTTACGCCAGGCGCTCAGGCGCGCGTGTTCGGTGAAGATTTCGGCGGCGCTGGCATAGCCGAAGCCGTCGTAGCCCATGCGCAGCGCGAACTGCGACAGGATCAGCCAATCCGCCCTCGCCTCGCCCGGCGCCGGCAGGAATGCGCGCTGGCGCGAGATGCGGCGTTCGGAGTTGGTGACCGTGCCATCCTTTTCGCCCCAGGCCAGCGCCGGCAGCAGCACGTCGGCATAGGCATTGGTGTCGGTGTCCTGCACCACGTCCGATACCACCACCAGCTCGCAGCGCTCGAGCGCGCGGCGCACCTGGTCGGCGTTGGGCAGGCTGACCACGGGGTTGGTGGCGATCACCCACACCGCCTTGACGCGGCCCGCTTCGATGGCTTCGAACAGGTCGACCGCTTTCAGGCCGACACGCGAAGCGATGCGCGGCGAACCCCAGAAGCTTTGCACGGCGTCGCGGTGGGCGGGGTTGTCCAGGTCCATGTGCGCGGCCAGCATATTGGCCAGGCCGCCCACTTCGCGGCCGCCCATGGCGTTGGGCTGGCCGGTGATGGAGAATGGGCCCATGCCCTGCTTGCCGATACGCCCGCCAATCAGGTGGCAGTTGATGATGCTGTTCACCTTGTCGGTGCCGGCACTGGACTGGTTGACGCCCATCGAGAAGCCGGTGATCACTTTCGCCGTGGCGGCGAACGATTCGTAGAACTCCATCAAATCCTGCAGGTTCAGGCGGCAGGCGCGCGCCACCTCTTCCGGCGTCAGCGTGGCGGCGGACAATGCGTCCTCCAGGCCGCTGGTGTGGGCCGCGACGAAGGCGCGGTCGACCGCGCCGATGCGCGCCAGGTAGCTCAGCAGGCCGTTGAACAGCCAGACGTCGGTGCCCGGCTTGATCGGCAGGTGCAGGTCGGCCAGTTCGCAGGTGGCGGTGCGGCGCGGGTCGACCACCACGATCTTCATGTCGGGACGCGCCTCTTTGGCGCGCGTCAGGCGCTGGAACAGGATCGGGTGGCACCAGGCCAGGTTGGAGCCGACCAGCACCACCATGTCGGCGTGGTCGATGTCTTCGTAATTGACCGGCACCACGTCTTCGCCGAAGGCGCGCTTGTGGCCGGCCACGGCGGACGACATGCACAGGCGGGAATTGGTGTCGATGTTGGCGCTGCCGATATAGCCCTTCACCAGCTTGTTGGCGACGTAGTAGTCTTCGGTCAGCAGCTGGCCGGAGACATAGAAGGCGACGGCGTCCGGGCCGTGCTCGTCGATGATGGCGCGCCATTTGCCGGCCACTTCGTCAAGCGCGTCGCCCCAGGCCACGCGGCGCAGCGAACCATCGCTGCGGTCGCGCACCATGGGGTGCAGCAGGCGGCCTTCCAGGCCGATCGTCTCGCCCAATGCGGAACCCTTCACGCACAAGCGCCCCTGGTTGGCGGGATGCGCGGCATCGCCGGCAATATCGAACCCGCCATCGCCACGCGGCGTCGCCGTGACACCGCAACCCACACCACAATAGGCGCACGTCGTCTTAATCATGATTCAAGCTGCCTGCGCGCAAAGCGCCTGCCCAAACAAAAGATGGTTGCGCATCGACGAAATGTCGGTGCGGTTCTGGATCAGGTCGAAGTACCAGGGACCGTCCTGCACGTCGCCGTACAGCACGGCGCCGGTGACGCGCCCGCCATCCAGCACCAGGCGCTTGTACACGCCGCGGCGCGGGTCGCGCAGCACCAGGTCTTCACTGCCTTCGCCACCGATAAAGTCGCCCACCGAGTACAAGTCTACACCCGTTACCTTGAGGCGGGTCGGCGTCACCTGCTGCACGTAGCGGCGGTGGCCGGCGCCGGCCAGGTGGGCGGCGCACACGCGCGCCTGTTCCCATATCGGCGCCACCAGGCCGAAGGTGGCGCGGCGGTGCTGCACGCACTCGCCGACGGCGTAGATGCGCGGGTCGTAGCTCTGCAGGGTGTCGTCCACCACGATGGCGCGCTCGCAATGCAGGCCGCTGCGCCGGGCCAGTTCGATGTTCGGGCGCACGCCGGCGGTCATCACCACCAGGTCGGCCGGGATCTCGCTGCCGTCGGCAAAACGCACGGCAGTGACGCGGTCGGGGCCGACGATCTCGCTGGTCTGGGCTTCCATGCGGAAGGCCAGGCCCTTGGCTTCCAGCGCCTTTTGCAGCAGCTGGGCGGCGGGTTTGTCGAGCTGCTGGTTCATCAGGCTGTCGGTCACGTGCACCACGGTGACGTGCATGCCCTGGCGCTGCAGGCCGTTGGCCGCCTCCAGGCCCAGCAGGCCGCCGCCGATCACCACGGCGTGGCGATGGTTGCGCGCCGCTTCCAGCATGGATTCGACGTCCTGGATGTCGCGGAAAGCCAGCACGCCGGGCAGCTCGTGGCCCGGCACGGGGATGATGAAGGGGCGCGAGCCGGTTGCCAGCAGCAGGCGGTCGTAGCGTACTTCCAGGCCGGAACGGGCGCGCACCAGGCGGCGCTTGCGGTCGATGTACTCGACCGGGTCGCCGGCGTGCAGGGTGATGCGGTGCTGCTCATACCATTCGCGGGTGTTGAGCATGATGTCGTCCACCGTCTTCTCGCCCGCCAGCACCGGCGACAGCAGGATACGGTTGTAGTTACCGTGCGGCTCGGCGCCGAAGACGGTGATGTCGTACATGTCCGGCGCGAGCTTGAGCAGCTCTTCGACCGTGCGCATGCCGGCCATGCCGTTGCCGACGACGACCAGTGCGGGCTTCATGCCCCGACCCAGACCTTTCCGCCTTCGATGCGGGCGGGCCAGGTGGGCACGGAGTGTTCCGGCGCTTCCAGGCATTCGCCGGTCTGCAGGTCGAAGTGGTGCTTGTAGATGGGCGAGGCGACCACCAGGCGTTCGCCGAGGTTGCCGACCAGGCCGCGCGAGAGCACTGCGGCGTCGGAGTTGGGGTCGTAGTTGCCGATGGCGAAGACGCGGCTTTCTTCGCCGTCGTTCATGCGGAACACGGCCACTTGCTGGCCTTGCAGCAGGGCGCAGACGCCGGTGTTGGGGACGATTTCCTCGACGGCGCAAACGGCGGTCCAGGCGGAGGCTTGAGTGTCTCGGTGCATTTTATCGGGCTCCTTTACTTTAAAACCGGTAAACCGGGGTCAGGCCCGCAGGGCCTGACCCCCATCTGTTCAGGCGATGGCTTTGATGGGGATGCGCTTGCGTTCTTCGACCGTGGCGGGGCGGATCTGGCCGCGCTCTTCCATGAAGACGACGTTGCTGTCGGCTTCGGGGCTGTTGACGAAGTGGCGGAAGCGGGCGCGCGTCTCCGGGTTGTTGACGGCTTCCTTCCATTCGCAGGCGTAGGTGTCGACCACGCGCTGCATGTCCTGCTCCAGCTCGGCGTTGATGCCCAGCTTGTCCTGGATGATCACGTCCTTCAGGTAATCCAGGCCGCCTTCCAGGTTTTCGCGCCAGGTGCTGGTGCGCTGCAGGCGGTCGGCGGTGCGGCTGTAGAACATCAGGAAGCGGTCGATATAGGCCACCAGGGTGGCCTTGTCCAGGTCGGAGGCCAGCAGTTCGGCGTGGCGCGGCTTCATGCCGCCGTTGCCGCACACGTACAGGTTCCAGCCCTTTTCGGTGGCGATGATGCCGACGTCCTTGCCTTGCGCTTCGGCGCACTCGCGGGTGCAGCCCGATACGCCGAACTTGATCTTGTGCGGGGTGCGCAGGCCTTTGTAGCGGTTTTCCAGCTCGATGGCCAGGCCGACGGAATCGTCGACGCCATAGCGGCACCAGGTGGAGCCGACGCAGGATTTCACGGTGCGCAGCGACTTGCCGTAGGCGTGGCCGGTTTCAAAGCCGGCGGCGATCAGTTCCTCCCAGATGGCCGGCAGCTGCTCGACTCGGGCGCCGAACAGGTCGACGCGCTGGCCGCCGGTGATCTTGGTGTACAGGCCGTACTTCTTGGCGACCTGGCCGACCGCGATCAAACCTTCCGGCGTCACTTCGCCGCCCGGCATGCGCGGCACCACGGAGTAGGTGCCGTCCTTCTGGATATTGCCCAGGAAGTAGTCGTTCGAATCCTGCAGGCTGGCGTGCTCCTTCTTCAGCACGAAGTCGTTCCAGCAGGTGGCGAAGATGCTGGCCGCCAGCGGCTTGCAGATGTCGCAACCCAGGCCCTTGCCGTGGCGCGCGAGCAGGTCTTCGAACGTCTTGATCTGGCCGACGCGGATCAGGTGGAACAGTTCCTGGCGCGAGTGCGGGAAGTGTTCGCAGACGTGGTTGTTGACGTCCATGCCGAGCTTTTTCATCTCGGCCTTCATGATCTGGGTCACCAGCGGCACGCAGCCGCCGCAGGAGGTGCCGGCACCGCAGCACTGCTTGATGGCGCCGATGCTGGTGGCGCCGTTGGCGACCGCCTCGCAGATGGCGCCTTTCGACACGTCGTTGCAGGAGCAGATCTGGGCGCCGGCCGGCAAGGCGTCCACGCCCAGGCCCGGTTTGGCGGCGCCGTCCGATTGCGGCAGGATCAGGAATTCCGGCGCTTCCGGCAACTCGATCTTGTTCAGCATCATTTGCAGCAGGGTGCCGTATTCGCCTGCATCGCCCACCATCACGCCGCCCAGCAGGTACTTGCCGCAGTCGGACACGACGATCTTCTTGTAGATCTGCTTGCGCTCGTCGGTGAACTGGTAGCTGCGCGCGCCTTCGGCCTTGGCGTGCGGGTCGCCGATGCTGGCAACGTCCACGCCCATCAGCTTCAGTTTGGTGCTCATGTCGGCGCCGGTGAATTCGGCGGCGGTGTCGCCGCTGATGTGGCGTGCCACCACGCGGGCCATGTCGTAGCCAGGCGCCACCAGGCCGAACACCTGGCCGTTCCACAGTGCGCATTCGCCGATCGCGTACACGTCGGGGTCGCTGGTCTGGCAGTGGTTGTTGACGGCGATGCCGCCGCGCGGACCGACTTCCAGGCCGCATTCGCGGGCCAGGTAATCACGCGGGCGGATACCGGCCGAGAACACGATCATGTCGGTGTCGAGCGAGGTGCCGTCGGCGAACAGCATGCGGTGGGTGCCGGCTTCGCCATCGACGATGGCGGTGGTGTTCTTGCCGGTGTGGACAGTCACGCCCAGGTCTTCGATCTTCTGGCGCAGCACGCGGCCGCCGCCGTCGTCGACCTGCACCGCCATCAGGCGCGGCGCGAATTCGACCACGTGGGTTTCCAGGCCCATGTCCTTCAGCGCCTTGGCGCATTCCAGGCCGAGCAGGCCGCCGCCGATCACGACACCGGTCTTCGAGCGGGCGCCGCATTCCTGCATGGCTTCCAGGTCCTCGATGGTGCGGTAGACGAAGCAATCCTTGCGGTCCTTGCCTTCCAGCGGCGGCACGAAGGGGAAGGAGCCGGTGGCGATCACCAGTTTGTCGTAGGACAGCACTTCGCCACTATTGGAAGTGACGGTGCGCGCGGCGCGGTCGATGGCAATGGCGCGGCCGTTCAGTTTCAGCACCATGTCGTCGCGCTCGAAGAAGCCCGGTTCGACCAGGGACAGTTCGTCCGCGCTCTTGCCGCTGAAGAATTCCGACAGGTGCACGCGGTCGTAGGCCGGGCGCGGCTCTTCGCACAGGATGGTGACGTCGGCGCTGCCAGGCGGCAGCGATTTCAGGAATTGATGGCCAACCATGCCGTGGCCGATGACGACGATCTTCTTCATGCTGCTGCTCCTGCAATTGCATTTTCTTTTACGGTGGATTCGCTGAAGCGTGCACCCAGGGCGCACAGGGCGGAGACAGCGACCAGCACGCCCAGGATGCTCAGGGTTTGCTGGGTATTGCCGACGCCTTTCAGCAGGAAGCCCGCCGCCACCGCGCCCACGTTGCCGCCGGCGCCGATGATGCCGGCCACGCCGCCCAGGGCACGCTTGTCGACGAATGGCACCAGGGCGTAGGTCGCGCCGCACGCCATGTGGGTGAACAGGCCGAACACCAGCATCGCGATCACGGCGATGGCCACGCTGTCGGCTTTGGCGAAGAACAGCAGGCCGATGCCCTCGCCCAGCATCATCACGAACAGCAGGGTGACGCGGCTATTCAGGCTGCCGCGGATGGCGGCCTTGTCGGACACCCAGCCGCCCAGGGCGCGGGCAAACAGCGCCAGCAGGCCGAAGCTGCCCGCAGCCAGGCCGGCCTGCGCCAGCGACAGCTTGAAGGTATCCACGTAATAGGTGGCGGCGATGTTATGGATGAAGATCTCCACGCCGAAGCAGGCGCCGTAGGTCACGAACAGCATCCAGACGCGGTAGTTCCTGGCGGCCAGCTTGAAGCTGTCCCAGCCGCCCTTCTTGCCGCCTTCCAAGGCGACGCCGGCGGCGCGCAGGTCGGCGTAGTTGCCGTCCGGGCAGTCCTGGGTGTAGCGGTAGTAGAAGAAGGCCATGATCAGCATCAGCACGCCCGGCACCACCAGGGCGGCGCGCCAGCCCATGGTTTCGCCCACGCCCAGCATGACCATCGCGGCCATGATCATCGGCATGGTCGACTGCACCACGCCACCGCCCGCATTGCCCCAGCCGGCGGCCGCCGCGTTGGCGGTGCCGACCACGTTCGGCGCGAACATGACGGAGGTGTGGTACTGGGTGATCACGAAGCTGGCGCCCACCGCGCCGATCAACAGGCGGAAGAACAGGAAGCTTTCATAAGTCTGCGCGGCGGCCACGCCCAGCACCGGGATCGCGCCAAGCAGCAGCAAGCCGGTGTACGCCTTGCGCGGGCCGTAGCGGTCGCACAGCGGGCCGATGATCAGGCGCACGATGATGGTGATCGCCACGGCGGCGATATTGATGTTGGCAATCTGCGCCGGCGTCAGGCCGAATTCGCCTTTGATCACGGGCATCAGTGGCGCGCAGGCGAACCACGCGAAGAAGCAGACGAAGAAGGCCATCCACGTCAGGTGGAAGGCACGCATCTGCGGCGAAGAGAACGAAAACAGTTTGATGCTGGTCGCTTTGCTGGCCATGATTTGTCCTGAAAACAAAAAGGCGCCCGCACAGCCGCCGCCTATCGAAGGTAGCGCTGCGCGGACGCCGTTGTCCGGTTTTGCCGATCCTCCGTTAGACCGACCCTTTACCTATGCTTTGCAAGACCTGTGCCAGCCCTTTTAGGCGGGAAAATGCGCCGCCAGCCGACGCATCAGGGGTATTTTCGCCATCTCGCGGTGCACCGCGCCCAAGAATGGTGCACCGCAATAGCGCACGCCCGGTCGCGGCGCGGCAGCGCGGCTCAGGCGCTGGCCGCCTGCAACGCGGCTTTGACCATGTCGTCGATTTCCGTGGTGATATTCGACAGCACCCCGGCCACCACCGCGAATTCGCGCCCGGCGTGGCCGGCGCGCGCCGCCACCACGCGGGCATTGAAGGTGACCATGCGCGCCTGGCGGGCGATGGTCTCGATGTCGGTGATCACGCCGCGCAGTTGCTTTTTCAGCAGCACGGCATTCTTCTTCGACTGCTCTTCATAGATGGCCGTGATTTCGTTCAGCACTGCCAGCACCGGCGTGGCGTCGGCCACCAGCTGTTCCAGCGCCGGACCGGGACGGCCGCTGTCGAGCGCACGCTGGGCCAGGTCGGTGAACTCCTTGATGCGGCGCGCGCCAGCGAGCTTGCCGTAATACGCTTCCTGCAATTCCGGGCAGAAGATACCGGGCAAGGTATCGCTACCTTTAAGCAGCGTGTCATGCGCGCTGCGGAACAGGGCCAGCGCGTCGCGCGCGATGTCGGCGGCGCCCGGCTGCTGCTGCGCCGCCAGGACCGCGTACAGCACCAGCCGTTGCGACGTGAACCGGCGGCGGCCGGACAGGTTGATCAATGCCCCGAATACTTCACCCGACAAGGGTTTGGCCGCTTCCTGCATGGCTTTCTCCTTCACGACATGTGGATGGCAAAGGAATCGGCGTAGCGCTCGGGATCCCTGCCGTCCCAGGTGGTCCCGTCCATCAACACCGAACTGCGCAAGGTGCTGGCCGGGATGGCAGTCTCCGTCATTTCCGCCGCCTCTTTATACAGGGCGATCTGGTGGACCTTGAGGGCGACGCCGAGATAGTCCGGCGACGCCTTGAGCAAGCCCCAGCGCCGTTGCTGGGTCATGAACCACATGCCGTCCGACAGGTATGGGAAGTTGGCGGCGCCCTCCTGGTGGAAGCGCACACTGTGCGCATCCTCCCAGGTGCGGCCCATGCCATCTTCATAATGGCCGAGGATGCGCTGCCAGATCACATCCTTGCCAGTGTTGACATACTGGACCGCCGAAATGATCTCGGCCATCGCCATGCGGCTGGTGGCGGCGGCGTCGATCCAGCGGCCCGCCTCCAGCACCGCCGCCACCAGGGCGCGCGCCGTGTTGGGATTCCGGCGCACGAAGTCGGACGTGGTGGCCAGCACCTTTTCCGGATGGTCGGGCCAGATTTGCTGGGTGGTGGCAATGGTCACGCCCACCCCGTCCATCACGGCGCGGTGGTTCCACGGCTCGCCGGCGCAAAAGCCGTCCATATGGCCGGCCGCCAGGTTGGTGGCCATCTGCGCCGGCGGCACCGTGATCACGCGCGCCTCGCGCAGCGGATGCACGCCATGCGCCGCCAGCCAGTAATACAGCCACATGGCATGGGTGCCGGTCGGGAAGGTCTGGGCCCAGCGCAGCTCGCGCTGGTGCGACAGCGCGGCCACGGCGGCGCCGTCGCGCACGCCCTCGTCCACCAAGCGGCGCGACAAAGTGATGGCCTGGCCGTTGCGGTTCAAGTTCATCAGGATTGCCATGTCGCGCCGTGCCGAGCCCACGCCCAGGTGGGTGGCGTAGACCAGGCCGTACAGCGCATGGGCGGCGTCCAGCTCGCCGGTCAGCAGCTTGTCGCGCACCCCGGCCCAGGACGTTTCCTTGCTCAGGACGATGCGGATGCCATGCTTGCGGTCCAGGCCCAGCACCGACGCCATCACCAGGGAGGCGCAATCGGTCAGCGGGTTGAAACCAATCCTGACGATGTCTTTTTCGATCTGCATGCTTTACTCCTGCCCGCGATGCACCACAACGGTGCGTCAGCCGAGCAAATCCTCCGCGTCCAGAATGCGCTGCGCCAGCTCGGCCAGCTTGAGGTTCTTGTTCATGGCCATGGTGCGCAGCTTCTGGAAAGCCTGGTCTTCGGTCAGGCCGTGGCGCGCCATCAGGATGCCCTTGGCGCGGTCGATCAGCTTGCGCTCGGCCAGCTTGAGGCGGGTGCCTTCCAGCTCGTCCAGCAGCTTCTGTTCGCGCTTGAAACGGGCCATGGCCACGTTCAGCACGGGCTTGATGCGTTCTGGCTGCAAACCCGCCACCACATAGGCGGAAACCCCCGCCGCCATGGCCGCTTCCATGGAATCGGCCTTGTCGTCTTCGGTGAACATGACGATCGGGCGGCGCTCGTCGCGGGTGGCGATCACGATGTGTTCGAGCACGTCGCGCGCATCGGATTCGGCGTCGACGATGATCATGTCGGGCTGCAGGCGGGCGATGTGTTCGGGCAGGTGGAAATCGGCCGGCAGCGAGGCCACCAGGTCGTAGCCCGCCTCCGCCAGGCCGGCGTGCAAGGCCTGGGCGCGTGCCTCACTTTCGTGCGGCGGGTGGATCAAAACGATGCGTAAATTGCGGCTCATACTGCCAATCGAGCAAGAACCGGGCCAGCTTTCGAGTTACTATTCGGTCATGACCAAAATGATCGCTCCCCTGCACCTGGCGCTGGCCGCCATTACCATTTTAGTATTGATCTGGTCCGGCATCGCGCCCTACGACCGGGTGACATGGTGGCTGGAGGTGGCGCCGGTGCTGGTGGCCCTGCCGCTGCTGGCGGCGACCTACCGCCATTTCCGCCTGACCGACCTGCTGTATGCGCTGATTGCCGTGCATTGCGTGGTGCTGATGGTGGGCGGCGCCTATACCTACGCAAGGGTGCCGTTCGGCTTCGACCTGCAGCACTGGCTGGGGCTGGCGCGTAACCCCTATGACCGCATCGGGCATTTCGCGCAAGGCTTCATCCCGGCCATGATCGCGCGCGAAATCCTGCTGCGCGGCGGCTACGTCGCGCGCGGCAAGATGCTGGCCTTCCTGGTGATCTGCATCGTGCTGGCGATCAGCGCGACGTATGAATTGATCGAATGGGCGGCGGCGGTGGCGCTGGGCCAGGGTGCCGACGAATTCCTCGGCACCCAGGGCGACCAGTGGGATACCCAGTCGGACATGTTCATGGCCCTGCTGGGCGGGACGGCGGCCTTGCTGCTGCTGTCGCGCAGCCACGACCGCCAGTTGGGCGCCTTGCGGCGCTAGGCCGTCAGCCTGCCCGCCGGGCCAGGCGCTGGCGCCCGGCACTTGCCGCCACCGCTGCCGCCCCGCCCACGTTGCGCGCACCGCCCGGCACGGCGGACAGCGTTGGCGCATGTCCCGCCTCCAGCTTGAACACGCTGACCAGCTGCGCCAGGCTGGCCGCCTGCTCCTGCATGCTTTGCGATGCCGCCGTCGCTTCCTCCACCAGCGCCGCATTCTGCGACGTCACCGCATCCATCTGGGTGACGGCCGCATTGACTTGCTCGATGCCTGCGCTTTGCTCCTGGCCGGCGGTGGTGATCTCGGACATGATGTCGGTCACGCGGCGCACGCTGACCACCACGTTTTCCATGGTGGCGCCGGCCTGCCCCACCAGCCGGGCGCCGATCTCGACTTGCTCGACGGAATTGCCGATCAATTCCTTGATTTCCTTGGCGGCCGAGGCGGAACGCTGCGCCAGGTTGCGCACTTCCGAGGCCACCACGGCGAAACCGCGCCCCTGTTCGCCGGCACGCGCCGCCTCCACCGCCGCATTCAATGCCAGGATGTTGGTCTGGAAGGCGATGCCGTCAATGACGCCGATGATGTCCACGATCTTCTTGGCCGATTCATTGATCGAACCCATGGTGTCGACCACCTGGGACACCACCATGCCGCCTTCCTGCGCAATGTTCGACGCATTCAGCGCCAGTTCGTTGGCCTGGCGCGCGCTGGCCGAATTCTGCTTGACGGTCGTGGTCAGCTCTTCCATCGAGGCGGCGGTTTCCTCCAGCGAGCTGGCTTGCTGCTCGGTGCGCGATGACAGGTCCAGGTTGCCGGCCACGATCTGGTCGGAGGCGCTGGCGATGGTATCGGTCGCCCCGCGCACTTCGCCGACGATGCGCGCCAGCCCGTCGCGCATGTGCTTCATTGCGAACAGCAGGCTGTCCTGGTCGCCGGCGCGCATTTGCACCGGCACCGACAGGTCGCCGGCCGCAATCTGCTTCGCAATGGCGGCCGCATAATCCGGCTCGCCACCCAGGCGCCGCGTCAGCCACAGCGTCAGCGTGACCGCAGCCAGGATGCCCAGCGCGGCACTGGCGGCCAGCAGGGAGATGATCCAGACCCGCGAGGACTCATAGATTTGTTCGCCTTTGTGCGCTTCCGCGTCGCCGCCCTCGCCATACAGCTTGACCATCTTGTCGACCTGGCCGCGCAAGGCCACGATCAACTTGTTCGACTCGCCGCGGATCAATTCCTTGGCCAGCGCGTCGTCATTGGCGCGGGCGGCAGCGCGGATCTTGGCGTCTTCCGCCATATAGCGTGCCCACATCTGCACGAACCCGTCATACAGCGCCTTCTCTTCCGGCGTGGCGATCAGCTTTTCGAAATTGTCCTGCATCTTGCGCAGGTCGACCAGGTCATTGGCGATGACCTGGTCGTACTTGTCCATCTCTTCGGGCTTGGTGGAGATGATGTACTGGAATTCACGCGTGCGCACGCGGGCGATCTGCGCCTTCAAATCCTGCACTACGCGCATGCTGGGCATCCAGCGGGTCGACAGCTCGCTGGCCGTGGTGCGCACGGTGGCCAACTGCACGATCGAAAAAATGCCGACGCCGACGGTGAGCACCAGCACCGCCGCGAAAGCGCATGCCAGCTTGGTGGCGAGCTTCAGGTCATGCAACCATTTCATTTTTGCTCCTTTAGTTTCCCTATCGAAAGATTCTATCGCATCGCAATATTTTTTGGTGACAATTCGTGATTTTTATAACATTGATGGGGACTATTGACACATTCATCCCCCGGACTCGCATGTATGGTGATCCTACGTAATGCTACGTAGATGTAAGGATTTCCCGACAAAATCTGAGAAATAGACCGGTTTACCGCCCTTCCTTTCGAATTTCCACATGGAAAAAATGTTTACACTGCAACTAGTTTCTTTTGATAAACTTGATTTTGCAGTGCACCATTTTTCTTTTGAAAGGAGTCGCCCCATGCTTTCCTCTTTTGAAAAATCCGGCAGTGTCGCCATGGCCAAGCGCAACTTTTCCTGGGGCGAGGATTTAGCGCGCATCGTCCACATCGTTGAACAGCACTTCGAAGACTTCAACGGCAATGGCTTCTTCCCGCACCCGGAGGAAGAAGCGCTGCAGCAGGAGCTGCTGCGCGTGCCCACGCTGGCGCGCCTGGCTGAAACGCTGGCCGCGCCGGCCTTGCGCGGCATGGCGATCACCAATCTCGGCCTGTCGCATCTCAGCGAAGCGCACCGCAACGCCGTGCTCTATGCCATTGCACTGACGCGCGGCTTCCCCACCTCGACCGACCAGCGCACCCGGCGCGTGGCATGGGACGTGCGCGCCAAGGCCAAGGGACAGGAAGCGGCGCGCTTCACCACGTTTTCGGAACGGGTCGGCGGCGCCGAGATGCACACCGATTCATCCTTCTACCCGATGCCCGAGGAGCAGTTCATGCTCTACGTGGTGGCCGCCGCGCGCTGCAACGGCGGCGAATCGCTGCTGATCGACGTCGACGACATCCACCGCGAACTGCAGAAAACCCGTGAAGGCCGCATCGCCTACAGCCTGCTGACCACGCGCGAAGTGCCGTTCCGCGTGCCGGCCGTGTATGCTGCCGAGGATGACAATGTCGAGTATTACCTGGCACCGGTGTTCCGCCACGACGGCGGCCTGGCGATCCGCTGGCGCTACGATTCCATCATGAAGGGCCTGGCCGCGCGACCCGACCTGGCCAGCCCGGAACTGGTGGAAGCGGTGGAGCTGGTGAACGATATCGTGGAACGCCGCGCGCCGCGCTTCCATCGCCAACTGCCGGACGATACACTGCTATGGGCCGACAACCACCACACCCTGCATGGGCGTGCGGTCTACTCCGACCCGGGGCGGCACCTGATCCGTATCCGCATTTCCAACACGCCTAACGCGCGCCGTATCGGGCCGTCGGGCATTTCCGCAGACTGAAGAATGCTTGCTTCGATCATCCCCGTCTTCCTCGTCATCATGCTGGGCGTGGCGATCCGCCAGTTCCGCTGGCTGCCGGACGATTTTTTCCCTTCGGTGGAAAAATTTTCCTACTTCATCGCGTTCCCGGCCCTGCTGTTCACCGGCACGGCGCGGCTGGACTTCCATGGCCGCATGGTCGGCGAACTGGCCCTGGCCACGCTGCTGCCGACCGTGATCGTGACCGGCTTCGCCTTGCTGGTGCTGCTGTTCTGGCGGGGGCTGCCCGCTGCCAGCCGCTCGTCCGTGGTGCAGGGCGCGATGCGGCCGAACAGCTACTTCGGCATCGCCGTGTCGGCGCTGTTCTTCCCGCCGCAGACGGCGTCGCTGGTCATGCTCGCGCTGGCCTTGTGCCTGCCGGCGGTGAACGTGATGGCGATCCTGGCCCTGTCGTGGTGGAGCGGCAGCAAGGCGGACCTGGGCAAGGTGGCGCGCACGCTGGCCACCAATCCCATCATCCTGTCGACGCTGGCGGGGATGATCGCAAGCATGGCCGGCCTGGCCTTGCCGGCGCCGCTGATGAATACCCTGGACATCCTGGGCAAGTCCGCCCTGGCGCTGGGGCTGGTGTGCGTCGGCAGCGGCCTGGTATTTTCGCTCGATGGCTTGCGCCCGGCGGCACTGGTCTTCACCTCGCTGACCAAGCTGCTGTTGCTGCCATTCGCGGCGGCGATGGTTTGCACGGCATTCGGCGTATCGGGCCCGGTGGCGCTGGCGGCAGGTTTCTACTGCGCGCTGCCGACCGCACCCAACGCCTACATCATGGCGCGGCAGATGGGCGGCGATGCGCGCCTGATGGCTTCACTGATAACTATGCAGACTTTGCTAGCTGCCATAACGATTCCAGCTAGCCGGTTGTTTTCGATAACATAGATGTGCGATAGTAGCGTCCATGGATACTACCTACCGCCTGCTTGCTATCGATGAAGGGCGCCAGCAAATCATGCTGGTCGATACGAGCCTGACTGCCCCCGTCTGGACCCTGAGCCTGGAAGACTACCCGTTGGCGCGCGACATGCAGCGCCTGGATGCCGCGCGCGTGCTGGTCGGCTTCGACCGTGGCTTCCTTGAACTGGATATCGCCAGCGGCCGCGTGCTTGCTGCGTGCAGCCGCTGGCAGGACGTCACCGCCGTGCACCGCCGCGCCGACGGCAGCACGCTGGTCACCGGCATGAACCTGGACGGCAGCGCCGGCGTCAACGTGCTGACGCTCGACCGCGACCTCAATCCGGTGCATACCGCGCGCCGCGACGGCGACTACGTGCGCCTGGTGCGCGTCACGCCGCAAGGCACTTACCTGCTGTGCACCAATGACCATATCCTGGAAACCACGCCGGAACTGGTCGCGCTGCGACGTTTCGCTGCGCCGGGTTTCGAGCATGCCTGGAAGGCCGAGCGGCTGGAAGATGGCGGCACCCTGGTGTCGGCCGGCTACGGCGCCTTCATGGCGCGCTTCGATGCCGACGGCACCTGCGTACAGCGCTTCGGCGCAGCCGGCAGCGTACCAGACGAGGTGGCACCATTCTTCTACGCCAGCTACGAGCGCCTGCCAGGCGGCCGCCTGCTGGTCGCCAACTGGCAGGGTCACGGCCCGGACAACGGCCACAAAGGCCGCCAATTGCTCGAATTCGACAGCGCAGGCCAGTTGCTGCGCAGCTGGAGCTGGGGCGACCACATCTCGTCCTTGCAGGGCATCCTGCTGGTCTAATCCACCGCGTCGCGCCCGCAGCAACGCGCTCTGGATCGAATACGGCTTTCACAGCAAACTTTCCGAGGACTCGCGCCGCCCATAGCACTAACAGCTCACGGTAGCTGTACTTTCACCCGTAAGAAGGTTCACGCCAATCCAGCAGCGGTACGGGCCTTCTTTCGTTCCCATATCCTTTTTTGTAAAGGAACAGGACACTCCCTTCTTGTTCCGCGCCCTGTCGCCCTGCTCACCCGAGCACGTGTTGGGCAAGTCAGGGCCAATCGAGTCAAAGACTTCCTTGGCTGGATTACCAGCAACCACGATGGAAATTTTCCGGTCATTAGGCGAGGCAACCTGCCGATCTGCAAGTGTTCCACCGTGTATTAGGTAGGAAGCTCCCAACAGCGATCTCCAACCATTTGTCGGAGATGCTGCGTGCGCAAGCGCCAGGACAAGGCCAGCGGTCAAAAATAACGCGGCAAGCAAAGAAAGTCGCATGGTCATCCTTGCAATTTAATGTGAAGGTGGTCATCGTGATTCACCCATTTGGATACGTTCGGTACCCCGGGCCCGTTGAAAAGAATCTTCAAGACCGGTGTAAAAGTTCGGAACAACTCGACAAGGCGAATGGTGCCATCTTTGTCATACTCTGAATCCCACCACCGTATCGACTCCTCCCGACCGTCCTTCCGTAAAGGCCGGATGTCTACTTCAAGTCCAGACCGATGAGTATCATGGTCAGGTGGTTTAGGTCCACCAGCAAGGCTTATGTCGCCCACACCAAATCGGCGCTTGTCGATTGCCTGCCATTCCAATGCTACACGGAGGATGGCTGTCATCATTATCGGATGCGCATATTGGTAGGCGCCTGCGGCCGGTTTGTCATAGAGCTTTCCATAAACGTAGTAACCCGAATCCAACGGTGATTGGGGTAACATGAAATAGCGCCTGGAGTCCTGCGTCGGACGCAGCAGATCGTCATTGGCCATTGTCTGTCTCCCCTAGATGCACCTGTTCGTGGAGAGACACCAACCGCCAGCCGTACTACCACCGATACCCCCGCCAATTTTTTGCTGCGTGTATTTCCATTTGACTTTGGAAAATTTGAGGCCAATTGAATCGTGCAGAATACTGCCTTCTGTAACGAATTGCTCGATGCTGGCGATAAGTACATTTTCCAGCTCAACGTCGTAATACTTCACTCGCACCCCATCACCATCGGCCCGCATGAATTCAATCCGAGCCCTGGGAAACGTCCGCCCCATGGAGCATGCCTGCATTAGCGGCGGTGACGAAAGGTCGGCGAGCTTGGCGATTGAGAGGGTTCGATGCTCGCATCGTTCGGCGGTATGACCGCCGCCGGTTGATGCGGTAGCACTTCTTGGCTGAGCTACCCCCCAGTGCGCTGAACTAATTTCGATCCATCCCGAATGCTCTGCATCGCCTGATTCGCCCTTTATACCGTCAATAAGCAAGTAAACATCGATTGCCATATCCCCTCCAGTTATTGAGTTGGAATGGCTATCGTATGTCACGAGGTAATTCGAATTTTGCTCAGGATCAAGCGCCAGACAGATTTTGTGGCGCTTCGCATAACACTAGTTAAACGGATAAAGTCGCCCAGTGGGAAACCCTGAAATTGCCCAGACTGCGCACAAAAAAATATGGCACGGGCGGCTAGCGCCCGTGCCACGAAAGAACTAGCCTGGCTGGGAGTGCCTGGCTGGTCAGAGAGACACGGTAAAGTCGTCAACATCGACGAAGCCGCCACCTTGCGCGCTGGACGCGGTGCTGAACAGGCCCATGCGGGCGCCGACCCAGCGGCCAACGGTGGCGTTAAACGGTTTGCCAAATGCCTGGAAGTGCTTGCGGTCCAGGCTATAGCTGAAAGTGGTGCGGCCGCCTTCGGCTACTTGCAGGCGCAGATAGACGCGCTGGGCCGGCAAGGCGATGCTGGCTTGTTCTTCGTCGCGGCAGCCGGCCATCGCCTTCGTGCAGGTATTGATCACCAGGCGGCTGCTGCCGCCGTTGCGCTGCACGCCGATCCAGGCGTAATCGAGGCCGTACATCAGCAGGCCGGCGCTGTCGCCATCGGCCAGTCCGGACAAGTCAAGGCTGGCCGTGGTGGTGAATTGTTCCGCGGGCAGTTTCTGCAGCAGCAGCGCGGCACGGTTCCACAGGCTGCCCTGTTGCTGCGCGAGTTCGTCGTATTGACTGAACAGGCGCAGGTGGCCGGCGCGTGCTTGCAGCGAGTACCAGTCGGCACGCCAATTCGCATTCCATTGCCATTGCAGGCCCAGTTGTGGAACATCGAAGTTGTCGCTGGCGGCAGGCGCCACCGCGTCGAAGCGGCCGGCTACCGGCTGGCGGAAGTGGCTGACCGGCTGGCCGATGCCTTTGCCGTCACGCTGTTCGCCCATCACCGGCCAACCGTCCTGCCAGCGCATCGGCTGCAGGTGGACGATGCGGCCATAGGCGCCCTTGTCCTGGAAATGATAGAACCAGTCGTTGCCATCGGCGGCCCGTACCCACGAACCTTGATGCGGACCGTTGGTGGCAGTCAAGCCTTGCGCAAGCACGATCCTCGCCTCATATGGACCATTGATGCTGCGCGAGCGGAACACGGATTGCCAGCCTTGCTCGACACCGCCGGCCGGCGCGAACACGTAGTAGTAACCGTCATGCTTGTGCAGCTTGGGGCCTTCCAGCGTGTGGTAGCCGGTGTATTTGCCGCCGTCGATCACGACACTGCCCTTGTCGTCCAGCAGGCGGCTGGCATCGGGCGCCATGCGGCGCAGGGTCAGCACATTATTGAAGCCGGCGCGGCTGCGCGCCCAGGCGTGCATCAGCCATGCGCTGCCATCGTCGTCCCAGAACGGGGCGGGATCGATGATGCCTTTGCCGGCCAGCAGCAGCGTCGGTGCGCTCCAAGGGCCGCGGAAGTCGCGGGCGGTCATCACATACACGCCCTGGTCGGGGTCGGGGTAGAAGATCCAGAACTTGCCGTCGTGGTGGCGCAGCGCCGGCGCCCACACGCCCTTGCCGTGCGCCGGGCGCGCGAATTGCGCTGCCGGCACCAGCTGCGGCAGCGCATGGCCCACCAGTTGCCAATGCACCATGTCGCGCGATTCGAGCAGCGGCAGGCCGGGGGCGCTGCTGAAGCTGGAGGCGGTCATGTAATAAGTGTCGCCGACACGGGTCACGTCGGGGTCGGAATAGTCCGCGTGCAGGATCGGGTTGCTGTAATCCGGCGCCAGCGCTTGCGCCACCGGCTTGCTTGCCGTCGGTGCGATGGTGAAGCTGTAGCGCGCCGGCGCCAGTTTGATGCGGTAGCGCACCAGCGGACGGCCATCCGTGCTCCAGCCGGTATCGCCGCCGACGCCGGTCTGGACCAGGTCGACCAGCAGGCTGCCGTCGCCATGCGGCGTGATGTCCGAGTTGTGGCGTGTACCGCGCGGACGCAGGTACAGGTCTTCGTACGGGAAGGCCAAAGCGTTCATCGACAGCGGCACGGAGCCCGCCACCTTGATACCGGTTCCGGCGGCGTCGGTCAGCGACAACCAGCGCACGCCGGTCTTGTTGCCGCTTTCCTGCGGCCGCATGTAATCCTTGTGGTACTGGTCCGCCACCTTGCCGCTGTAGCGGCCCAGCGCGGCGCCGGTCAGGCGATCGGCGTAGGATTCCTGCGGGCCGCGGCCATACCAGGTCACCGTATCCAATGCTGCGGTGTGGTTGAAGCGCAAACCCAGGCGCAACGGGTCGGGCAGGTCGTCGCGCACCGGCGTGAAGGCTGCGTCCACGTGCACCTTGCCGTCCGTGCCCATGCGGTAGGTGTTCTCCCACTCCACCGCGCCGGCGCCGAAGGCGTATTGCACCTTCACGTAATCGCGGCCAATGTCGATGGCGCGCAGCAGGCGTTGTTCGGTGAACTGCTGCCAGACTTTGTGGCTGAGCGGCACGCCCGTGCCTTCGTCATTGTCGTTCAGGCCGCGCCAGAAGTTTGGCATGCCGCCTTTCAGAAGGAGCTGGCCGTTGGCGCTGTAGTTGACCAGACCGGTGCTGGTGTCGATATCCAGTTTGGCGTTGGCGGAGGCCAGCGTGACAGCGCCCTGCCCACGCACCGGGGCGACGAGCTTGCCGGCGGCGGCGCCAGGCTTGGCGCCAGACGCACTGGCGGTGCCCGCTGCCTTGGCGACGATGAATTGCGACCAGCCAAGGATGGCGCCGGCGGCCACGCCTTTGGTGGCGCCTTGCTTCGCCTTGGCGCGCACCGTCAGGACCAGCTCACCGCCCTGCGGGGCGACTGCCGGCATGGTGAACGCGAACTGGCGGGTGGCGCCGGCCGGCGCGTTGACGCCATCCAGCTTGCCGCTGGCGACCGGTTCGCCGTCGCGCGCCAGCGTCCATTCGAAGTCAAAGCCTGACAGGTCGCGGAAGTCGTAGCGGTTCACGACAGACAGCTTGCCGCTGCGCGGGTCGCCTTCAAACACGACCGGCGAATACACTTTCTGCAGTTCGTAATACTCCGGATCGGGCACGCGGTCGGCGCTGACCACGCCATCGCCCACCACGCTGTTGTCGCCGCGCTCCGGATTGATGTCAAAACCGGATGCCCAGTACTGGCGGCCCTGCGCATCCTTGGCGCGCACGCCCTGGTCGACCCAGTCCCACACGAAGCCGCCCTGCAGCTTGCGGTGCGCGCGGATCACCTTCCAGTAGTCTTCAAAATTGCCCAGCGAATTGCCCATGGCGTGGGCGTATTCGCACTGGATCATCGGCTGGCGGTAGCGCGGGTCGCGCGCATAGCCCACCATCTTGTCGATGTCGTCGTACATCGGCGCGTAGATATCGGTGAAGGCATTCGGCAAGTGTTCTTCGCCGATCGTGCCGTAACCGAGGTAGCTGACGAGGCGGCTGCTGTCGCGTTGGCGGATCCAGGCGGCGGCCTGGTCGAAATTCATGCCGGTACCCGCTTCGTTGCCCAGCGACCAGAAGATGATCGATGGATGGTTCTTGTCGCGCTCGACCATGCGCGATACGCGGTCCAGGTGTGCGTCGCGCCAGCTTTCCTGGTAGCCGAGCTGGATGGCGGCGCGCTGGGCCGGGTCGCCCGATGCGGCGCCCTTCTCCATGTATTCGTGCGACTCGATATTGGCCTCGTCCATCACGTACATGCCGTATTCGTCGGCCAGGTCATACCAGCGTGGGTCGTTCGGGTAATGCGAGGTGCGCACAGCGTTGATGTTGGCCTGCTTCATCAGCTCCATGTCGCGCCGCATCGATTCGAGCGAGATGACACGGTAGGTATCCGGGTCGTGCTCGTGGCGGTTCATGCCCTTGATCATGATGCGTTTGCCGTTCACGCGCACTTCGCCGTCGACCACTTCCACGGTGCGGAAGCCGATCTTGCGCGAAGTGGCGGACAGCAGCTTGCCGCCGGCGTCGCGGTACTCGACCACCAGCTGGTACAGGTTCGGCGTCTCGGCCGACCACGCCTTGACGTTGGCCAGCTTGCCGCGCAGCGGGGCGGCCTTGCCTGCCGCGATGGGCGCTTCCACCGTGAGCACGCTCTTGCCGCCATCAAGGACGGTGGCGGTAATGCGGCCGTCGGCGGGCAGGCCTGCCATCACCGGTTCCAGCGCGAAGATGCCGTCGCGGTAACGGGTCTTGTCCAGCGCGGCCGTCACCGTGAAATCGCGCAGGCGCGACTTCGGTTCCGCATACACGTAGACGCTGCGCTCGATGCCGGAGACGCGCCAGAAATCCTGGTCCTCCAGGTAGGAGCCGTCGGCCCAGCGATACAGTTCAATGGCAATGGTATTGCGGCCGGGCCGCACGTATTTTCCGATATTGAATTCGGAAGGCAGCTTGGAGTCTTCCGAGTAACCGACTTTCTCGCCGTTGACCCAGATGTAGTACGCCGCGCCCGCAGCGCCGATGTGCAGGAACACATCGCGCTCCTGCCAGCCCTCCGGGACGTCGAAGTCGCGCCGGTAGGAACCCACTTCATTCAGCTCATGCGGGATGAAGGGCTGGTTGGCAGGGAAAGGATATTTGATGTTGGTGAAAATCGGTTTGCCGAATCCCTGTGCCTGCATCATGCCTGGCACCTGGATCGTCTTCCAGCCGCTGATATCGAAGCCCGGCTGATAGAACTCGCGCGGCCGGCTGCCGGGGTTCGGCGAATAGGCGAAGGACCAGGTACCGTCCAGGGACCGGTAATACTGCGACTTCGCCATGTCGCCGGCCAGTGCCAGCTCGCGCGATTCGAAGTTGAAGAAAGTGGCCTTCATCGGTTCGCGGTTCACTGCCACGACGCCCGGCTGCTCCCACTCGGCGAGCGGGCCTGCAGGGCCGCCGGCGGAGCCTACCCCCAGCATTGGGAACAGTGCCAGGATTGCCGCCGCAGCGGCCGCGAAACGATGCTTGACCACTTGATCTCCTTAGTTGCCGAACTTGTAGCGCAGGCCGATGCTGAAGTTGCGGCCGTTGGCGTAGTGCTGGCGTTCGAGGCCGGTTTCGTAGGTGCCTGGCTCGCCGACAAAGCGGTTCAGCGTCTTGTCGGTGATATTGTTGGCGATGAAGGCAAGGGTCAGGCCCGGCATGATTTCATAGTTGACCGATGCGTCCACGATGCCGTATGAACCGATGTAGCGGCCATCGATCGGGTTGGCGGAAACGCCAAACAGGATCGAAGGCGAGCGCCAGGTGTAGGCCACGCGCGCCGACAGCTTGCCGTCCTCATACATGCCGGACATGCTGTAGCTGTGCTTGGATTGCATCGGCTGCGGGGTGTCCACGATGCGCGGTGCCGCGGCGCTGCCGAAGTTCACCGGGTTCGAGGTATCGACGTAGGTGTAGCTGGCCGATACGCCATAGTTGTTCAGGATGCCGTAGCTCTTGTCGAAGAAGTACTGGCCAGACAACTCGGCGCCGCGTACGAAGCCCTTCTCGGCGTTGACGGTCTTGGTGATCATGTATTGGCCGCCGGCACATCCGTTAGGCGTCACACCGCTGTAAGCCGGTGCGGTCGCCACGGTCTGGCATTCCACGATACCGCTGAAGAAGCCCTTGATGCGCTTGTCGAAGATCGCGGCAGCCACGTAGTTGGTCGGGCTGAAGTAGCGCTCCAGCGAGAAGTCGACCGCGTCGGCGATCTGCGGACCCAGGTCCGGGTTGCCGGCACCGCCGGTGCCGTTGGTGTTGTTGACGGTGATGCTCGGATTCAGCTGGTCCAGGCCCGCACGGGTCATGCCGCGCCCGTAGCCAAAGCGCGCCAGGAAGTCCTTCGAAATGTCGCCGACGATGTTGAACGATGGCAGCGCGTTGGTGTACGAGGTTTCGCGAGTGACTTCCGCGATGCCGGCCGGAGTGGTACGGGTGTCCGGCACACGCGCCGTGGCCTGGCCCTTGGTGCGCACGACACGCACGCCGACGTTACCGCGGATGCGCTCATCCAGGAAGGAGAAGTCGCCCACCAGGTAGCCGGCCAGGGTTTTTTCCTCAATCAGGCGGCGCGACAGCTGGTTTTCCGTGTACGAACCGTCCGCCAGGATACCGGCTTTCGGGAAGGTCTCACGCACCTGGTTACCCAGCAGCAGGTCAGGCGAGTACACCACGTAACCGCCAGCATAGCCGGCGTCGCCGCGCATGAAGTTGGTCGGCGATTGCTGCAGCACGTTGACAGTGGCGGCGGAGATGCCGTTGCTGCGCGAAGCGTTCAACGCCAGGCCATCGCTGGTCAGCGGACGGCCACCGAAGGAGAAGTTGCGGTAGTCGCTGTCCTGGTAGGCGTAGCGGGTCCCGAACTTGATCTTGTTCAGCCAGCCCGATTCCAGCGTGTAGGCGCCGCTCAGGGCCAGGGCGTGGCCCTTGTCGTCCCACACCTGGTTGGTGCCGTTGCTGTAATCGCGGAACACGAAGTTCGCGCCATCAGACAGGCTCGGCCCGGAGAAGGTCAGTTGGTGCGGTTCGCCATCGGCCAGGCGGGTGGTCGACCAGAAGCGCCCCGGGGCGGAATCCAGGATGGCGTTGCGGTTGTCCTGGCTCTGGTCCGATTTGATGTAGGACAGGTCAGCCTTCAGCGACAGCGACGGGGTCGGGCTCCACTCCACGCCGGTGGCGGCGATCCACGTCTTGTACGGGCGATGCTCGTCGCCACCCATGGTGTTGACGGTGGAGTTCAGGAAGGTGCCGCCCAGCAGGCGCTTGCCGACCAGCACGGAGTCGGTGCCGCCATTCATATTGCGGTTGGCCAGGCCTTCGGTGAAGTCGAACGGCGTGGTTTGCAGGTTCTGCACGTTGCCGCCGTCGACCGAGTTCAGGCCGCGGTAATTCTGGTGATACAGGTAGTAGTTGTAATTGGCTTCGGCGTAGAAGCGCAGCGCATTGTGCACGCGGTAGTCGGCAGCCAGGTTCAGGCCCTTGCGCACGCGCATGATGGTTTCCTGGAACACGTTGCTGGTCAGCGCCGGCGCGGTCATCACATTGGCGGCTTGCTCCGCAGTCAATGCCGACAGGTTGGGCGTGTTGGCGCCCACGGTGGCGGAAGTGGGCATGGTAGGTACGCCCGCCAGGTAGTGCACGTCGGTGCGGCCGACCAGCGACGACATCGGCTGGCCCGGGCTGTTGGCGGTATTGGCCGCTGCCATGCTGGCGTATTCGGCGCTGTCGGCGCGGATGGCGCGCTTCAGGTTGGCGCCGCCGTTGGCCGGGTTGTTGTCGGAGCGCCCGGTGCTGCGTGCATAGACAGCGGCCGCCATCACGCCGATGCGGCTGCCGCCGCCCAGGTCGAAGCGGTTGGCGCCCAGGGCGAAGATTTCAGGATCCTTGTCCTTGGCCAGGTCGTTGTAGCGGCCGTTGACGTTGAGCGAGAAGGTCGGGCCCTTGAAGTCGCTCGGGTTGCGGGTACGGACGTTGACCAGGCCGCCGATACCGCCTTCGATGTGCTCCGCCGACGGGTTCTTGTACACGTCGATGCCGGCCACCATGCCGGGGATCGCGCCTTCCACGTTGAATTCGCGGCTGCCGGCGGTGAAGTAGGCGCGGCCGTTCACTTGCGATGCGGTCTGACCGGACAGGCCGCGGATGGTGATGCCGGAGCCGGCGCCCACCGGCGAGGCGCCCTCGCCGCCGTAGCGGTAGCCTTGCACGCCCGGGATGCGGGTCAGGGTTTCCGCCACGTTGTTGTCGGGCAGCTTGCCGATATCTTCAGCGGTGACCGAGTCCACCACTTCCAGCGTATCGCGCTTGATCGAGACCGAGCTGCGCGCACTGGCGCGCATGCCGGTCACCACCACCGTCGCCGACGGGTCGGTCTGTTGTTCCTGCGCCATGGCGTGTGGCGCAAAGGCCTGCATGACGGCCAGCGCTACGCCGGACAATTGCAGGGACATCTTGGTTTGCTTGTTCATTCTCCATCTCCTCCAGGTATTTTTTGAGTATTGCGAAGACTGCTAGCGGAAGCTCACCCCGCTGACGTGTTGACCGATTTCGAGCAAATTTGGAGCCGGCCCCGTGAGGCGCTTGCCGCCGACCGTGACGTTATCGATGACGACGTTGCGCACCATGCGGCCCGCGTCGTGGCCGTAGATGACCGATGCGCTGGGCGAGCCTTTGCCCGTGTAATGGATATTGCGCAGCGTGACGTTCTCGATGCCGCGTCCGGGGCTGGTGTTGTATTTCGGGGTGTATGCAATGTGCAGGTTGAACAGCTTGCCTTCTTCGATGCGGTCGACGCGGAAGTCTTCGAACAGCACGTCGCGCACCAGGTTGTCGTCGCCGGCCATGATGCCGATGGCGCCTTCGTATTCGGCTTCATCCTCGTCGTGCTCGAGGACGTCGATATTGCTGAAACGGACGCGCTCAATCACTTCAGCTTCCGGGTGGGCGGGGGTCGGCGTGTTGCCGTGGATGCCGATCATGATGGCGTGCGCCACGTCGGCCCACAGCGTGGAGTTGGTGACGGTGATGTCGCGGGTGTTGCCCCAGATGTCCCAGCGGTGGTTATAGATCGTGATGCAATCGTCCGACGTGCGGATGAAACTGTCGCTGATGCGCACGCGCTCGCAGGCGAAGTGGCCCAGGCCGTCGGACCACTTGCCGGCGCCGATAGTGCGGATATTTTTTTCCTCGATATCCTGCGAGGTGACGCAGCGCATGGTGCCGTGCGGCTGATTGATGAAGATAGGCCCGTCGATGGTGACGTTCTTCGAATTGCGGATGGTCAGCATCTCGACGCCGTCGAACACGCCATCACTGATCACCTTGACGTTTTCCACGCCGTCGATGATCAGGGGATTCTTCAGGAAAGCCGAGCCGTCGATGTAGACCGTGGTATTGGAACGCAGGCGGAATTCGCCGCCATGCACGCCGGGGCCGAAATGCACCACCGGCTGGGTAAAATCGGGGGTCTTGCCCTGGCCGATGGCGTAGCTGTCCAGACCCGCCTGCTGCGGCGGCATGTCCTTGCGGATGGCGTGGGTGAAGATGTGCAGGTTGTGCAGGCGGTCGTCGTCGAATTCCACGCTCAGGTTTTCAGGGCGCTTCATGGTGAAGTAGGCAATACCGTCGCGCACCATGGGCTTGATACCGCGTCCTTCGGGCCGCACCGCGACTTTGGCGAAGCTGCCATTGTTCTTTTGCACCGACACTTCGACGCTGCCGTCGAAATTGAAGTACACCATGGATGCGTCTTGCTGCTTGTCCAGGTCCACTTTTGCGCGGTATTCGTATACGTCTTGCCACACGCCGCCCGGCGTCCGCACACGGACCGTGAAGTCGTCGTTATGATGCGAATAGCGCACCGGCTGCGGGAAGGGGAAAACTTGCAGCTGGTCGGCAGCCAGCGCGGCGGCGGGCATGAGCAGGGCGAGGCTGGCGCAGAAGGCGCGCCTGAGCAAATCCGTGAACACTTTGGTCTCCTCCGAGGGTCTTATAGTTTTGCCGGCGGTTGTTATCGATAACGAATAACAGCGGCCGCACGCTTGCTGCTTGTTGACGCGTTTTTGAGCATCCTACTTAAACTTCCATGCCATGAGTGATGAAAAAACTGAGACTACTTATATGAAATTGGCATACGTCCTGACCGGCAGCAAGCCCTATACTTGTTATCGATAACAGATATGGAGAGTGTGAATGTTTGACAAGTGCTACCACGCCACCCATCCGGACATGATGGCGGGCGCCAGCAACGAGCAATTGCGCCAACGCTACCTGCTGGAAGGCTTGTTCCAGGCCGACCGCCTGGCCCTCAACTACTGCCATCACGAGCGCTTCGTGATCGGTGGTGCGGCGCCGGTGCACACCACGCTGGAATTGCCGCGCCAGACCGAGCCCGCGGCCGCGGTGGGCCAACCCTTCCTGGTGCGGCGCGAGCTGGGCATCATCAACGTCGCCGAAGGCAGCGGCCGCGTCACCGTCGACGGCCAGGTATTCACCTTGGCGCCGCGCGATGGCCTGTACGTACCGATGGGTTCCGCCGACGTCAGCTTCGCCTCCGACGATCCGGCCAACCCGGCCCGCTTCTACCTGGTGTCGACGCCGGCCCATGCCCGCTTCGAACTGACCAAGATCACCCACGCCCAGGCGGTGCCGCTGGAACGCGGCAGCGCGGAAACTTCCAACGCGCGCACCATCTACCAGTACGTGGTGCCGGGCGTGTGCCAGTCGGCCCAGCTGCTGCTCGGCTTGACGGTACTGAAGACCGGCAGCGTATGGAACACCATGCCGCCGCACCTGCACGAGCGCCGCTCGGAAGTGTATTTCTATTTCGGTTTGCCAGCCAACGAGCGCGTGTTCCACTTCATGGGCGAGCCGGATAGCGCGCGCCATATCGTGGTCGCCAACGAGGAAGCGGTGGTATCGCCGCCGTGGTCGATCCATATGGGGTCGGGCACCTCGAACTACGCCTTCATCTGGGCCATGGGCGGCGAGAACCTCGACTACACCGATATGAACGTGCTCGATATCTGCCAGCTGAAATAAGGACGCGCCATGCAAGAATTGTTCGACCTGTCCGGCCGCGTCGCCTTGGTGAGCGGGGCCAATACCGGCCTGGGCCAGGCCATTGCCATCGCGCTGGCGCAAGCGGGGGCCGACATCGTGGCGGCCGGCCGCAGCAGCGCCGACGAGACGGCGGCGCAGGTGGCGGCAGCCGGCCGCCGTTTCCTGTTCCTGCAGGCCGACTTTTCGGCCGGCGCCGACAGCATGCGGCAAGTGGCCGACGCGGCGCATGCCTGGCAAGGCCGGCTCGATATCCTGGTCAACAACGCCGGCACCATCCACCGCGCCGACAGCCTGGAAGTGACGGAGGAGGACTGGGACCGCGTGGTCGATACCAACCTCAAGGCGCCCTTCTTCCTGTCGCAGTCGGCCGCCTTCCATATGGCGCGCCAGGGCGGCGGCAAGATCATCAACATCGCTTCCATGCTGTCCTTCCAGGGAGGGTTGCGGGTGCCGGCCTACGCGGCCAGCAAGAGCGGCATCGCCGGTTTGACGCGCGCCCTGGCCAATGAATGGGCGCAGGCCGGCATCAACGTCAACGCCATCGCACCTGGCTACTTCGAAACCAACAATACGGCGCCGCTGCGCGACGATCCCGTGCGCGCGCCTTCCATCCTGACGCGCATCCCGGCCGCGCGCTGGGGCAAGCCGGACGACCTGGCCGGCGCCGCGGTGTTCCTGGCCAGCCGCGCCAGCGACTACGTGCACGGCATCGTGTTGCCGGTCGATGGCGGATGGCTGGCGCGATGAAGGGCCGCATCGTCTGTTTCGGCGAAGTGCTGCTGCGCCTGTCGGCGCCGCCCGGCCAACTGCTGCTGCAAACGCCGCAGCTGGATACCTGCATCGGCGGCGCGGAAGCCAATGTCGCCGTGTCGCTGGCCCGTTTCGGCCACCAGACTGCGATGGCCGGCACGCTGCCCGCCAACGCGCTCGGTGAAGCGGCGCGCGATGCGCTGCGCATGCATGGCGTGGCGGTGGACGCGATGCACTTCGCGACAGGCCGCATGGGCCTGTATTTCCTGACGCCGGGTGCCGTGCTGCGCCCATCCGAAATCATTTACGACCGCGCAGGTTCCGCTTTTGCGCTGGCCAATCCCGTTAGTTATGACTGGCCGGCCATCCTGGCGGGCGCGTCCTGGCTGCACGTGTCGGGCGTGTCGCCTGCCGTCGGCGAGCAGGCGGCGCAAGCCGTGCTGGATGCGATGGAGGCAGCGCGCGCACTCGGGGTACGGGTTTCTTTCGACGGCAATTACCGCGCTTCTCTGTGGGCGGCGCGCGGCCACGACGGCGCCGATGTGCTGCGCGGCTTGCTGGCCCACGCCGACCTGGCCTTTGCCGACCAGCGCGATATCGCACTGGTGCTGGGCCAGCCCGGCCTGGCGCAAGCCGGCCGTACCGCCGAAGCGGCGCAAGCCTGCCTCTCGGCTTTCCCGCAGTTGCGGCGCCTGGCCGCCACCCAGCGCACGCAAACCAGCGTCGACCAGCATACGCTGTCGGCCACGATGACCACGCGCAATTCCCTGCTGCAGGCGGGCAGTTATGCCATGCATGGCATCGTCGACCGCATCGGCGGCGGCGACGCCTTTGCCGCCGGCCTGCTGCATGGCTTGCACAGCGGCTGGAACGACAGCGACGCCCTGGAATTCGCGCTGGCGGCGGCGGTGGCCAAGCACAGCATCGCGGGCGACTTCAACCTGGCCAGCATGGCGCAGGTGGAAGCCGTACGCAGCGGGAGGCTCGATGTCCGCCGCTGACCGCATCCCGCCTCCAGCCAACGAACGCTCCGCCGGCCGCGGTGCCGGGCACGCGCCCGAGCGGGGCGCCGCGGGGCCCTGGCGCCTGTCCTGGGCGCATGGCAGCGCCGAGGTGCAAGCCCTGGGCGGCATGCTCGGCCCGCTGCAATTCCGCCTGGACGATGAACGCGAACTGGACGTCATGCACGTGGCACCCTGGTCGGGCTTGACGCGCGCGCGCGCCCTGCCCGGCATGCTGCGCCGCCTGCGCGGCGAATGGCCCTGCGTTCCGTTCGGCCGTGCCGACCAGCCGCCGGCCCTGCCGCCCGGCTGGCAGGCGCGCAGCGCCGGCGACAATTGGAACCACGGCTATGCGGCCAACCACCGCTGGCAATGCCTGCATGCCGACAGCGGCCGCGTGCACCTGGCGATCGACTGCCCGGGCGACTCGTCCGTGGCGCGCATCGAACGCATCATCGCCGCCGACCCGCACAGCGCTGCCATCGATATTTCGCTGACGGTGTGGGTACGGCGTCCCACGCGGCTGCCGCTTGGCCTGCATCCGACCTTCCGCCTGCCGCCGGCGGCGCGCCGCGTGCGCGTGCTGCTGGGCAGCCATCACGGCATCCACAGCTATCCGGCGCTGGCCACCGATTCGGTGACGCGCCTGCTGCCCGATACCTGCTCCGCCAACCTGGCGGCCCTGGCCGGCATCGATGGGCCGCTGGACCTGGGCCACCTGCCGGCCGACGGCGTGTTCGAGGAATTGCTGCAAGCGCGCGGCGTACGGGCCGATGGCGCCGACGCGCCGCCGTTCGCGCTGCATTACCTCGACTACGACGCTTGCGTGGGCCTGTGGTGGGATACCGCGCAACTGCCGGACCTGATGCTGTGGGTCAGCAATGGCGGACGCCAGCGCTTCCCTTGGCAGGGCCGCCATCTGGCGCTGGGCGCAGAGCCGGTCAACAGCCTGTTCGACCTGGGCCGCGTGGCCAGCGCACCACCCGGCCACCCGCTGGCCGACCGCACCGGCATCGCACTCGATCCGGCCGCACCCTGGCACACCCGTTACCGCATCGCTGCCTGGCACAAGCCGGCGGCGGCAGAACCAGGAGTCAAGCTGTGAATTCCCTTCCTATCTTTGTCGCGGCCGGCGAAGCGCTGACCGATCTGCTGCGCGGCGGCGCGGCCAGCTGGAGCAGCCAGGTGGGCGGCTCGACCTGGAACGTGGCCCGCGTGGTGGCGCGGCTTGGCCTGCCGAGCGCCTTTGCCGGCGCAATCAGCCGCGACGTGTTCGGTGCGCAGCTGGCGGACGCCAATGGCGCGGCCGGACTGGACCCGCGCTTCCTGCAGCAGGTCGACCGCTCGCCCTTGCTGGCCGTGGTGCATGAACTGGACCCGCCACGCTATTTCTTCATCGGCGACGACAGCGCCGACCTGCATTTCGACGCAGCGCTGCTGCCGGCCGGATGGCAGCAGGCGGCGCGCTGGGTGCACTTCGGCGGCATCAGCCTGGCACGCGAGCCACTGGCCGGCAAGCTGCTGGCCCTGGCGCAGGAGTTGAAGGCGCACGGCGTCTCGGTCAGCTACGACCCCAACTTCCGCGCCCTGATGGATGAACGCTACGATGCCACGCTGCGGCGCATGACAGCGCTGGCCGACGTGATCAAGGTCTCGGACGAAGACTTGCGCGGGCTGTTCCGCCTTGACGCCGATGCCGGCGAGGATGCTTGCGCCACAGCACTGGCCAGCCTGCGCGAGCTCAATCCGCATGCCGCCATCCTGTACACGCGCGGCGAACACGGCGCGCGGCTGCTGCGCCGGGGACGCGCCTGGCAGGCTGCCGTGCCGCCGGTCGCCGTGGCCGACACGGTCGGCGCCGGCGATGCCAGCATCGGCGCGCTGCTCTACAGCCTGATGCAGCACCCGGCGCGCGGCGATGGCGAGCACCTGCGCTTCGCGGTCGCCGCCGGCGCCGCCGCCTGCACCGCGCCCGG
The DNA here is from genome assembly GCA_965650885.1 of uncultured Oxalobacteraceae bacterium. Lineage (GTDB taxonomy): Bacteria > Pseudomonadota > Gammaproteobacteria > Burkholderiales > Burkholderiaceae_D > Rugamonas. The sequence continues at coordinate 69,484 of CBFGQI010000008.1, forward strand.
CGCCACGCCGCCTTCGCTGGGCCAGGTGGAAAGCCTGATGGCCGGCGTCACTGCGCAGGAGGTGGCCTGACATGAAAGTTCCGCGCCCATTCCAAACCGCAGGCTCGCTGGCAGCCGCGATGTCCGGCTGCCAGGCGACGGTCGTGCCGGCGCAAGCAACTGCAGCGCCGGCGGCAGCGGCGCTAACACCACGCGTGCACGCCACGCCGCGCGTCCGCGCGCGCGGCTCCGGCTCCGGACACGGCGCCATGGGCCGGCGTGTGACCGCCCCGGTGCGCGCGGCGCTGGCACTGCTGGCCGTCCTGGCGCTCGGCACCGCGGCGCCTGCGGCGCACGCGCAACAGATCCTGGAATCCAGCCGCGCCAGCGTGCAATCGCCCGATGGCCGCCTGCTGCTGGACGTCTACCAGCGCCAGCAAGCCGACGGCAAGCGCCGCCTGTACTACCAGCTCGCCTACAAGGGCCGGCCCGTGGTGCGCGAATCCCTGCTGGAACTGCAACTGGACAACCACCTGTCCGAAAGTGCCATGGCACTGCAAGTGGACCGCCACGAACGCTGGTTCGAAAACCTCGCAGTGGAAAAGACCGAACGCGCCGCCGTGCGCAGCAGCTGGCGCCCGGTCGCCGGCGAGCGCGCCCAGGTGCAGGACCATTACAATGCGCTGACTGTGCGCATGGTCAAGGACGACAATCCGAACTACCGCATGGCGCTGGAAGTGCGCGCCTACGACCAGGGCGTCGCCCTGCGCTACGCCTTCCCGGAACACCCACAAGGCAGCTACTACCGCATCACGCACGAAGACACGGAATTCGCCCTGCCGGCCGGCACCAAGGCATGGTTCCACGGCTGGGCGCAGGCGCCGTACCGCCTGCTGCCGCTGGCCAACTGGCCCGATGCCTCGGAGCGCCCGCTGACGCTGGAACTGCCCAACGGCTTGCACGCCGCCCTGCTGGAGGCGCAGATGGTCGACTACGCGCGCGGCAAATTCCGCCTCAGCCCCGACAAGCCAGATACCATCGTCACCGCCATGCACGAAGGCGCCGACCTGATCTCGCCGTTCGCCACGCCATGGCGCGGCATCATGGTCGCGGAATCGGCGCCGGCGCTGGCCAACAACGCCGACTTCATCCTCAACCTGAACGAACCCTCGCGCATCCAGGATGCCAGCTGGGTCAAGCCCGGCAAGATCATGCGCGTGATGCGCCAGACCACCGCCGATGCGCGCGCCAACATCGATTTCGCCGCGCGGCACGGCTTGCAGTACATCCTGTTCGACTGGAAGTGGTATGGCCCCGCCTTCTCCTTCAGCTCCGACGCCAGCAAGGTGGCCATCCCCGACTTCGACCTGCCCGCCATCATCGAGTACGGAAAGCAGAAAGGTATCGGCGTCTGGCTCTACGTGAACCAGCAAGCCTTGCTGATGCAATCGGACACGCTGTTCCAGACTTACCGCAAGTGGGGTGTGAAAGGCGTCAAGTTCGGCTTCGTGCAGGTGGGATCGCACCGCTGGACCACCTGGGTCGAAAAGGCCATCCAGCAAGCCGCGGACGCCGGCCTGATGGTCAACATCCACGACGACTGGCGCCCCACCGGCGAGCAGCGCACCTGGCCCAACCTGGTGACGGCGGAAGGCATCCGCGGCAACGAGGAAATGCCGGACGCCACCCACAACACGGTGCTGCCGTTCACGCGCTTCCTGGCCGGCGCCGCCGACTACACGCTGTGCTACTACGACGCGCGCATCAAGACCACGCACGCGCACCAGCTGGCCCTGGCCGCCGTCTACTTCAGTCCCCTGCAAACCATGTACTGGTACGACCGCCCCGACATGTCGGCCGACGAACCGGAACTGGAATTCTGGGACCGCATCCCGACCACCTTCGACGACAGCCGCGTGCTGCAGGGCCAGCCCGGCCAGTTCGCGGTGACGGCGCGCCGCAAAGGCGATCAATGGTTTGTCGGCGCCATCACCGGCAACGAAGGACGCCAGCTGCGCATCCCGCTTGACTTCCTGGACAAGGGCAGGCGCTACCAGGCCCGCGTCTATCACGACGACCCGCAGGCCCCGACCCGCACCAAGGTCGGCATCCGCACCCTCACGGTGGACGCCGGCACCGTACTCGACGCCAGCCTGCTGCCTTCCGGCGGCCAGGCCATCTGGCTGCGCCCCGTCACGAACAACCCTTCATCAAGCAGGACGACACCATGACCCCCAAGCAGTCGAATTTCCGCTTCCTGTGCAGCTTCATCTTCGTCTTCTTCTTCGCGCAGGCCATGGGCATGTCGCTGCTGGCCCTGTGGCTGCGCAACAGCCTGCAATTGAGCGGCACGGAAGCCGGCATCGTCTTCTCCGCCAACTTCGTCGCCGCCATGTGCTCGCAGCCGCTGTACGGCTTCATTTCCGACCGCGTCGGCATGCGCAAGCACATCCTGTGGTTCGTCGCCGGACTGGTCACTCTGTGCGGCCTGTTCTTCACCTTCGCCTATGCCCCGCTGCTGAAGGCGAATATCGTCGCCGGCGCCATCCTGGGCGGCCTCTATCTCGGCGTTACGTTCATCGCCGGCAGCTATGCGCTGGAATCCTATGTCGACCGCATCGGCCGCCGCCACGGCTTCGAATACAGCCGCGTCAGGCTGTGGGGCTCGCTGGGTTTCGCCAGCGCGGCGCTGGTGAGCGGCCGCCTGTTCAACATCGACCCCGCCATCAACTTCTTCCTGGCCTCGGCGGCCGGGGTGCTGCTGCTTGCCCTGCTGCTGTTCTGGCGCACCGACAGCGGCGCCGACACCGCAGCCGCGGCGGCACCGGAGCACAAGGTGCACCTGGCGGAAGCCTTCGCCCTGCTGCGCAGTGGCGAATTCTGGCGCTTCATGGTGTTCATCCTCGGCGTCACCAACCTGTACCTGGTGTTCGACCAGCAATTCCCCAGCTACTTCACCGGCCTGTTCGCCGACAAGCAGACTGGCGCCGCCATGTTCGGCTACCTCAACTCGCTGCAAATCTTCATCGAAGCGGGCGGCCTGTTCGTGGCGCCCCTGCTGGTCAAGCGCATCGGCGCCAAGAACGGCCTGCTGCTGGCCGGCAGCATCATGATGATCCGCATTGCCGGTTCCGGCCTGGCGGTCGGGCCGCTCAGCATCTCGGCCATGAAGCTGCTGCACTCGGTGGAACTGCCGATCCTGGTGGTGTCCGTCTTCCGCTATATCGCCTGCCACTTCGACAACCGCCTGGCGTCGACCATCTATATGGTGGGCGTCAGCTTCGGCCACTCGATCGGCCTGGCCATCCTGTCGCCGATCGCCGGCTGGAGCTACGACCTGATCGGCTTCTCCAGCAGCTATCTGGCGATGGCCGGCCTGGGCGTGGTATTCATGCTGCTGTCGGCATGGCTGCTGTCGCCCACCGCACCGGAAATCACACGTAACGCCCCAACCAAGGAGTCACCGCATGTCCCCACCCCTGAACAGCGCAAAGCTTGAAGCGCTGGCCAGCAACCGCTTGCCGCAGCACTGGAACGGCGAAATCGACCAGGCGCTGCTCAAGCGCGCCACCGCGCAGGCGCTGTTGTCGGTCGACCGCAACTTGCAGCATTTCGGCGATGCATTCCCGGCGCCGTCGAGCACGCGCCAGGTCTATCCCGCCATCGGCAATATCGAATGGACCAATGGCTTCTGGACCGGCATGCTGTGGCTGGCGTATGAACTGTCCGGCGCCCAGCATTACCGCAGCGCCGCCGAACGCCAGGTGCGCAGCTTCCACGCGCGCCAGGCCGGCCGCGTGAACACCAACCACCACGACCTGGGCTTCCTGTACAGCCTGTCCTGCGTGGCGGCGCACCGGCTGACCGGCGATCCGCTGGCCGCCGAAGCCGCGATGGGCGCGGCGCGCCAATTGCTGGAGCGCTTCCTGCCCAAGGCCGGCATCATCCAGGCCTGGGGCGAATTGAGCGACCCGGCCCAGCAGGGCCGCATGATCATCGACTGCAACCTGAACCTGCCCTTGCTGTACTGGGCCAGCGACCATAGCGGCGACCCCGCCTTCCGCGCGGCGGCAGACCGCCATATCGAAGCGGCCGCGCGCCATATCGTGCGCCCCGACGGTTCCACTTTCCACACCTTCTTCTTCGACCCGGCCAGCGGCCAGCCCAGGGAGGGCAAGACGCACCAGGGCTTCGCCGACGACTCGTGCTGGGCGCGCGGCCAGGCCTGGGGGATTTCCGGCTTCCCGCTGGTGTCCCGCCACAACGGCGATGCACGGCTGCTGGAGCTGGCGCAAGTGCTGGCCAACTATTTCCTGAACCGCTTGCCGGAGGATGGCATCTGCTACTGGGACCTGGTGTTCACGTCGGGCAGCGAAGAGCGCGACAGCTCGGCCGCCGCGATCGCCGCCTGCGGCCTGCTGGAACTGGCGCCGCGCCTGGCCGCGGACAACCCGCTGCGGGCAGCCTACCGCAACGCAGCCATCGGCATCGTGCAGGAATTGGCGGCCAACTACCTGAACCGCGCCGAGGCACCGGGCAGCGGTTTGCTGCGCCATGCGGTGTACCACAAGCCGCACGGGATCGGCATCGACGAGTGCTGCATCTGGGGCGACTACTTCTTCCTGGAAGCCTTGACGCGCCTGCAGCGCGACTGGCAACCCTACTGGTAAGGGATCAGGCGCTGCCGGCCGACGATTCGCGCGCGACCAGGGTGTAGGGCAGCAGGCGGTGCGCCGCCTGGCGCGGCTCGCCCGCGCGGCGGGCGCGGATCTGGTCGACCAGCAAGTCGACCGCCACCCGCGCCATGTCGCCGATCGGCTGGTGGATGGTGGTCAGCTCCGGCCACACGGTGGTGGCCACCGGCGTATCGTCGAAGCCGCAGACGGTCAAATCTTCCGGCACCTGCAGGTGCATGCCGTGCGCCACCGCGATCACGGCCGCCGCCATATCGTCGTTGCTGGCGAAGATGGCGGTCGGGCGCGGCTGCTGTCCCAGCAGGCTGCGCGCCGCCGCCAGGCCGGAGCGGTAGGTGAACAAGCCCTGCGCCACGCGCTGCGCCGGCACGTCCAGCCCCGCCTCCGCCATCACATCCTGGAACGCCTGGTAGCGCAGCTGGGCCGGGGTGTGCTCCGGGTCGCCCTTGATGAAGGCGATATCCTGGTGCCCCAGCGACAGCAGGTAGCGCGTCATGGCGCGCGCCCCTTCATAGTCGTCGATGCGCACGGCGGCCACGCTGCGGGCCGGACGCGCGGTGGCGACCGCCACGCAGGGCATGCCGATTGCATCGAGCTGGCGCAGCGCTTCGGGCGAGTCGCACAGCGGCGGCGGCACCAGGATGCCGTCGGCCCCTTCGGCGATCAGGCGTTCGATCGCCTTGCGCTGGCTGGACAGGCCGTCGCAGCGCTCCAGCAGCAGCTGGGCGCCATTCTGGCTGCACTGGTCCATCGCCCCCACCAGCAAGGCGCTCAGGAAGGCGGCCGACGGGTTGCTGTACAGCAGGCCCACGCGCAGGGTGCCGATGCGCGCGGCGCGCGCCGCCTGGTTGACCTGGTAGCGCAGCGACGCGATGGCAGCCAGCACCTTGTCGCGCGTGGCTTCGCTGACGTGGACGTTGCCGTTGATGACGCGCGACACCGTCATGGCCGAGACGCCGGCCACGCGCGCCACGTCGTACACGGTGGCGCTGCCTGGGCCGCGTTCACCCGGTTTGATTACATCATCCATATTCGCTCTAGCCAGCAAGAAAGTGCTTGCGATTATCGCACTGTCAGGCGCCGTCGGCCAGCCGCTTGGCTTCCTGCAAGGCGGCCACGATGGCGGCGCGCGCCATGGCCCGCGCTTCACGGTCGGGAACGCGCAAGGCAAAGGCCGGATGGTAGGTGGCCACCACCCAGCGGCCTTCGAACTGCACGGGCTGGCCCATGAACTCTTTCAGCGTCACCTTGCCGCTCTGTAGCACCGATTTCAGGGCGGTGCCGCCCAGCGCCACGATCACGGCCGGCTTCACGCTCGCCAGCTCGGCTTCCAGCCAGTAATGGCAGGCCGCCACTTCCTTTTGCGCGGGCGTCTTGTGCATGCGCCGCTTGCCGCGCAATTCCCATTTGAAGTGCTTGACGGCATTGGTGACGTAGACTTCGCGGCGGTCGATGCCGGCCGCTTCCAGCGCATCGTCGAGCAGTTCGCCGGCCGGACCGACGAAAGGCTTGCCGGCCAGGTCTTCCTGGTCGCCCGGCTGCTCGCCCACCAGCATCAGGCGCGCCCGCCGCGCGCCCTGCCCACCCACGGGCTGCGTGGCATGGCGCCACAGGCCGCAGCGGCGGCACTCGTCCAGCGTCGCCGGCCGCTGCTCAGGATTGGGAGGCTTGGCTTGCATCAGCTCATTGTACGGAGCGCGCGGCCGGGTGGCGCACGATGCAAGGTGGCGTGCAGTCTTCGGGCTGGGCGCTATACTGGTTCATGAATCGCGTCAATGCGGAGGCGGGGATGCTGCTCCTGTTTGCCTTGCTCGGCACGGCGCTGGTCCTGCTGGCGGCCAATTGGCTGCTGCCGGGACTGACGGCGCGGGCTGCCATGGCGCTGGAACGCAAACGTTCCGGCCTGGTGGCGCGGCATGCTTCGCTGCCCTACCTCGAAGGCGGCAACGGCCAGGAAGTGCTGCTGCTGTTGCATGGTTTTGCCGGCGACAAGGACAACTTCACGCGCATTGCGCGCTACCTGACGCCGCACTACCACGTCATCATTCCCGACCTGCCCGGTTTCGGCGAGGCGGGGCGCGATCCCGTGGCGGCTTACGATGTCGCGGCGCAAGTCGAACACGTGCGCGCCTTCATGGCGGAACGCGCCATCGCGCGCTTCCACCTGGGCGGCTACTCCATGGGTGGCAACATTGCCGCCGAATATGCCGCGCGCCATGCCGACCAGGTCAAGAGCTTGTGGCTGCTGGCGCCGGGCGGCACCGATGCAGCGCTCACGGTGCCGGAATTCCAGCGCTACCTGGCCGGCGGCCCGCCGCCGTTCCTGGTGCGCCAGCGCGGCGATTTCGCCAGGCTGATGGCGGCCTGCATGGCCAGGCCACCGTTCTTCCCTTATTGCCTGCGGCACACGCTGGAACGCCGCGCCTTGGCCGACGCCGCGCTGCACAGTGCCATCCTGCGCCAGCTGGTCGATTCGCCGCGCCTGCACGGTCCGATTGCCGCGCCGGCGCTGATCGTGTGGGGCACGGCAGACCGCATCCTGAGCCCGGCCGGCGC
>CBFGQI010000009.1:0-75611 GCA_965650885.1 uncultured Oxalobacteraceae bacterium
CACCACGCCGATCCGCCTGGTGTCGAGCGCCAAGAGCTGGCTGTGCCACCCCGGCGTTGACCGCCGCGCCGCCATCCTGCCGCACGACGCGCCGGAAGAAGTGGCACGCGTCTCGCCGCTGGCAGCATCGACCCGCTACCTGCAGCATTTGCGCGCCGCCTGGGACCACGCCCATCCGGACGCGCCGTTCTCGCAGCAGGCAGTCACCGTGACCATCCCCGCCTCGTTCGACCCGGCGGCGCGCGAGCTGACCGCCGAAGCGGCGCGGGCGGCCGGCTACGATGCCATGACCCTGCTGGAAGAACCGCAGGCAGCCCTGTACAGCTGGATCCAGAATAGCGATGGCCGCTGGCGCAAGGAAGTGAAGCCGGGCGACATCATCCTGGTGGTGGACGTGGGCGGCGGCACCAGCGACTTTTCGCTGATCGCCATCCTCGAGCGCGACGGCGTGCTGGAACCGCACCGCGTGGCGGTAGGCGACCATATCCTGCTGGGCGGCGACAATATGGACCTGGCGCTGGCCCACCTGGTGGCGCGCAAGCTGGCCGCCAACGGCACCCAGCTCGATGCCTGGCAGATGCGTGCACTGACTTACGGCTGCCGCAGCGCGAAGGAAAACCTGCTGGCCGATGCCCAGGCGGAAACCTGGCCGATCGTGGTGCCGAGCCGCGGCTCGAAACTGATCGGCGGTTCGATCCGTACCGAACTGACGCGCGCCGAAGTGTCGGGCTTCATCACCGACGGTTTCTTCCCCCAGGTGGAAGCGTCGGCGCGTCCCGCCGTGCGCACCCGCGCCGGCCTGACCCAGCTTGGCCTGCCTTATGCGCAGGATGCCGCCATCACCAAACACCTGGCAGCCTTCCTGGCCCGCCAGGCCGGCGCCACGGCGGCACTGGAAGGCTTTGCCGGCAGCGCCAGCGCGGAGCACAGTTTCCTGCATCCGAGCGCGGTGCTGTTCAATGGCGGCGTGTTCAAGTCTGAGCTGCTGGCCAGGCGCGTGATGGACACCATCAACGGCTGGCTGGCGGCGGAGGGCGCGGAATCCGCCCGCATGCTGGGCGGCGCCGACCTGGACCTGGCCGTGGCGCGCGGTGCGGCTTATTACAGCTACGTGCGGCGTGGCGCCGGCGTGCGCATCCGCGGCGGCACGGCGCGTTCCTATTATGTGGCGGTGGAATCGTCGATGCCTGCCATCCCGGGCATGGAGCCGCCGATCCAGGCACTGTGCGTCGCCCCCTTCGGCATGGAAGAAGGCAGCGAGCTGGAATTGCCGGGTCAGGAATTCGGCCTGGTGGTGGGCGAGCCGGTGCACTTCCGCTTCTTCGGTTCCTCCGTGCGCCGCCAGGACCAGATCGGCACCGTGCTCGATTTCTGGGGCCCGGACGAACTGATTGAACTCAACGAAATCCAGGCTACGCTGTCGCCGGAAGGCCGCGCCGTTGGCGAAGTGGTGCAAGTCCACCTGCACGCCTACGCCAGCGAGGCCGGAACGCTGGAACTGCTGGCGGTGGCGCAGGATGGCCAACGCTGGAAGGTCGAATTCGACGTGCGCGGCGCCGGCGAAGGCCAATGACGCAGTACCTGGTCAGTATCGACCTGGGCACCACCAACTCGGTGCTTGCCTATGCCGCGCCGGGCGGCGACGTGCAGTTGTTCGAGGTCGAACAGCTCACCGCCCCCGGCCAAGTGGGCAGCGCGGCGCTGCTGCCCTCCTCCCGCTACCATCCCGCGGCCGGCGAATTGGCCGCCGGCGAACTGCAATTGCCGTGGCCTGAACCGCGCGTTGCCGATGCGCCGCAGGGCGCCGTCATCGGGCGCCTGGCGCGCCAATTGGGCGGCCAGGTGCCGGGGCGGCTGGTGTCCAGCGCCAAAAGCTGGCTTTCCCATCCCGGTGTCGACCGCATGGCCCCCATCCTGCCGTGGGGTGCCAACGATGACGTGGCGCGCGTGTCGCCGGTCGCCGCCAGCGCCAGCTACCTGGCGCATTTGCGGGCGGCGTGGAATACCCGCTTCCCCGATGCGCCGCTGGAACGCCAGCAGGTGGTGCTCACCATCCCCGCCTCTTTCGATGAGGGCGCCCGCGCGCTCACCCTGGAAGCGGCGCGCATGGCGGGCTTGCCGGCACTGCGGCTGCTGGAAGAGCCGCAGGCCGCCCTGTACGACTGGCTGTACCGCCGCCGGGCGGCGCTGGCGCAGGAGCTGGCCGGGGTGCACCTGGTGCTGGTGGCGGACGTCGGCGGCGGCACCACCGACTTCACGCTGGTCAAGGTGGAGATGGCCGGCGGCGAACCGCAGCTGACCCGCATCGGCGTCGGCAACCACCTGATCCTGGGCGGCGACAATATGGACCTGGCGCTGGCCCACCTGGCCGAGCAAGGCTTGGCCGCCGGCGGGCAGGACGCGGCGCAGCCCCAGCGCCTGTCGGCGGCGCGCCTGGCGCAGCTCACGGAACGCTGCCGCGCCGCCAAGGAAACCCTGCTGGCCCCCGACGCGCCGCAGCACGTCACCGTCACGCTGCTGGGAGCGGGCTCGAAACTGATCGGCGGCAGCCGTTCGGTGGCCTTGCGGCGGGAAGACGTGGAACGCGTCGTGCTGGACGGCTTTTTCCCGCTCAATGAGGCACAGCAGCCGGCCCAGGCCAAACGCGGCGGCATCGTCGAATTCGGCCTGCCTTACGCCAGCGATCCCGCCATCACGCGCCACCTGGCCGGCTTCCTGCGCCAGCATGCCGCCGCCGCGCGCGAAGCGCTGGGGCTGCACGATGACGGCAAGCTGCCCATCCCCGACACCCTGCTGCTGAATGGCGGCGTATTCCGCGCCGCCCACCTGGCGGAGCGCCTGGCGCAAACCCTGGCCGGCTGGCGCGGCGCCCCGCTGCGGATGCTGCACAACGATAACCCCGACGTGGCGGTGGCGCGCGGCGGCGTCGCCTATGCGCTCGGCAGGCAAGGCCTGGCGCCCACCATTGCCGGCGGATCGCCGCGCAGCTACTGGCTCTTGCTTGACAATGCGCGCGCGCCGGGCGTAACGCGGCGCGCAGTCTGCCTGCTGCCGCGCGGTACCGCAGCGGGCACCGAAGTGCGCCTGGCCGGACGCAATTTCGCGCTGCGCCTCGGCCGGCCGGTGCGCTTCCATATCGCCACCACGCTGGCCGATGCCGCGCCACCGCAGGCAGGCGACGTCGCCGACCTGGCGCCGGACGCGCTCACGGCGCTGCCCGCCATTGCCACCGTGCTGCGCGACAGCAGCGACGCCGGCGCGCGCAAGGAAATCACCGTGCAGCTGACCGCATCGCTGACCGAAGTCGGCACGCTGGAAGTGCATTGCGCGTCCGGCAGCCAGCGCTGGCAGCTGGAATTCCAGCTGCGCGAGCATGGCGACGGCGGTGACGGCGATAGCGCGGCCGCCGATGGCGCCGCTGACGGCAGCGCGGCCGCCGCCAATGCGCTGCCGGCGCGCTTGCCGGACGCGCTGGAAAAGGTCGAGCGCATCTTCGGCAGCCGCGCGCAGCAGGTGGACGTCAAGGAAGTGCGCCAGTTGCGCAGCCAGCTCGAACATCTGCTGGGCAGCCGCGAACGCTGGGCCACGCCCCTGCTGCGCCGCCTGTTCGACGCGCTGATGGAGCGCGCCAAGGGGCGGCGCCGCTCGCCGGAACATGAACGCACCTGGCTGAACCTGGCCGGCTACTGCCTGCGCCCAGGCTTCGGCCATGCGCTGGACGAATGGCGCATCGAGCAACTGTGGGCGATCTTCGAGGGCGGCGTGCAGCACCACAAGGACAGCCAGGTCTGCGCCGAATGGTGGACGTTGTGGCGCCGCGTGGCGGGCGGGCTGCCGCCGGCGGCGCAACTGCGCCTGCTCGACGATTTCGCCTTCAACCTGCAGGCCGATGCCGCCGAGCGCGGACGCCGTCCCGTCACCCTGGTCAACGGCAGCGAAGAAGACATGCTGCGCCTGGGCGCCTCGCTGGAGCGCATCCCGTCGGCCTACAAAGCCGAAATCGGCAACTGGATGGTGGGCGAACTGCCGAAGGCAAAGACGCTGGCGGTCCAGACCCGTTACCTGTGGGCGCTGGGCCGCGTCGGCGCCCGCCGCCCCTTCCATGGCAGTGCGCACGATGTCGCCCCGGCGCACACGGTCGAACAATGGCTGCAGGCGGTGCTGCAGCTGGACTGGCGCAAGGTCGAGCCGGCAGGTTTCGCGGCGGCCCACCTGGCGCGCATGACGGGCGACCGTTCGCGCGACATCGGCGACGCCCTGCGGGCCGAGGTGGTGCGCCGTCTGGAAGCGGCCGGCGCGCCGCCGAGCTGGCCGGCCATGGTGCGCGAGGTGGTGCAGCTGGACCAGGCCAGCGAGCAGCGCATGTTGGGAGAAGCCCTGCCGCCAGGCTTGAAGCTGCTCAGCTAGTGGCGCCGCGCGCCGCCTGCTCCTGCTGCTGCGCGACGAAACCGTCGAAGGCCGCCAGCACGCCATCGTAGCGGTGCGGCGCGTGTTCCAGTTGCGCCAGCGCGTAGCATGCCGCTTCCAGCGTCGAGAGCTGGTCGGGTGCGTGCGCCTTGCGGATCAGGTAATGCGACGGCGGCGTGCCGCGCAGCGGCAGGCGCGGCAAAGCCTGCAAGGCCGGGTTCAGGTACAGCATCTTGCGGCTCTTGCGCCAGGTGGCGTCCAGCACCACCAGGCGCAGTTGGGCAGGCGGCGTGCCCGCACGGTACGGCGGCGGCGCGGCGATGCCGAGCGAACGGTCGCCGGGCGTGTCGGGGTACAGCAGCACCGGCTGCCGGCCATCCTGGCCCAGCAAGCCTTGCAGATGGTTCGCCTCGAACTGCTCGCCGGTTTCGATGCGGCTGCCCGGCAGGCACAGATGCAACAGGCGCGCACTGCCCTTGGCGTTGGCCACTTCCATCGGATGCTGCAGGATCAGGACGTCGACTTCGCTTGGCGCCGGCGACGCCCAGTGGCAGATGCAGGTGGCGGCGGGGCGCAGGCAGGTGGCGCACATCGGTCGCCGCGGCAGGATACTCATGCCGCGGATCATACACTAGGCCGATGGTCGCGCGCCCAGCAATTCTTCCAGCTGCGCGATCTGCGCCGGATCCTTGACCACGGCACGCAGCCACTCGTGCAGCGGCAATTCGCCCCAGCTGGCCGCCTTGTCGGCCAGGTAGGCGACGGGACTATGCGGCTCGCTGCGGCGGAAGAACTCCGCCACCAGGCGCAGCTGCGCCAGCGCCTGCGCGCGCGACTGCGGCATGGCGGGCTGGCCGGCAGCGTAGCCGCCGCCGGTGCCGCTGGCACCGCCGGCGCCGGCAGCGGTAGCGCCGCCACTGGCCGACGGCGCATTGCACTCCGCATCGGCAACGGCCTGCTGCAGGGCTTCACGCGCCGGCCCGAAAGCTGGACCGGCGGCGCCCAGGCGGGCGTCGACGACGGCTTGCAATTGCTGCAGGGCCGACAAGCAATGCCGCGCATCGTGCAGGCAAGCCTCGGCATCGCCTTCGCATGGGTAATCGCGCGCCAGCGCCGGGGTGCGCCCCAGCAGCCAGGCCAGGTTGCCGCTGCGCTGCTCATGCTCGCCGCCTTCGGGCAAGGGGTGGACATGCTCCCAGAACCGCTCGCACAGGCCGGCCAGCAGCAGGAAGCCATCGCCCAGCCCGCGCAGGCGGTGGGTGTGGGCACGCGCTTCCGCCAGCCACACCGCCAGGCGCAAATCCTTGCTGCGCGAGCGCAGCAGCTCGGCGCAGCGGTTTGCCACCAATGGCCAATCGGCGCTATGCAATGGCGCGGTCCACTCGCCCTGTTCCAGCGTCGGGTCGTCCTGCCGCCGCGCGGCCGCGATGGCATCCATGCAGGCGTCGAACGACACATCTTCCCCGCAGGGCTGGCTGACGCTGACCGGCACCAGTAAATCCTCATTGGTAAACATGGTTCCCCCTACCTGGTCGTGATGCGGAACTGGCCCTGGCGCGTGACGCCGGCCCGGATCTTCGCCAGCGGCGCGCCTTCCGCCATGCGTGCCAGCAGCACGTCGGCCAGGCCGGGCAACAGGCTGCCATGCAGGATATTGTCGATATTGCGCGCGCCCGAATCGGTTTCGGTGCAGCGCGCCAGTACCGCCTGCACCAATGCCTCATCCCAGCAGAATTCCGCGTGGTGCTGCTCGCCGATGCGCTGGCCGATGCGGCCCAGCTTGAGCGCGATGACCTGGGCCAGCGCCTCGTCGGAAATCGGATAGTAGGGCACCACCTGCAGCCGGCCCAGGAAGGCGGGCTTGAAATGGCGCACCAACTGCGGCCGCAGCAGCGTATCGAGTTGCTCCGGCGTCGGCAGCGGCGCGTCGCCGCGGTTCAGGCAGGCCTGCATGATGGCGCCCGAACCCAGGTTCGACGTCAGCACGATGACGGTATTGCTGAAGTCGACCAGTTGCCCTTCCGCGTCTTCCAGCGTGCCGCGGTCGAACACCTGGTAGAACAGTTCCAGCACATCGGGATGCGCCTTGTCGGCTTCGTCGAGCAGCACCACGCAATACGGGTTGCGCCGCACCGCCTCGGTCAGCACGCCGCCCTCCCCGTAGCCGACGTAGCCAGGGGGCGAGCCTTTCAGGCCGGCCACGCTGTGCGGCTCCTGGTATTCGCTCATGTTGATGGTGACCAGCTTGCGCTCCCCGCCGAACAGCAGGTCGGCCAGGGCCAGCGCCGTCTCGGTCTTGCCGACACCGGACGGGCCGGTCAGCAGGAACACGCCTTTCGGCTTGCGCGGGTCGTCCAGGCCGGCGCGCGCGGTGCGCATGCGCTGGACGATGGCGGCCACCGCATGCGCCTGTCCAAGCACGCGCGACTCCAGCGCGGGCTTGAGCTGCTGCACGGTGCGGATCTCGTCGCGCAGCATACGCCCGACCGGAATGCCGGTCCATGCCGCGACCACGCCGGCGACCACGTGGCGGTCGACCTCCAGCGGCACCATCGGCGATTCGCGCTGCAAGGCTTGCAGCTCCTGTTGCGCACCGGCCGCCGCGGCCGCGTCGCCCTGCTGGCGCAGCGCCACCACGCGGCTGCACAAGTCGCGCTCGCGCTCGTGGCGCGCCGCCAGCTCGGCGTGCCAGGCTTGCAGGCTGCCCCGTTCGTCACGCAGGGCCGGCAGCGGTGACGGCGGAGCGCCATCCTGCCCGGCCCCGGCCTGCGCATCGCGCTCCAGCGCGGCAATGCGCACCGACAGGCGCGCGATCTGGCACGCGGCATCCTCCAGCAGCGCCGGCGGGGCGCACTGGCCCAGGGCGACCCGGGCGCAGGCCGTATCGAGCACGCCGACCGCCTTGTCCGGCAACTGGCGGCTGTTGATGTAGCGGTGGGCAAGGCGCACCGCTGCCGTCACGGCGTCGTCGCGCACGCGCACGCCGAAATGGCGCTCCATCAGCGGCACCATGGCACGCAGCATGGCCGCCGCGGTCTCCTCGTCCGGCTCCTCCACCTTGACCACCTGGAAGCGCCGCGCCAGCGCGGCGTCCTTCTCGAAATAGCGCTTGTATTCGCTCCAAGTCGTGGCGGCGATGGTGCGCAGTTCGCCGCGCGCCAGCGCAGGCTTGAGCAGGTTGGCGGCGTCGCCCTGCCCCGGCGCGCCGCCGGCACCGATCATCGTATGCGCTTCGTCAATGAACAGCACCACCGGATGCGGGCTGCTGCGCACCTCGTCGATCACATTCTTCAGGCGCGCCTCGAATTCGCCGCGTACGCTGGCGCCAGCCTGCAATAGCGCCAGGTCGAGCGCATGCAGCGCAACATTCTGCAGGGGCGGCGGCACCTCGCCGGCGGCGATACGCAGGGCCAGCCCTTCCACCACGGCGGTCTTGCCCACGCCCGCCTCGCCGGTCAGGATGGGATTGTTCTGGCGCCGGCGCAGCAGGATGTCCATCAATTGCCGCACTTGCGCCTCCCGCCCCACCACCGGATCGAGCTTGCCGTCGCGCGCCAGCTGGCACAGGTTGACCGTGTACTGGGCCAGCGCGGGCGCGGGCGTCGGCGCCGTCAACGCCTGCGCGCCGTCGGCCGGCAGCGCAGCCACGGCGTCTTCGGCCGAACCGGCGGTATATTTTTCCAGCCGGTGCTTCAAGCCATCGACCGGAAAGCGCGCGAACAGGCCGGAGATGCGGGCGGCCTGCTGCGACAGTTCCGACTCGGTCAACAACGCCAGCAGCAGATGGCCGCTGCGTACCTGGTCCGGCTGCGGCAAGGCGAGCGAGGCGATCAGCCAGGCGTGCTCCAGCATCAGTTGCAGGCGCCGGGCAAACACCGGGACCCGGGCCGCGGCGAGCCGCACGGCGGCCAGCTCGCGCCGCAAGTCCGCTTCCAACGCCGTCGGGCTGACGTCGCAGCGCCGGGCGATCGCCAGCACGTCGCAACCGGGCTGCTCCAGCAAGGCAAGCAGCAAATGCTCGACGTCGACTTCGCCGTGTCCCATGCCAATGGCGATGTTGGCAGCGCGGGTGGCGGCATGGCGGCAGGTGCCGTTCAGCTTTCCGATCAGGGTTTTCAACTGGATACTCATGCGATGCCTCCGCGCTTGATGGAATAGTGCAGCGACGATGGCTGCAAGGCGGCACTGAAGCTGACCGCTTCACAGGTGCCCTGCGCCCGCAGCATGCCGCTGATGACGATATCGATGCGATTGACGGTGCCGGGCGATCCGGCCAGTGCGACTTCCACATTGCACAGGCGCGGCTCGTAGCGCTCCACTGCCTGCCGCACGCAGCCGCAGATGCGTCCGCGGTCTTCGCTGCCGCTATGCGACAGGCCGGCGAAATCGGCCAGGCCGAAGTTCAGGATCGAGGCGGCGCACTCAGGGTAGGCCTGCAGCAGTTGCTGCGGCAGCGCCGTACGGGTATTGAGCAGGATTTCCAGGTCGCGTGCCACGCTATCCTTCAATTGTTCCTGCGACAGGAAGCGCCCGCCGGCGTGGCTTCCCAGCAAGCGCTCCAGCAATCCTGGCCTGTAGCCGTCCATGGCGCATCTCCGAAAAAAACGGCTGCAGCGCTGGCGCGCCGCAGCCGCAACTCCCTCCAAAATCAGACGATGCGGTTGGCCGCCAAGTCCCAGCCGCCCGAGGTGTTGCCGCCCACGCCGCCGGAAATGCGTTGTTGCGTGTACTTCCAGCGCACTTTGGAGAACTTCATGCCCACTTCCTCGGTCAGGATGTCGCCCTCGCTTACCGACGGCGACACCGCGCCGATCAGCACGTTATCCAGTTCGATTTCGAAGTATTTGACCCGCTCGCCCTGCGCATCGGCACGCATGAATTCCAGCTTGGCCTTGGGGATGGTGCGCCCGGCCGCACAGGTTTGCAGCAGGATCGGCGAAGCCAGGTCGGCCAGCTTGGTGATCACGACATCGCGGTGCTCGCAACGCTCGGCCGTATGGCCGCCGCCGGTGGAGGACGTGGCCGAACGCGGCTGCTCAACCGCCCAGCTGACCGATTTGCACTCGATCCAGTCCTTGTGGCGGTCATCGGCCGATTCGCCCTTGATGCCGTCGATATGCAGGTAGACGTCAATTGCCATCGCAATACTCCTTTTCAGTGGTTGGTGGTTTGCGGCAGTTCCGCCACGAGGCGGAGCGACACCGTCAGCTCGTCGAGCTGGAAGTGGGGCCGCAGGAAACTCACGGCCCGGAATACGCCGGGACGCCCCGGCATCTCGCTGACCTGGACCGATGCTTCGCGCAGCGGAAACAGTGCTTTCTGTTCCTGGCTGGCGTTATCGTCCAGCAGCACGTATTTCATCAGCCAGCGGTTCAGGAAGTCTTCGACATTGGCGGCGGCGGCGAAGCTGCCGATCTTGTCGCGCATCATGGCCTTCATGTAGTGCGCGATGCGCGACACGGCAAAGATGTATTGCAACTGGGACGACAGCACGGCATTGGCATTGGCGGCCTCGGAGCTGTAACGCATGGTCTTTTGCGCCGACTGCGCGCCGAAAAAGGCGGCATAGGCAGTGTTCTTGCAATGGACCAGGGAAATGAAGCCCAGATCGCTCAGTTCCTTCTCGCGCCGGTCGGTGATGGCCACCTCGGTCGGGCATTTCAGCGCCACCTCGCCTTCGTCGGTCTTGAAGGTATGGGTCGGCAAGTCGTCCACCAGGCCGCCGCCCTCCACGCCACGGATGGCGGCGCACCAGCCGAACTGCTCGTGCGCCTTGGTCAAGCGGGCGCCAAACGCATAGGCGGCATTGCACCACAGGTATTTATGGTGGTCGCGGCCGTCCACCTCCTCGACGAAATTGAAGCCTTCCACCGTGGTACCGTCGACGGGATTGTAGGGCAGGCGACCGAGGAAGCGCGGCAGCGTCAAGCCCACGTAGCGTGCATCTTCGGATTCGCGGAACGCCTTCCACTTCGCGTATTCGACGGTATCGAACACCTTGGCCAGGTCCCGCGGCTTGCCCAGGTCGCCGTAGCTCTCCAGGCCGAACAGTTCGGGCGCCGCTGCGCTGATGAACGGTGCGTGGGCCGCCGCTGCCAGGTGCGACATCTGTTCGATGAAATAGATATCTTCCGGCTGCCGCGAAATCTCGAAGTCCCCCAGCAGCGCCGCATACGGCGAACCGCCGAAGGTGCCGAATTCCTCCTCATAGACTTTCTTGAAGATGGTGCTCTGGTCGAACTCCAGCGCGCTCTGGAAATCGCGTACCAGTTCGCGCTTGCTGGCGTTCAGCATGCGCACTTTCAGCGTCGGTCCGCTTGCCGTGTTGCGCACCAGGTAATGCAGGCCGGTCCAGCTGCGTTCGAGGTTCTGGAACGCCGGCGTGTGCATGATGGCGCTCAACTGGTCGGAGATCATGCGGTCCAGCTCCGCCACCCGCGCATCGATGGTGGCCGACAGGTTATGCGACATCTGCACGCTGCCCTGCACCACCTGGCGCGCCAGCTCACCGATGATGTGGCGCGCGCGTTCGTGTTCGCTGCTGGACTTGGCCACCTTGCTTTCCTCGACAATGCGGTCCAGCAGGTCGCCCTCTTCCGCTACGGCCGGCGCGGCGGCCATCAATTGCGCACTCATGTCATTCCTCCTTGGGCGCAATGGCCGCCAACTGTTCCGTGTTTTGCAGCACTTCGCTCAGCAGATCTTCCAGCCGGTCGTTGCCTGCCAGCTTGTTGCGCAGGTCGGCCAGCTTGCCGCGCGCCTCGAGCAGCTTGCCCAGTGGCTCGACCTGGTGCACGATCGCTTCCGGCCGGAAGTCCTGCATCGACTGGAAGCGCAGCTGCACCGGGAATTCCCCTGCGCCGCCCAAGCGGTTCTCCACCTGGAAATTCAGTACCGGGTCGACCCCGGCCAGCACTTCGTCGAAGTTGTTGCTGTCGATATTGACGAAGTTGCGCTCCTTCAGCCGCTTTGGCGGCAGCGCCGGGTTGCCCCCAAAATCGCCCATGACACCGACCACGAAGGGCAGTTCCTTGTTTTCCATGGCATCGCCGACTTCCACGTCATAGGTCATCTGCACGCGCGGCGGACGGACCTTGGTCAGGCGTTTCTGCACACTGTCACGATTTGCCATTTGCTGCTCCTTATTTGAGTGCACCGAAGGGATCGGCGTTGGTGGAGGGATTGGGCGCAGTGCGCGGCGCCGGCACCTTGATCGGTGGCGCGGCCTTCCTGGGCTGGCGCGGGGCGCCGGCAACCGGCACCAGCACATCTTCGCCCAGCGTGGTGCGCAGCATGCGCGCCAGTTCCTGCGCTTCGCTGCGCACCGTGCCGCCCAGATTGCTTTGCCGGCTCAAGTCCGCCAGCGAGCGTATCGACAAACGCAGGCCGCTGACAGCGACGATGCTGAGCGCCTGTTTGTCGCTTGGGTCACGTTGCAGCGCCTCCTGCGCCTGCACGATGGCTTCACTGTAGTTGCCGCGGTCGAAGCGCATTTGCGCCATTTGCAGCCATGGCGCCTTATCCGCCGGGTAGCTCGCCGCCGCAGCTTTCAGCGCCGCCTGCGACTTTTCCGGTTCGCCGGCCGCGGCGGCGCGGTCGGCATCGGCCATCATGCTTTCCAGCGATTGCTGAACGGCCCTCTCGCTGCGTGGCAGCGGAGCTTCTGTGGCGCAGCCTGCCAGCGTGGCGACGCCTATCAGCGTTGCAATCAATGATTTGCGCATCGTTCCCTCCTTCTGCAAAGTGAAGGCCATTATCGAAGCGATGCGTGCGCTTGCCATTGCGTTGTCTCAAACAGCAGGGACTTGGCTGCCGCGCTGTTTGCGACAGCGCAAACGCGCACCGCGTGCGCCCAGCTCTAATGGATACTCAACCAAGGAGGCCGGCATGACATACCCCGCGAAAGTCCTCTGGAGCGAAGGCCTGTTCCTGCGGCCGCAGCACTTCCAGCAGCAGGACCGTTACCACGAAGCCCGCATGCACGCCGCATTGCTTGCGGCGCAGCCAATGTTATGGGGTGTGCAGCTGGTCGAGTGGGACGCGGCGGCGCTGGCCAACGGCAAGCTGCGCCTGCTGGCCTTGCGTGCCATTTTCCGCGAAGGCGAAATATTCGACGCGCCAGCCGGCGATCCGCTGCCTCCGGTCATCGAGCTTGACGCGCTGCCGCCGGAGATGCAGGAAGTGACCTACCATGCCGCGCTGCCGTCGCTGGCATCGGAACGCTTCCAGCAGAGCGAGCACGAAACGGCGGACCTGTTCAGCGAAGCCTTGCCGGCCGGACTGACCTACTTGCGCAAACAGGTACGGCTGGTGTCGGACATGGAGCCGCGCGGCGCATACGACAGCTTTCCCCTGCTGCGCCTGCGCCGCGCCGTGTCGGGCAGTTTCGAGCACGATCCCTCGTTCATGCCGCCCACTCTCTCGATCGGCGCCACGGCCCGCCTCAAACTGCTGCTGGACCAGCTGATGGATGCCCTGCAGGCCAAGGCGAATGCCCTGCAAGGCCATCTGCGCGAGCCAAGCCGCAACGTGATCGAGTTCCGCGGCAGCGACGTCTCCTCGTTCTGGCTGCTGCATACCGTGTCCACATCGGCGGCGACGCTGCTGCACCTGTTGCGCCATCCCGCGCTGCATCCGGAACGGCTGTACCAGGCCATGCTTGGCCTGGCGGGTGGCCTGATGACCTATTCGCGCAAGGTGCACCTGGGCAGCCTGCCGGCCTATGACCATGCCGCACCCGGGCCCGCCTTCCTGCAATTGGACGCGCTGATCCGCGAATTGCTCGACACCGTGATCTCCGCGCGCTATTTCGCCATCGCGCTGCGCGAGGAAAAGCCTGGCTACCACATCGGCAAGCTCGATTCCGGCAAGATCGGCGCCGGCGCCACACTCTACCTGGCCATGGCCGCCGCCATGCCGCTGCTGGAACTGGTCGATGCGGTGCCGCTGCGCGTCAAGGCGGGCGCACCGGACGACGTGGAGCAGTGCGTGCTGTCGGCCATGCCGGGCGTCAAGCTGGTGCATGCCCCCCAGGTGCCCTCCGCCATCCCGGTGCGTCCCGACACCTGCTATTTCGCGCTGGAGAACCGCGGCGTGCTGTACGAGCAGATGCTCAAGGCGCAATCGATTTCCATCTACGTGCCCGCAGGGATCAAGGAACTGCGGCTCGAACTCCTGGTGGTGACAGCATGAGCCATTTCATCGAACGGCGCGCAGCGCCGCCCCAGCAACGCGCGCCGGCCCTGGTGGACTTGATGCACGAGGGCTTCCACATGCTTTCCCTGCTGCGCCATGGCAGCGTGCCGCCGGGGGAGGCGGAATTCGCGGCCGCCATCCGCGGCTTCCTCGATACCGTCGGCAGCGAGGCGCGCGCGCAGCACATTGCCGCGGAAGACATCGAGGCGGCCCAGTACGCATTCTGCGCCGCGCTGGATGAAGCGATCCTGGCGTCGCGCTTCCCGCTGCGCAGCGCATGGGAACGCAGGCCCTTGCAATTGCTGCTGTTCGGCGACCAGCTCGCCGGCGAGCACTTCTTCGACAAGCTGGAGCAATTGCGCCTGCGCGGCAGCGAAAGGCTGCAAGCCTTGCAGGTCTTCCATATGTGCCTGCTGCTTGGCTTCAAAGGGCGCTACGCGCTGGACGGCGCCGACCGGCTGGCCTACCTGGCCGCCCGGCTGGGCGACGAAATCGCCCACCTGCGCGGCAAGGGAAAGGGCTTTGCGCCGCGCGCCGCGCGACCCGATAACGTCGCCCATAAGCTGCAAAGCAACGGCCCTTTGTGGATCGCCGGCGCCGTCTTCGGGCTGGCCGCCGCGTCCGCGTTCGGGGCCATGCGCTACTCGCTGGACAGCACCACCGATGCCGCGCTGGCCGGCTACCAGGATGTCGTCAAGCAGCCGCCGCGCCAGGCCACGCTGCACGTGACCCTGCCTTGAACGGCATCAGTCGGCGACGCGGAACTCGATGCGCCGGTTGCGCGCCCGGCCGTCGGCGCTGGTATTGTCCGCCACCGGCTGGTCCGGCCCGGCGCCGGCAATCGCAATGCTGGCCGCGGCGATACCCTTGCCGGCCAGGTAGCTGCGCACGGCACCGGCGCGCGCCAGGCTGAGCGACAGGTTGGCTTCGCGCGAGCCGGTATTGTCCGTGTGGCCGATCACTTCCACCTTGCGTTCGCCGATCTGCATCATCGCCGCCGCCATTTCGTCCAGGATCTGCAGGCCGGAGGGCCGGAGCACGGCTTGTCCGCTTTCAAACTCGATGATGCGGCGCGCCAGCGCGCCATCGAGCACCTTCTGCGCAGGTGCGTTGACGCGCAAGCCATTGCTGATCGTGTAGCTCGGGTTCAGGCTGTTGGCCAGTGCGCTGGCCACCTGCTGGCGCAGCGCTTCGTTGGCGACGTCGCCACGGATCCCGACCCGGTTGCCTTCCACCGCCAACTGGCCCTGCGCCACTTGCTTCAACGGCTCGGACAGCAACTTCTGCATATGGCTGCTCCAGTTGGGCGGCGCCACGACATTGCCGACCACCAGTTGGTCCACCACACGCGCGGCGCCGTACAAGGACCGCAAGCGCTGCACGATGGCCGCCTTGGTCGCCTCGTCCGGCACTGTGCCGGAAACCACCACAGGCAGGCTGCTGCCGGCTGGCGCCACCTGCGCGGCAGCCGCAGTGCAAATGACACAGGTGATCGCGGCAAGGGGTCGCATGGTTCCGTCTCCCAGTCAGCAAAAGGTTTCTCCGAACAGCCGTATGGCAGCGGGCAATCCAAGCTGCTCCTGCTCGAGGCAAGCGGCCAGGCGCTGCAAGGCGGGTTCGCCGCCGAGCTCCTGCTCGACCCAGGCGCAGTCGCTGAGGAACACCATGCTTTCCTGCGCCGTGTCCGGATCGATGACGGCGCGCAGGCTGGCCGGGTTGGCGCCATCCAAGCCCAGGACCAGGGCCGGCTGGCCGCCGGCGCGGGCCAGGAACATGGCCAATTCCAGGTCCTGGCGCGTCAACAGCGGCGCCGCCAAGGTCATCCAGAACGAGGCGACCGCCAGCCGCAATGCCGCGTCGTGCGGCAGGGGCAAGGCCAGGCAGCGCGACGGCAGCGGCGCGCGCCGGCGCAGCGGCGACAGCAGCAGCCCCAATGCGAGCAGCAGGCGCCGCGCCCGTGCGCTGCCGGACCGGCCCGGCAGCGACGCTTCCAGGTCGGCCAGGCAGGCGCCGGCCAGGTAGCCGTCCAATTGCGCGCGCCCCGCCGCCAGGTCCGGCAGGCCGCCCGGCGCGAGGCCTTCGGGCCGCCGCACCTCGGCCGCACCGGCGGCCGCCGCCAGCCCGGCCCAGGCCGGCGCCAGGGCCAGCGGGCTGCACGGCAGGAAGTCGCGCGGCTGCGCCACCTGGTGCACCCACAGGCAGGCAAACGGGAAGCGCCGCGCCGACTGGTCGCGGCTGGCCAGCAGGTGCCCGGCGACGACCTGGCGCGAACGCGTCCCGACGAAGGCGAAATCGAGCGGCGCACATGCATCGTAATGTTGCCGCCAGCGCGGATTGGCCGCCAGGCCTTGCATGGCGTTGGCCAGCCATTGGTCGGTCAGTTCCACCAGCACCTGGTCGCCCGGCGAACGCACGAAGTCGCCGCATTCCGGCAACTTGCCGAAGTAGGCAATGCGGCCCGTCATGGCGCGCTTCCTTTGCCGGCGACCGACTCGGGCAGGCGCATGCCGCGGAAGCCGCCGGCCTCCTGCCCGCCACCGGCCGCGCTGGTGATGCGCAGGTCCACCGTGACGGCAATGGCGCCATTATTCCAGCGCAGTTCATGCACGCCGCCCTCCTTGCGCGTGCGCGCGGCCGAGTCGATCATCCGGCGCATGCCGGCGGCGCCGCTTTCGCTGAACAGTTCCACCACCTTGCCGTCGGGCGTGACGCCGCTGATCCGTACCGCGCCGGTGCCTTGCGGTCCCGGATAGACCATATTCGTCCATTGCGGCACGCCGTTACGAAAGCGCAGCAGCTGGCCATCGATCTCCAGCGAATATTCGGCAAGTCCGGCGGCGCCGTGCGGCAACAGCTGGAACACCGTCTGCGGCGATGCCGCCACGCCTCCGGCTGACAGGGGCGCCATCCATGCCGGGAAGCGCTGCAAGGTCTGCGGCGCAATGCTGATCCCCATGTCGGCCCAGGTGCGCGGCGCCAGCACGTCGCCGCGCCGCACCACCAGCGCGCCAAGCGAGCCGGCGACGAACTTGGCGATGGCCCCATCCGGCCCGAACACCTGGCCGATCTCGGCCTGGCTGGCCTCCGCGCTCCCGCCTGGCGCGAAGGGAAACTTGGCTGCCAGCGTGCGCATGAAGGGCTGGTAGACTTGCGCCTGCCATGTCTTGTTGATTTCCGCTTCCGTGGGGCCCACCAGGCCCGCAAACGCCTGCATCAGCGGCCTGACCAGCAAAGGACGGATGGCCAGCTTCTGCGCCTCGGTCATGCCCGCCATCATCTGCTCGTCCACGTGGCGCACCGCATCGGCCAGCTCGGAGCCGTTGCCTTCCAGCGTCTGCTGCATCAATTGCCGGGCACCGGGACCCGGGTCGCCCTGGTTACGTATGCCGTTCAGCCGTGCCCGCAAGCGCGACAGGTGCTCGAGATATGTGCGCATCAGGGAGGCATCCTTGTCGCGCGTCGCCAGCAGGCCGGCCAGCGGCGCAAACTCGCGGCCAAGGGAGCCAGCCTGCGGCAGCGCCGCCGCCACCGCAGCGGCCGCGGGCGCCCGCTCGAACAGGCGCGATTTGATCCATTGCGCCAGCCCCGGATCGGCCTGGCGCATGGTGCCGTCCTGCAGGCCCAGGTGGTCCCAGCCCGTTTGCGCGACCACCGTGCTCCACACTTTCAGCAGCGGCGAAATCGTGGGGTCGCCCAGGCGGTTCATGGCTTCCACCGTACGCGGGAAGTCCGGCATGCCGGCAATTGCCACGCCCTGCAGGAAGGCTTGCCATTCCCTGGCATATTCGGCCTTGTAGCTTTCGGTGAGTGCCTTCTGCACCTGTTCCGGACTGCCTTCCAGCGTCAAGTCGTTGCGCTCCGCTGT
This sequence comes from uncultured Oxalobacteraceae bacterium, assembly GCA_965650885.1. Lineage (GTDB taxonomy): Bacteria > Pseudomonadota > Gammaproteobacteria > Burkholderiales > Burkholderiaceae_D > Rugamonas. The sequence goes on from CBFGQI010000009.1 coordinate 17,468, forward strand.
TTTCAGCACCCAGTCGCTCGATTGCAGGGTACTGTTTGCCGCCTCGCTGATCGCCGCGCGCACATAGCCTTCCCAGGCTTCGCGGGTGAACGCCCCGGAAACCGCATGGCTGCCCAGCACCAGCGCGCGGTCTTGCTCGCCAACGATGCGCGACACCGTCATGGCGGGATAGCGCGTGCTGGCGCGGGCCTTGATCCCGGCGTAGACGCGTTCGCGCGCCGTCATGCCGCGCACCAGCTGCCGCAAGTGTTCGCGCGCCGCGTCGACCAGTGCCAGCCTGGGCTCGATGCGCGGCCAGGCCGGGTCGTTGACCTGGGTCAGGTAAAAGGCCAACAAGGATTCGGCGCTGCGCAACAGCTGCTCACGCGGCATCGCCCCGCGGTTGGTTTCCAGCCAGGTGCGCCAATGGCGCGTCAACTGGTCGCCGAGGTGGCTGGTTTCGGCATGGGATTTATCGGCCAGCATCAGGTAGGCTTTCAAGGCATTGTATGCATCTTCCACCTTGCCAGGTTCCCGTCCGGACAATTGCGCTTCCAGGCTGCCGGCGACCGGTTTCAGCAGGATCTCCGCCATCCCTTTGAAATATTCGCTGCGCAGCTTTCGCTCCAGTGTATGGCCCTGGTACAGGCCCAGTCCCAACAGCCATGGGGTTTCGCGGTCCAGCTTATCGAGCTGCTCGATCCGATCCTGCAACAGTTGCAGCGCTTCCAGGCGCGATTGCAGGTCCGGCCGCTGCGCTTGCAGCTTGACGACCTTGTCCAGGTCCGCCGCCGCATGCGCGACCAACTGCGCATTGCCGGAGTACGCCCAGGTCCAGGCGCCCAGCAGCGCGCCCAGCAGGAGCGTCGCGACTGCCAAGCCGCCATTGCGCAACAGCCGCTGCCTGCGGCTGGCGTATTGCGAGACCAGGTCCTTGTCGGCAAAGATCACGTCGCGGAACAGGCGTGACAGGAAATAGCCGGCCGCCGCGGCGGGGCGTGCGGCACCATCGGCCGGCCGGGCCAGGCCGAAGCGCTGGGCGACGCGCTGGGATTGCGTGCACAAGGGATGCCCCTCCTGCAACGCGCTGGTGAAGTAGTAGCCCCGGAACACCGGCCGGAACTGGAAAGGGTTGTCTTCGAACAGCGTCGCGAGGAAGGCCTTCAGCGGGGCACGCAGGGCGGCAAATTCCAGGGGAAAGGTATGCACGCCGGCAGGCACCAGTTCGCGGCGGCGCTGCGTCATGGTGGCGACGGCCATATCGCGCAGGCCGTCGCACAATTCATCGAAACTCTGTTCGAAGAACGCCAGCATGTCGCGGCAGCCCGCCTTCTGGCGGAACGGCATCGTTGCGCCCCACGGGCGCTCGCGCTCCGGCGTATCGGCATCGATGAAGAATTCGGCAAATCCCGCCACCAGGTCGGCTTTGGTGAACATCACGTACACGGGCGCGAAGACTTCCAGCTTTTCGATCAAGTCCTGCACGCGCTGGCGCAGGCTGCGCGCCAGCGCCAGCACGGCCTCGGGATCTTCGCCGCGCAGCTCGGCGATGCTGACGGCGATGATGATGCCGTTGACCGGTGCCCGCGGCCTGTGCTTCTTCAGCAAGCCAAGGAAGCCGTGCCACTCTTCCCTGTCGGCGGCTTGCACCGCATAACGGCCAGCCGTATCGAGCAGGATGCCTTGCGCCGTGAAGAACCAGTCGCAATGGCGCGTACCGCCGACACCCTGGATCGCCCTCGGATCCGAAAAGGGGAATTGCAGGCCGGATTGCGTAATGGCGCTGCTCTTGCCCGCCGCCGGGTTGCCGATCACCATATACCAAGGGAGTTCGTACAGCGCGCGGGCACCGGTGGCGCGGCCAAGGCGCGAATTCCTGATGGTGCCGACGGCTTCCGCCATCGCATTGCGCACCGCTTCGAGGTCGGCCTCGGCACGCCTTTCGGCAGGCGCCACAGGTTCGGCTTCGCGCCGCCGCGCCAGGTAGCGGCGCGCGCCCCAAACCGCCAGGGCCAGCAGGGCGAGCGCCGCGACGGCCGCCACCGCCCATACCAGCGCAAGTTGCAGGAGTTCGGCGCCGAGGAAGAACAGGCCCGCCACCAGGGCGAGAGCCAGGACGTTCAAAGTGCGCCTGTCTGTCAGCAGGTACCAGGTTCGTTGCAGCATGATGGGCTGAGAAAAGGTGGGCAGGTTGGCCGATGTTGCCACCAAGCCGGACCACGCCTCTTGAGCCGCCTCAAGCCCTCGTCTCGCGTGAGCGCAATTCGGTATGGCCGAAGTCCATCATGGTCCAGCGGCCGCCCCACACCATGCCGACCGATTCGGCCACCTGCCCATACAACTGATAGCCGCGCATGGCCCAGGGATCGCGTTCGCTGATCACCAGCTTGCCTGCGCGGACGAAGGCGCAATCCGCAGCCAGTCCGTATTGATGGAAGCTCTGGAAGGCGCGCGCATTGCTGACATGGTTGCCGGCCGCCGCCAGCCGTTCCTGCCGCTCCGGACTGCGGTAACCCTCCAGCAGCGCCATCTCGTAACCGTGGCGTTCCCGCATCACGTTGAATACCACCAGCAGCCGCTGCGCGAAGTCCTGGTCCAGGCGCTGCCAATCGCGGTCGGCCTGCGACAGCATGGGCCGCAACAACTCCACGTCGGCGCTGGCGAAGGCCAGCGGCGGCGGGGGCGGCGGCGGCACCAGCTGCTCGCCGTGCAGCAAAGCGGTAATGAGCGGGTCGGCACTGCGCTGACCGTCGTCGAACACGGGAAGCATCTGCCGCGGACGCAGCCAACGCACCAGCAAAGGCGGCATGCCTGCCAGGAAGGCGGTGCCGGCGCCGATCAGCAGCAGGCGGCGCTGGCGCCGGCAGGGCTTGCGCCTGGGTGGAAAGAGCAACAGCCAGCCAGTGGCGCTGGCAGCGACGAAGATGCCGGCAACGATAAATGGCAACATGGTGCGTTCCATCAATACGAAAGCGCATGAGGCGCGCGACACTTGCATCCTATGCCGTCCTGCATCCGGATGGGTCGAGCAAGATCAAGCTTTGGGAGGACTTATGCGGCCGGACTTGTTTGCGGGGTCCGCCATGCGCGACGATAGCCACCGGCTCCTGGCGCGACTGGCAAATGGTGGCAGCGTGCCGGCGCCGGCACGGGACTGGGCCTGGAATGCGCCGCACAAGGCGCGCATCGTTGCAGTGGCGGCCTTGCTGGCTGCCGGCATATCAGCCTGGGCCTGGCTGCGGGACGACGGCGGCGCAACGCCGCCCCAGGCAGCACCGCGTCAGCCGTCCGCCGGCATGGGGAATGCCGGCGCCGCGCCGCCGCAGCCCGCAACCATCGTCTATGCCGCTTCGCCTCAGGGTCCGCAGGCGGCATCGATTCCCGTTGCCGCCACCGTCGGCGAGGCGGCCTCCCCAGCTGCCGCCGCGCCCGCGCCAACGGTGTCAAAACCCGGCCGCCAGCGCCCGGCCAAGCCGGCCGCCGAGCAGCGCGGGCGGCCCAGCGTTCCAGCGCAGGAAAACGACGAGGATGTCACCCTGCTCACGGCGATGCTCAAGCATGCCACGCCTCAGAAGCCGGCGCCTGAGCCGCCAAAGCAATGATGAAGTCGGCCATCGTCTGGAGCGTTGCTTCCGGCTGTTCGATGTGCGGGCTGTGGCCGCAGCCAGGCAGCACCCGCTGCCGCGCGCCTGGCACGCCGCGCTCGATGGCATCCAGTTGCGCCTGCGAGCCATACTGGTCGGCGCTGCCCTGCACTGCCAGCAAGGGGCAAGCGACGGCCGGCAGCAGGTGTTCGATATTCCAGTGCTGGAACGGCGGCGCCAGCCAGGTATCAGCCCATGAGCCGAACACCTCTCCCGCCTTGCTGCCGTGATAGCGTGACAAGCCGCGCAGCTTGCCGGCCGCATGGGCGCAGACCGCCGAGCGGATGCCGTCCAGCGTAATCTCTTCCACGAAAACGTGCGCCGCGGCGGTGACGACGCCGCGCAAGCCCGGCGGCCGCCCTGCCGCGTAGATCAATGCAATGCTGCCGCCATCCGAGTGGCCGACGACGATATGTTCGCGGCCCCGCGCCAGGCGGTCCATCACTGCCGGCAGTTCGGACAGCGCAGATTGGTGCAGGTAATGAATGCTGCGCGTTTCCCTTTGCGGCGACGATTGGCCGTAGCCAAGCCGGTCATAGACCAGGCCCGCGCAACCGGTGGCTGCGCACAAGCGCTCCGGAAAGCCCTTCCACATGGCGATGCAGCCAAGCCCTTCGTGCAGGAACACCAGCAATGGTTTGTGCCGGTCGCCCTCGATCAGCTCGTAGTGCAGTTGCGTCCCGCCCAGCTCCAATTGGGGCATGTCCGGCTCCTAGTGCAAGGCGAAGTCGACGCGGCCGGCGGCGCCGGCTTTGGGCGCGATCAGGAAAATGCGCTCCGGCGACACCTGCCCCTGCTTCACCAGCCAGTCCTTGGCCGCCTGCGCGCGGCGGTTGCCGAGCGCGATGAAATCATCGTCGTCCAAGCTGAGATTGGCCAGCATCAGCTTTTCCATTTCTTCGGCCGGCAGCGATTTCGCCAGGCCCAGGGCATTGCGCGGTTTGGCGAAAGTCTCGTCCTTGTATGCGCGCGCCAGCAGGACGCCATATTCGTCCTTCGCCACCACCACGCCACCTTCCGGAAGTGCCGCGCCGCGTGCCTGGATATCGCGCGTCTTGAGCTGCCGTAGCTTGCGTTCGAGCGCGACGCGCCGCAGTGCATCCGCCTCGGCGTCCGCATCGAAGCGGCCGATGATGTCCAGCTTCAAGCCCGGACGTTCGCCCAGCGCCTTCGCCAGCGATTTGAGCTTGCCTTCCGACGCCGGCAGCAGTGCCGCGCGTGCCGGTTCGAATTCCAGCATCGACAATTCCTCGCCGCCGCCGAACAGCGATCCGAGCAGGGCGAACGGCGCGGCAACGGCTTTCGTGACCGCGTTGCCGATCACCTTGAGGATGATGCCGCCCAGCGAGAATTGCGGATCGTCCAGCGATCCGCCGATCGGCACATTGATGTCGATCACACCATTGCGGTCGCTCAGCAAGGCGACGGCCAATTGCACCGGCAGCTTGGTCGCTTCGGGATTGGTGCTTTCCTTGCCGAAGGTGAGCTGGTCCAGCAGCAGGCGGTTCTCGGCCTTCAACTGGCGGTTCTCCAGCTGATAGGCCACTTCGAAGGTCAGCTTCCCCTTCTCGATGCCGTAGCCAACGTATTTGTCGGCGTAGGCCGAGAGCTGCGACAGTTCCATGCCGCGCACATCCGCGCGCAGGTCGAGCGACAATTCCTGTTTCAGCGGATGGATACGGCCGGCGATCAGCAACGGTGCGCCGCTCACGTTGCCGCGCAAATCCACGTTGGCGCTATGCGCCGGATCGGATGACAGACCGCTTACCGTGCCGCCCAGCTCCTTCAGGTTGGCGCTGTAGTTCGGCTTGATGAAGTTGTCGGTGAAGCGCACGCGCCCGCCCGAGAGCAAGAGCTTGCCGATGCGGATGGGCGGCAGCGGCTCGGCGGCGGCCGGCGGCGCAGCAGGTGGCGCAACTTGCGGCGCGGCCTGCGCCACCCGGTTCGACTTGCTCTTGGCCTCTTTGGCAGCTTGCGCACGCGCACCGGCTTCGGTCAGGCTCCTGCCTTCCTCGCCTTCCCTGCGCGTCACGTCCTGCACATTCATCCGGCCGTTCGGGTCGATGATGACGCGGGCGAAGAAGTCGTGCAGTGCCACGCGCTCGATATTCAGCGCGAATGGTTTGAAGTTGACGTCCATGCCGCCGAAGGCCAGCGATTTCCAGCTGAGGAAGTCGTTCGAACTTGACTTGTCGACAGTGGACAGGCGGTCCACGCTGACATCGCCCTTGAAGCCGCCGGCGACCGCACCATCCTGCCCGGTTTCCAGGCGCAGGCGGGCCTTGCTCGAAACGGCAGCCTGCAGCAGGCGCAAATTGACGTAATCGGTCACGTAAGGCTGAAGCGGCAACAGGTCGAAGTTCTTCAAATCGAGAGCCAGGTCGGCTTTCAACGGCGACGGCGCCAGTTGTCCCTTCAACTCCAATCGTCCCTTGTTGATGCCTGTCTTCAGCGACACCTCGGCCATGGTGCCCGGCACGCTGGAATAGCCTTTCACGGTCAGCGCCAAGGGCGACAGCTTGAAAATGGTCGGTTCGCTATGGAAGTCTTCCTGCAGGCGCGCCGCCCAATCGTTGATCTCCACTTTGCCGACCTTGATTTGAAGCGGCGCTTCAGTTCCGGGCTTGACCGGCGGCTTCGCGCCCGCCGGTGTGGGCGCGGCTGCGGCCTTGCCTTGGTGGACGTCGATGTCCGCACTGTGCGAGGCAAGCGAGGCGATGTCCAGCGTGCGCTTGCCGCTGTCGAACGCGATGTCCCGTGCGTGCAAACCAAACTTCGCCAGGTCGGCACGCAGTTTTCCCTGCGGGCTTTCGTCGGCATAGCGCAGCGCCGCGCCATTGACCGTAAGTTCCTTCAGCAGCACCAGCGGGCCGTTCGCGGCGCCAGCCGGCTTGGCGTCCGGCTGGGCGGCCGGCGCGCCGGTCTGCCCCGAAGCTGGCGATGCGGCCGGCACCAGCTGCGCCAGGTTCAGTTTCCCATCCTTGCTGCGCTGGACGTCCAAGGCCAAGCCATCGATGCCGACCTGCGCAATCTCGAATCGCTGCGCCAGCAGATCCAGCTTGCCCAGCTTGACTTTCAGCGCGTCGAGGCTGGCCACCTGCTTGCCATCGAGCTGCTGCAATTGCACGCCCGACAGGCTGGCTTCGCCGCCAAATACCAGCGATGCCGGCTTGTCTTTCGGCTGCACCACGCTCAGCTTGAGGGCCGCGTCGAGCTGCGCCGACGGCAGCTTGAAGCCGGGTTTGAACGGCAGGTAGCCCACATAGGCTGTCAGGTCGACCTTGTCGAGCCTGAGTTCGAGCGCATAATCTTTCGGATCCGCGAACGGCCGCGCTTTGCCCTGCAGCTGCACTGGCGCACCGTTGATGTTGGCGCTGAATAGCGGCTCGACGAAAATCGTGACATCCGCCGGCAGCGACGAGACGAACGGCAAACCCAGTTTCAATTCCCGCACCTGATGCGTGACCCCGGCCGGCTTATCGTCAAACGCCAGGGCGCCCTCCTCCAGCTGGATATTGTTGACCGAGAAGCGCGCCGGTTCAGGCGATGGCGGCTGGCTGGCGATCAGTTGCAGGATGTCGTCGATGTTGTAGCGGTTGTCGGCATTGCGCGCCAGATGCACGTACGGCTTGGTCAGCCGCACCTCTTGCACTACCGGCGCCAGGCGCGCCACCGATTGCCACGACAGGTTGGCGCCCAGCCGATCAAAGCTGGCAAGAACGGTGCCGCCGTCCTGCTCCATCAGCTTCAGGCCGCGCACCGAGGCGCTGAGTGTGAACGGGTTGAACGACACTTCTTCGATACTGAGCTGGCGGTGCAGTTTTTCCTCGGCCAGCCGGGCGGCCTGCGACTTGACGATTGCCGGCACGGCAAGGAAGCCGATGCCTGCGTACGCCAGCAGCAGCCCGGCCAAACTGCCCGGGACAAGGTATTTCAAGGGTGGGATCTTCATATCCCATTATTGTAATCGCACACTCCTTTCGGGAAGATCCGGTTGAGCCAGGTTTTCTGCGCATCGGTAAAGCGTACCGAGGGGCCGTAGGTACCGTCGGCAAGCGCCTGCGCCACGGGCTTCAGCCGGCACTTGAAGGTATCACCCCGGATCGAATCGCCCGCCGCCATGCGCGGGCTGCCATGGATCGGGAAAGCCTGGGTGCAGGCGCCAGGCTTGCCGCCATCCAGGATGCCGCTCCACGCATCGGGGCCGGAGCCGATCGCCGTCCCCGCGCTATCGACGCAGCGGTCGGCAAATTCCGCCGGCGCACTACCGCTGGCGAGATATTTGTCCAGCACGCCCAGCGCCTTCACGACCTGCCCCGGCAAATCGGTGTCGGGCCGCGCGAACCAGATCACCTGCCGTTTCGCCGCCACCGGATTGGCGGCCAGCAGGCGGGCGCGTACCGAAAACGCTTGCCGCGCATTGTGCATGTCCAGCTCTGCCTCACGGTAAGGGCGCAAGTCGATCATCGGGATGCCGAGCTGCTTGCCGGTGAAGACATGCCCGGAGTCGAACGCCGCGCGAATTGCGCGCTGATCCGCTTCACGGCGCGGCGCCGGCATCCCCTCCGGATCCCGGCAGGTGGCACTGCGGTGCATATTGGCCGAATCGAAGGGATCGCTATCCTGCTTCCATGGCACGAAGTCGCGCTGCTCTTTCCAGCTGCCCACGCAAGCATTGACGCGCAGGAACTCATCCGCCTCGATCCTGCCAGCCACCAGCGCCGTAAGGCCGTACTGCACGCCCACGTTATCGATCGGGATGGGCGCGAAGCCCTCGGCATCGGTCCCATAGAATTGCTCCAGGTCGTTCCAATGCGTCCACTTCACCTTGGCGAAAGCTTCGGGCTCGTAGCCATAGGAAGCGATTGCCTTATCGAAGCGGCTGTCGCGGAAATGCGGGTTCAGCACCGTCGGCATGGCAAAGCGCCAGCCATTGATGCATTCCGTCGAACCGGGCTTGCCGGTGATCGGGTTGCGCGCGGTGTCGCTGGCATTCATGCCTTCCACCAGCGACTGCCGGCTCCACGTCGCCCATGGGGAGCTGGGGTCGCGCGCCACCTCGTCCCGGAAGTATTGGCCCAGCAAAGGACAATCGGAGATCGGGATCGACTGCGTCACCATGTCCGGGTAGGACTGCACCGGAATGCCGGCATCGAACAAGCCCGGGCGGTTTTGCGCGAACATATACTGCTGCACCGCGCCGCCCGAACCGCCGATGCCGATGGTGTACACCGGCTTGCCATAGCTGGCCGCGAAGTAAGCCTTGGTTTGCGCCGCCGTCTCCTCGGCCAGGCGCATGTTGTAATGCACCCCGGTCTCATTCCCTGACGAGCTGGCGATGGCGTAGCCTTCCGCCAGCAGCTTGGGCATCAGCTGCTTCTCCGAACTATTCAGCGCATCGTTGAACCACATGGCCAAGCCCTGCTGGTGCCCGATGCCGACGCCACCGCGCATCCAGTAAATGAGCTTATGGTTCCAGGGCGCCCGCTCCAGCATCGCGATGGTGTAGATGAAGCGGTTGATGGTGCCAGCCTCCACCCGTACCACGAAAGGAATGGTCGATCCATTCACGACAATCATCTTCATGTCCGGCGGCGGCAGTTTATAACCGTTCTCCATATCGAACGGCTTGAAGCCCGAACCGGTGAAGTAGAAATGCTGGATGCGCTTCTTGATCGCGCACTGGCTGCTGTGACCAACCAGCCTGCCGGCTTCGTCGCGTACCGGATGCCCGATGCCCTGCTGGTTGTCGGCCAGCGGCTGGCCGAGGCCCGATTCCACTGTGCGGCAGATGAAGGGCTGCTGCTGGTGCGCTTGCGGGGTGCTGCATCCTGCCAGGGTGACAGCCGCCAGAGCGGCCAGAATCCAAGCTTTCATGGCGCCTCCTCCTTGGCCAACAAGTCTACCCCATTTAAGCTTGCGCGCCGCAGGCTGTGGCGACACCATCGCCACTCAGGACAAAGAGCCCGGCTTATATGACAGAATACTGGTTTAACTGTGTAAGGGCACCTATGCAATTCCCCAGCTTTAGCGACAAATTTTCGGACAACCTGTCTCTCTTGCCCGCCGTGGATACGGTTGCCGCAATCGAGCTTCTCGACCAATCAGGTACTCCGGTGGCAAAGATCGAAAACAAGCCAGGCCAGGCGGGATCGCTGCGCGTATATTCCTGGCTCGCCGAAGCTTTCGGCGCGATCAGCCCGGAGGCGGCGGAAGTAGGCGTCAGGATTTATGCCGAACACACGCAAGATGCCCGCGCCAACCCAGGAAAGCATCCCAACATTGACCGCCTGTTCGACATCAAGACGCCGGGTCAAACCCTGCAGGTGAAACGCCTGTAGGCCCATCCTCCGCGCCCGCCAAAGCAAAAAGCCCAACCGGTTAAGGCTGGGCTTTTCTATGTCCTGGCTCCCCGACCTGGACTCGAACCAGGGACCTGCGGATTAACAGTCCGTCGCTCTACCGACTGAGCTATCAGGGAAAAGAGGCCGCATTATAGCCAGCCTTTTTGAACCTGACAAGAGCTTGCAAAAAAAGAATCCCAAGGCAACAATGACGGCCGTGATATTTTTTTTGCAACACTGCCAGCCGAGGAACCTGTTTGATGCGATTGCGCTTATCCGTAACACCCAGCTTGTTATTGTGCTTAGCCGCCGGCGCCAGCCATGCTGCGCCAGAGGCGGCCACGACCTCCCCCGCCGACTGGACCGCGCTCGCCACGCGAGACGTCCAGTTCGCCGTCGACGCCCTGCGCCGCAACCATGCCGGCGCGATTGCGGGTCAGTACGACATCGTCGCATCGCTGGAGACCAGTTCCCGCAGTGCTTTACTGGAAGCGGAGCAGGCAACAACCGAGCGCGATTACAGGCGGACGCTGGCGCGCCTCATCTTCAGCTTTGCCGATCCGCATACCAGCGTCAACCTGAACCAGTTGAAAATCCGGGCCTGGAACGGCCTGGTGCTGGACCGCAGCGGCGACCAGTACCGCGTGGTCTGGTCGGAACCGGGCTGGCCGCATCCCCTGCCGCCGGTGAACGCGGTCGCGCAGAGCTGCGACGGCGTCTGGACCGGCAGTTTCCTGAAGTTCGGCGTCGCGCCGTTCATCCCGTATGGCGCCGAGTTTCCCGCCGCAGCCAGCACCGCAGCGCGCCAGGCGATGTTCGACAATGGCCTGGTGATCCCGCCCAAACAATGCACGTTTGCGCTGCCCGACGGCAGTGTGCGCGCCTATGCATTGCCGCTGCGCGAAGCTTCCGAGATCGGCGACGAGCATGTACAAAAGATGCGCAAGCAATTCATCGCGAAAGCGCGTCCGCCAGGGCTTTATCCGCTCGCGCGCGGCATGCATTGGGTCGGCATGCCCGACTTCAACGGAGCCAAGTCCGGTCCCGCCTATGAACAGCTCTATCCCGAGCTGGAAAAACTGCACAAGGCAAACTGGATCGTCTTCGATTTGCGCGGCAATGGCGGCGGCGACTCCTCATGGGGCAGCCGTGCGCTGGAGGCCCTGTACGGCAAGGAATACAGCCGGCAGCTGGGCGAACTGCCGGCGTACGCCAAGTACCTGATCGCCGACCAGGCGACCATCGGCTTGTACAAACACTATGCCACCGCGCCCGAGTTTGCCGCCTCGCGCGACGAATTCGGCGCCGCCTTGCGCAAGCTGGAGGCCGGCATGGCCAATGGCGACAAGCTGGTGCAGGTGTATGGCGCCACCGCCGCGGAGCATGCGGCGACAGCCGCCAAGGTGCGCCAGCGTCCCAGCGGTCCGCGCATCGCCGCCGTCATCGACCGCAATTGCTTCAGCTCGTGCATGAACTTCCTGCAGCAATTGCGCGGCATCGGCGATACCGTGGTGCTGGGCGAAACGACCTGGGGCTATTCGCCGACCGGCGAAATCAACCGCTTCGAGCTGCCAAGCGGTAAAGGAACGCTGTTCATCCCGTCGGCACTCTATTCGTCCACGCAAGCCACGCGCGAGCCATTCGTGCCGGACCTGGCTTATCCAGGCGACATGACGGATGACGATCGGTTGATGAAGTGGGTGGCGGCCGAACTGGCCAGGCTGAAATCGGGGCGGAAGCCGCGGTGAAGGCGTCACGCCGGGCCCGCGAGCCCGGCGTGACGGTACGGCTGTTACTTAGAACGAGCCTTTGAACTGCACGCCAAACTGACGTGGCTCATTGATGAAGCCGGTCAGGTTGTTGAAGTCGATGGCGCCGGTGATGCGGCGCTGGTCGGTGATGTTGCGTGCGAAGGCTGCCACTTCATACTTGCCGCCGGCCCAGTTGTAGCCCACGCGCAGGCCGCCTTCGGTCAGCGGTGCGCCGGTGAATTCAACTGCTTCGTACAGGAAGAAGTTCACCTTGGAACGGTAAGACCAGTCGGTCAGCACGAACAGGTTGCCTTCGGCCAGCGGGTAGTTGTAGCGGGCGGTCAGGTTGACGATCCACTTCGGTGCCTGTGGCAGGTCGTTGCCGTCGATGACTACGCGGCCAGCGGCGTTGATCGGGTCCAGCACGGTGCACTGGGCGCACTTGTTCACCGACAGCGCAGGATCGCGGATCTCGGTGAAGTTGTACGAGGCGCTCGCCGAAACCTTGAAGTCGTTGGTGACGAAGCCTTCGATCTCGCCTTCGATACCGCGGCCCTTGGTCTTGGCAGCGTTGATCAGCTTGGTGACGTTGGAATTGCCGCCGACCACGGTCAGCTGCTGGTTCTTCACGTCGTAGTCGTACACGCTCAGGGAAGCGCGGGCGCGGCGGTTCCACAGGTCGGCCTTCACGCCGGCTTCGATCGACGTGATGGTTTCAGCATCAGCCACGGTGATCGGCACGGAGGTGGAAGGAGCCGCGATCGATGGCGCGCGGAAGCCAGTGGCGTAGCGGGCATACACGCTGACGTCGTTGTTCAGCTTATAGGTGCCGCTCAGGTCCCAGTTGAACTTGTCCTTGGACAGGTTGGCGCTCTTCGGACCCACCAGCACGGTGCCGGTGGTTTCCAGCACGTCGAAGTCCTTCTTGTCGTCGGTGTAGCGCACGCCGCCGCGCACGGTGAACGCATCGTTCACGGCATAGTTCACGGAACCGAACAGCGCGTACGCTTCGTTCTTCTGCTGCGACTTCACGCGGGTGGTGCGGTTGCCGGCAACGTTGAAGTTATCCTGGCCAGCCACAGCCTTCTCGTCGAAGTAGTACACGCCTGCCTGCCAGTTCACCGGGCCGGTGTACTTGGACTCGACGCGGAACTCTTGCGAGTACTGCTTGATGTCGGGTACGAAGGCGGCGGTGGCAACCTGGAACGGCACGGCCGGCGCGTTGGTCGGGTTGCCGCCGTCGATGTCGCCGGCCGAGTTGTACTTGGCCACGGTCTCGTAACCGGTGATCGAGTACAGCTTGTGCGCGCCCAGGTCCCAGCTCATGCGCAGGCTGGCGCCCTGGGTCTTCAGTTCCTGGTCTTCACGGCCGTTGATGGCGATCTTTTCCGGATCGAAGCCGTCGACGAAGGTGTTGGAACCCTTCTTGATGATGTTGGCGCGGAACAGGCGCGAGCTGCCGGTGGTCTGGCGCTGGTGCACGTTGAACAGGGCATTGAACACGCCGTTCGGCTGGTACAGCACCTGCACGCGCTCGGCGTGCTCGTTGTAGCCTTCCAGCGCGTCCTTCTGGCCGGTGTAGGTGTTGTCGACGATGTCGTCGCGATGCTGGCGCAGGGTCGATACGCGCAGCGCCCATTCCTTCGACAGCGGCACGTTGGCGGCTGCTTCCAGGTTGATGGTGGCGTCGGTCGCGTAGGAAACGTTATAGAAGCCTTCCACGCCGCGCAGGCTTGGCTTGGCCGATTCGAACTTGACCACGCCGGCCGGGGTGTTGCGGCCGAACAGGGTGCCTTGCGGGCCGCGCAGCACTTCCACGTTGGCCAGGTCGTACATCGGGTAACCCTTCAGGATCGGGTTCTCCTGCACCACGTCGTCGTAAATCAGCGAAACCGGCTGCGAGGCGAACACGGCGAAGTCGGCGTTACCGTAGCCGCGGATGTAGAAGCGCGGGAATACGCGGCCGGTCGACGACTCGACGTTCAGCGATGGGGTCTTGCCCGCCAGGACGCGGATGTCCTGGCCGCCGGACAACAGGATGTCCAGCTTTTCGTCCTTGATCATGGACACGGACACCGGCACTTCGCGGATATTCTCGGCGCGGCGCTGCGCGGTCACGGTCACTACTTCCAGCTGGCCTGCCGGGGCTTGGGTGGCTTCCTGGGCCATGGCGGTCATCTGCACGGTGGCCAGCGTCACGGCCAGATGCATCTTGGACAACTTCATCATGATTTTCCTTGTGGGTGGCTTTGTGGATGTCCCCCTACTCTCCCCACCGGCTGCGGTCTGTCGCCGCAAAAATAGCGCGCATTATATACCTACTATAAGATTTCAGCACTATCACTTGATTGTCAGCGTGCTACCGACCGCGCCGGCATAGAACACCACCAGCTTGACCGGACCGCTGCCCACATTGCGGCCGTTGTGCAGGGTATTCACCACTTCCGCCAGGGCCTGTCCGGGCGCCAGGCGCTTCACCGAACCATCCTTCAGGCTCACCTCCAGCTCGCCCTCCAGGATGTAAGCGAAGGAGGCGACCGGATGCAGGTGCCAGCCCGTTTCCGCGCCGGGCGCGATTTCGATCAGCATGGCGGTGACCTCGGCCTGCCCCCCTGGGTAAGCCAGCGCGGCCCCATTCCAGCTAGTGGGCGATTGCAGCAGTTTGGTGACTTTGACGGAAGCGGACTGTTCCAGCGCGACAGCAGGCTGGGCAGCGAAGACGGCGAGCGCGGCAAGCGCGGCGGCGAAAGTTTTCATGGTTCTCCTCGGTTGGTTTATGCCGCATGATAGACGCAGGTCAAAGCCCATTCACATAAGCCTCCTAGACTGGCTTGATCCCCGCAACAAAGGGATCCCCGAACCGTCTAGGAGACATCATGAAAAACTTTCCGCAAGAGATGAGCCACGCCTCGGGCGCCACCTTGGCGCTGGAACCGACCCGCATCCTGATTGCGCTCAAACAGCCGAAAGAGCGTAGCACCGTTGAGCAGTTCCTGCATAGCCAGGAACTGTTCCTGGAAGATGAGGCGGATGAAGGCATGGTGCCGGGCGAACGCGTCAACCACACCAGGACGCGCTACTTCGTGCAATCGCGCCGCCCGCTGGACGATGGCCGCCTGGCCAAGCTGGAGGAAGCCGGCGCTCAATTGGGCCTGGACTGGATCGGCCCCGTCTACCGCCATGCCGGACAGCGCGGTCGCCGGGCACTGATGGCGCCCCTGCCCCACGTGGCCCTGATCAAGCTGCGCCAACCGCGCGACGCCGCCGTCACGCTGCCCGAAGGCCTGGGCGCCAAGGGCGCGGCCGAGCCGATGATCCAGGAAGTGCCGGAAAAATCGCGCTACCTGAACGGCCACCGCTACTTCCAGATTTCCAACGTCAAGGAAATCAACGCGTACCAGTTGCGCGAGCGCCTGCGCCAGATCCCCAATGCGCCGATCGCCGATTTCCAGTTCGAGACCATGCCGCTGCTGACGCCCACGTCGATCGCCCCCAACGACACCCTGTTCCCGCAGCAGTGGGACATGACGCGCATCGAAGCCGGCGGCCCCGGCACCACCGGCTGGGACATCACCACCGGCGTCGCCACCGCCGTGGTCTGCGTGCTCGATGAAGGCTGCGACCTGAAACACCCCGACCTGCGCTTCCATGCGAACGGTATCAACCTCGGCACCATGAGCGGCGACGGTTCACCCACCGGCAACCACGGCACGGCCTGCGCCGGCATCGTTGCCGCCACTTACAACAATGGCACCGGCGTGACCGGCGTGGCGGGCGATGCGCGCATCCTTCCGGTGGCGTTCGACGCCTGGACCGACGTCGAAGTGGCCGCCGGCATCAACTACGCTACGGCCAACGGCGCCAGCGTGATCAGCATGAGCTTTGGCTGGAATGGCTGGAGCCCGGCCATCATCGACCCGGCCATCCAGAACGCCTTCAACAATGACCTGGTGATGTGCGTCGCCACCCACAACTACAACGGCCCGATCACCTATCCCGCGACCAACCCGCTGGTGATCGCGGTCGGCGCCTCGGACGAGATCGACAACCGCAAGACCCCGATGAGCCCTGACGGCGAACCCTGGGGCTCCAACTTCGGCCCGCAAATCTCGGTGGTGTCGCCCGGCGTGCACATCCCGACCACCGATATCCAGGGCAGCGGCGGCTATGTCCCGGGCGATTACGACCTGGTGTTCAACGGCACCTCGTCGGCCACGCCGCACGTGGCCGGCCTGGCCGCGCTGATCCGCAGCGTCTACCCTACGCTGAGCAATGTCGAAGTGCGCGCCCATATCGAACGGACCGCGCAAAAGGTCGGCGCGGTGGCCTACGCCGAAACGGCCGGCAAGTCCAACGGCACCTGGAACCAGGAAATGGGCTACGGCCGCATCAACGTCTTCCGCGCGCTCGATGAAGCCGACGTGATGATCAAGGATGCCCCGGCCGATAGCGGCGCCGAGCCTTTCACCGGCGGCAATTTCTGGGACTTCTCCGACATCGTGGTGCGCATCAACGACGACAACGTGTTCGTGCCCGGCGACCCGCTGCAATCGAAGAACGTCGAACGCGGTCAGGCCAACTACATCTATGTGCGCGTGACCAACAAGGGCGCGCGCGACGCCCGCAACGTGACGGTCAGCACGCGCATCACGCCCTATGTCGGGCTGCAATTCGTCTATCCGCCCGACTGGACCCAGGTGGACGCCATGCACGTCAGTCCGACCGGCATTACCACCAGCTTCGCCAGCGTCCCGGCAGGCGGCACGGCGATGGCCAAGTTCCGCATCGAGGCGGCCCAGGTCGAAACCCTGTACGGCTGGCAGACCGACCACCCGTGGCACCCTTGCCTGCTGGCGGTGGTCAATGCCGACAACGACTACGCCTTTGCCACCGCGCCTCTGAGCGGCGACCCGATCAGCGCGCGCCGCAACAACTTGGCCCAGCGCAACCTGACGGTAATCGACGTGCTGGCGGGCGCACACGCCAGCTTCCCCTTCGTGGCCGCCAGCCGCTACAACCGCGAAACCCGCATGACGCTGGTGATCGACCGCAGCCACCTGCCGGCCGACATGCCGCTCACGCTGTCGCTGGACGATGACGGCGCAGCCTTCCCAGCCATCGACTTTGGCAACCAGTCCGACCCGTTGCCCGGCCAGCCCCATGGCGACGAAGACATGATGAAGGATTGCGGCCTGGTGTTCCTCGATGACACGCGCGTCAAGACCCGCTTTGGCTGCTGCTGCGGCATCCTGACCCTGGCCAAGGGCTCGCACTTCGATTGCCTGCCGCACCACAAGCTCGGCGAAGTGACGGTGGAAGCCGGCGATGTGGTGCTGCGCGGCGGCAAACGCTATGTCGACATCACCCGCTCGGTGGTCAAGGTCACGATGGAGAAGCAGCCAGCCATGATGTACCCGCTCGCGCTGCGCACCACCATTCCGTCCGCCGCGGCGCAGGGAGAGCAGTACCAGGTCAACGTGGCCCAGTTGAACGCCCAGGGAACGCCGGTCGGCGGCGCTTCCATGGTCTGCCACCTCGCCTGAGCGGGCAGCCCGGCGTCAGGCCCGCAGTTGGCGGTCGGCCGCCGTCTGCGGGCCGCGGTGGCGGCTTGGGTGGAATTGCCGCTGCGGCGCTTCGACGATGCCGTCATCGCTGTCCAGCAGGTTGACCAGCGATGCCAGCACCACTTTCTCGTCCGGCGAGTCCGCCTGCAGCACCAGGTCGCGCGCAATGTCGCGCAGGCGCCACTGCAGTTCCCGGCTCGCCACATCCTTTTCGAACAGCAGGCGCGCATCGGATGCGGCACCGAACGCCATCGGTTGCAGGTAGGCGTCCAGTCCGGTGCTGACGAAGGCGCGCAGCAGCTTGCGGGTGCGCTCGGACTTCGCGGCCGGACCATCGAGCAGCCGTTCGTTCGCACAGGGCGCGCGTCACAAGCGTTCCTCTGGATCCGTGACAGGTAATCCAGTTATCGGTGAAACACTTTTCTTGCGTCCGCCCGGCCCGGTTTCGCGACACGAAACACGGCCTTCATCGCAAACACATGGCAGTGGCAGCGCCCGCTCCCTAATCTTTCCGCATTCACAACCACCTGGAGCAAACCATGAACCACACCTTCCTGGCGCTGGCCATCGCACTCGCCTTCGGCTGCCTCCCTGCCGCGCAGGCATCGGACACCAGCTCTGCCTTCAGCGCGGCGCGCCAGCAGTTCATCGCGGCCTCCGCCGGCGACACGTCGGCGCGCGACGCCGCCATCGAATCGTTCGGCAAGCTGGCCGGCGCCCAGCCCGGCAACCCGCTCTTCCTGGCCTACCAGGGCGCCGGTATTGCGCTCCAGGGCCGCGACGCCATGATGCCGTGGAATAAGCTGAAGTTCGCGGAACAGGGCGCCGACATGGTGGAGAAAGCGCTGGCCTTGCTGGCCGCCGAACATGACAGCCTGCTGCTGAACGGGACCCCGGCCAGCATCGAAACCCGCCTGGTCGCGGCCAATACCCTGCTTGCCCTGCCCGAGTTCATGAACCGCCGCCCGGGCGGCAAGCGCGCACTGCAAGCCGCGCTCGATTCGCCCGCCCTGGCGCAGTCGCCGGCGCCGGTGCGTGCCAGCGTGTTTACCGTCGCCGCCCGGGTCGCCGCCGAAGAGAAGCGCAGCGGCGACGAAATCGGCTACCTGCGCCAGGTGATCGCCACCCAGTCCGGCACGCCGCACGTCGCAAAGGCCGCGGCGCGCCTGAAGGAGATCGGCCAATGAACGCCGCCGAACCCCTGCTGTCGCTGCATGGCGCCAGCAAGTCTTACGCGCTGGGCGGCAATGTGATCCGCGCCCTGCAATCGGTGGACCTGGCACTGGCGCGCGGCGAGATCGCCGCCGTCACCGGGCCGTCCGGCAGCGGCAAGAGTACCCTGCTTAACCTGTGCGGCCTGCTGGACAAAGCCGATGGCGGCGAGCTGCTGTTCGATGGCGAACCGCTGCCGGCCGGGGACGAGGCGCGCCGCACCAGCTTGCGCCGCCAGGCCATCGGCTTCGTCTTCCAGGGGTTCAACCTGGTGCCGGTGATGACGGCGCATGACAACGTCGACTATCCCTTGTACCTGCTGGGGGTGCCGCCGGCCGAACGACGCCAGCGTGTGCAGGAAGCGCTGGCGCGTGTCGGCCTGCAGGGGCTGGGTGGCCATAAGCCGGACCAGTTGTCCGGCGGCCAGCGCCAGCGCGTGGCCATCGCTCGCGCCATCGTCAAGCGCCCCCGCTTGGTCATCGCCGACGAGCCCACCGCCAACCTCGACGCGCAGACCGCGTCCCAGATCATCGGCCTGATGCGCGCCCTGGCCCATCACGACGGCACCACCTTCCTGGTGGCCACGCACGACGACCGCATGCTGCCGCACTGCGACCGCTCGCTGATGCTGGACGATGGCGTACTCAAAGGAGCCCACCATGCGCATTGATTTCAAATGGCTGTCACTGGCGTGCCGCAACACCATGCGCAACCGGCGCCGGTCCCTGGTCACGCTGGCGATCGCCGCCACCGGCACGGCCGCGGCGCTGCTGGGCGGCGGCTTTGCCTTGTACACCTATGAATCGTTGGCGCAGGCCAGCGCGCGCGACACCGGCCACCTGGTACTGGCCGCGCCCGGTCAGTTCGACGGTACCGACAGCATGCCGCTCGAACACGGCCTGTCCGGCCGGGCCGGCCTCACGCGCGAACTGCTGGCACACCCGCGCGTGACACGCGTGCTGCCCCGCCTGCAGTTCTCCGGCTTGATCAGCAATGGCGACAAGAGCGAGATCTTCCTCGGCACCGGCGTCGATGCGCGCCAGGAATTCCTCGTCAAAGGCCCCTTCATGAAACTTGAACAAGGCAGCCTGCTGGAGGGCGATAGCACACAGCCCGCACAGCGCGGCACCGGCATCGTCCTGGGCAAAGGCCTGGCGCGCATCCTGAACGCGAAACCGGGCAGCGACCTGACGCTGATGTCAACCACCACCGCCGGCAGCCTGAATGCTGTCGACGTGACCGTGACGGGCATCGTCAGCAGCGGCATTGCCGACATCGACAAGCGCCTCGCCATGGTGGACCTTGCGACCGCTCAGGCATTGCTGGTGACGGACAAGGTCAGCTACCTGAGCGTCTATCTTGACGACCTCGAACACAGCGAAGCCGTTGGCGCCGCCTGGAAAGCGCAATACGCCGGCAAGCTTGAAATCCGCACCTGGCTCCAACAAGCCGTGTTCTACCAGAGCGTAAAGGGCTTGTACGACCGCATCTTCGGCTTCCTCGGCGTGATCGTACTGGTGATCGTGCTGTTCGCCATCACCAACACGCTGTCGATGGCCGTGCTGGAACGTACCCGCGAAATCGGCACCCTGCGCGCGATGGGCACTACACCCGGCGAAGTCGCCCGCCTGTTCACGCTGGAAGGCCTGGTGCTGGGCGGCGGCGGCGCACTGCTTGGCATGGCGCTGGCGGCTGGCGTGGCGATGGCATTGCTGGTGCTGGGGATCCAGATGCCGCCGCCACCGGGACGCACTGGCGGCTACCCGCTGGTGGTCGTGGTCTCGCCTGCCATGTACGCCTGCGCCGGGCTGGCAGTGACCGTGCTCGCCGCCCTGGCTTCGCTGCTCGTCAGCCGCAAGGCTGCCAACCAATCCGTTGTGGAGGCACTCGCCCATGTTTAAGACTTTGATCGCCGGCGCGCTGGCGCTTGCCGCGGGTGGCGCCGCGTCCCAGGACGTGGAGACCATCCTGCGCAAGGCCGATTCCTACCGGCTGCGCGATGCATCTTCCCAGGTCGACACCCTGGTGCAAACCTTCAAGGACGGCAAGCAGGATAAGGAAAAGCGCTACCAGGTGCTGATCCGCCCCGGCGGCAAGGCCCTGATCCTGTTCCGCTCCCCCGGCGAGGCCGGACAGAAGGTACTGATGTCCGGCGACGATTTCTGGATGCTGCTGCCGGGCAGCGCGCGGCCGATCCGCATCACGCCGCTGCAGAAACTGCTGGGCGACGCCGCGACCGGCGACATCGCCAACATGTCCTGGTCCGGCGACTACCAGGGCCGCGTCGCACGCGAAGCCGAGATCGACGGCGTTGCCTGTCTCGAACTGGAATTGACTGCCACGCGCAAGACCCTGAGCTACCAGCGCGTGGTGCTGCACGTCGCGAAAGCGGACTACCGGCCGGTGCATGCGGACCTGTACGCCACGTCCAACAAACGCCTCAAGCAGGCACGCTTCAGCCAGGACCGCATGGTGCTCGTGGACGAAATCAATACCGGGCGAGAAACCGTCGTCACAACGCTCGCGGCCAGGCCGCGCCAGTTCGGCGACGAATTGTTCAACCCCATGTACCTGAGCCGCTCCAATGCAGCACCGTAAGCAGGCCACACTGGCTTTGTCCATCGCCGCCGCAGCCGCGGCCCCCGGCGCCGCGCCGGCGGCGGACCTCGTCGCCAACGTCCGCGCCCAGTTGGGCACCCAATCCCTGCAGGCCGGCGAGCTACGCTGGCAGGACGGGCCATTGCGCGCGGTCCTGACCGCAACCCGCGTCGACGGCGGCGAGTTGCGCCTGCGCGCCAACGAACTGGCCATCGACCACGCATTGGCCGGCGGCTTCCTGACGGCCGGAAAAAAGGTGATGGGCTGGGACGTCGGCTACGCCTTCCGCCCGCTCGACGTGGTGCAGCGTGAAGACCGCCGCGCCCTGAACCCGCTGGCCCTGGACGGCATCCCCATGCTCGCCTGGGAACGCTTCGACGCCGACAGCGCAACCACCGTCGTATGGGCCAACCCCGGCCGCGGCCGGGCCGACGCCACCGCACGCCAGCGCAATGACGAGGCCATCGCCATCCGCCATTACCGCCAGCGAGGCGCACGCGACGAATATGCCGTGCTGCGGCTGTCCGACCGCAATGGCATCGAAGCCGGCGCATCGTTCTCGCAAGTGGCCGGCGCCGGCCTGGAACTGCACGCCTCCCTGCTCTGGCAGCAGCGCCCGCGGCACGGCGGCAAGGCACTCGCCGGATTCACCTGGACCACGGAAAGCAAGTTCTCGGTCGTGGGCGAAGCCTGGACCGACCGCAGCGCCGCGCCCGGCCAGCAACGCAACCGCATGCTGCGCGCATCCCAGTATTTCGACGACGTGGAAGTGTCGGCCGACATGCTTTGGCAGCCACGCAGCGGTCCGCTCGCCGGCAGCCGCATCGCCACCATCTCGGCCGGCTGGAAGAGCGGTCCCTGGATGGTGGCCGCCAGCTATCGCCACTACGGCGGCCTGGCCGGCCGCTACGCGCGACATGTCGCGCTGGCCAGCATCCAGCGCGGATTCTGAATCACATTTGGCGGAACAGGTGGGCGTACAGCGGAGAGACGCGCAACCTCTCCGGACGGCCGCGCAAGACCAGCGACAACTTGCCGCCCTCCTCCCGCATGGCGCTCAGCACGCAGGAAGCATTGACGATGGTGCCGCGATGCACCTGCCAGAATGCCTGCCCATCGAGCTGCGGCAGCAATTCCTTCAGGCTCATGCGGATCAGCACCTCGCTGTCGGCCGTCACCACGTTTACGTACTTGTCGGCCGCCTCGAAGTACACCACGTCGGCCACCGGCACCATGCGCACCTGGTTGCCCACGGCGGCGCGGATCACCGTCAAGCGCTGCGCCACCGGCGCGGCCGTCGGCACACCCAGCGCGCGCAGTTGCGCCGCCAGCGCTTCCAGCCCGCCACCGGGCTTGTCCTGCAAACGCTGGCGCAGGCGGGCCACGGTGCGGCCCAGGCGCTCATCGCTGACAGGCTTCAGGACATAATCGGCCGCCTCCTGGTCGAATGCCTGCACCGCGAATTCATCGTAGGCCGTTACGAACACGATCTGCGGGAATGGCGCCGGCCCGCTCCAGGCATCGGCCAGTTCTTCGGCCACCTCAAGCCCCGACTTGCCAGGCATTTTGATGTCGAGGAACAGGACCTGCGGCTGCAAGGCCGCGGCCTGCGCCAACGCCTCGACGCCATTGCCGCAGTTCGCGACGATCGATAGTTCGGGCCATTGGCGCCGCAATGCGGCCTCCAGGGTGGCAGCCAGGATTGGCTCGTCTTCAGCAATCAGTGCGGTTGTCATGGCAGATGGATACGTGCAGTTGCGCCCTGTGGCGCGGCTTCAAGCGACAAGGAGGCAAGCCCGCCATACAAGGCATTCAAGCGCTCCCGCACATTGGCAAGACCGAGGCCGGTACCGGGTTTGCCGGGACCGGCGTCCAGTCCGCGCCCCGTGTCGGACACCAGCAATTCCAGCCCGCTGCCGGCTGCGCGCGCAGCCACCAGGACGTGGCCGCCACCCAGGTTGGGCTCCACGCCATGGGCAATGGCATTCTCGACCAACGGCTGCAGCAGCATGGGCGGCAACTCACGGTTGCGCAAATCGTCCGGCAACTCCAGCGCGAAGCTCAGGCGCGCGCCCATGCGCACCGACATCAGGCCAAGGTAAGCCTCCAGCAGCGCGAATTCCTGGCCCAGCGTGGTGCGTTCGGCACGCGCCGCGCTCAGGGTCGCACGCAGGTAGACGATCAACTGGTCCAGCATGGCCTGGGCGCGTGCCGGGTCCAGTGCGATCAAGCCCTGCAGGTTGGCCAAGGTGTTGAACAGCATGTGCGGCTCGATCTGCGCCTGCAACAATTGCAGCTGCGCCTGCAGCGCCTGGCGCTCGACGGCTTCCGCCCGCGCTTTCTCCACGGCCGCTTCGGCACGTGCCTGCGACAGCCGGTCGCGGCCGGCGAAAAACACGGTCGCCGCGCCTGTCGCGAACACCGTGAACAGCAAGGCGCTGCGCCCGCGGTCACCACCGATCGCCCGCATGATGTTGGTCTCGACGCCCATCAGCCATCCCGCCAGCTTGGAGCCCAGGAACACGCCCGCGACCACGGCGACCGCCATCACCGGCACGAAGAACAGCCATCTGAACTTGTCCCGCTCGCCCAAAAGCGTAAAGCGCGCGAGGTCGATCAGCAGCCAGGTGATGGTGCCGATGCACATCGACACCAGCAGGTTCGGTCCGAAATTGCGCCCGCCGCCGAACACGAAAGTGATCAGGATGGCGCACAGCACATTGAACACCGCCACATACATGCCGTCGATGGCGAGGCGGCGCAAGGGAAAGCGGGAAAGGATTATCTGCATGGCAAGCATTTTCGCCCTACGGGCGCCTGCCATGCAATGCCTTTGCGACGAAACCGCGCCAAAACGGCGCCAAAGCCTTAAGCCAGGGCTTCCCTGGCCGCTTCTTCCGGCGTCAAGCCGTCATAGAACAGGTCCGTGAACCACTCCACCTGCTCCTCGATATGGTCCTGGGCTTCCTTTTGCGTGGCGCCGCCCTTGACCAGCCAGCCCTCCACCTCGATGCACCACTGGATCAGTTCCAGGGTTTCCGGATCGAGTTCTTCTTTCTTCTTCGCCATGGCATCCTCCCGCGCAAAGCAAAAAGCCCAACCACGGAGGGCTGGGCTTTTTATTGATTCTGGCTCCCCGACCTGGACTCGAACCAGGGACCTGCGGATTAACAGTCCGTCGCTCTACCGACTGAGCTATCGGGGAAAGGAGGCAGAATTATAGCTGCCGTTCCACCTTTTGCAAACCCTTTTTTACATCACATGCCGAGGGACTTCAGCAGCTCGTCGGCATCGTCAGCGGCAACCGCATCGGCCGGCGCGGCTTCCTGCCTGGCCGCCTGTTCGCGCTCCAGCAGGACATCCGGGTCTTCGGCTTCCGTCTTCTCGAAATCGTGCAGCTTGATAAACTCCGTCCGGTCGATCGCCAGCTCGAGGTAGAAGATGTTGTTACGCTCGGTGAAGAAGGAGACCCGGCGCATTTCCGGACGGTCCAGCGGGGTATCCACGCTCAGGGTCACCTGCTTGTTCAACACCAGCATTTTCGGCTGGTTCTGCGTGATATTGGTGTGCAGTTCGCTGCGCACCTTGCCGGTGAAATCGCCGACGATCTGGTTCATCAGCTCACCCATGATGTTCGCCACCTCGTCCGAGGTGAAGGAGCTGGCCAGCTCCGACTTCGGCATGCCCATGCTGAGCATATAGCGCTCATAAATCTCCATCGCGGCTTCGGCCGAGAAGTTCAGCACCACCAGGCCGGTAAAGCCGCCATCGAACAGCACGAAACAGCCGATATCGGGTTTCAGGCCAACCTTGGTGATGCGCTGCACCATGGCCGAGTAGGTAATCCGGCTTTGCGACGCCACGTTCAGCACGCGGGTGACGGACGAGCAAAGGGTGGTCAGCAGGTCTTCGGTGCCGTACACCACCCGCTCTTCTTTTGTAATCATTCTGCAAATGCTCCGGATTGAATCTTAGGGATAACTTGAAGAATAACTGATTCCGCTGCAAAAGCAAAAATGCTTATGTTTATTCTGATAATATTCAGTTTCATTCTTGCAATAAGGCCGGGGCGGCGCTCCTCTGTCGCGCCCCCCCCGCCGCGTCAGGACGGCAAGACGCCGTTCCAGGCTCCTTGGCCCCGGGCGTCAAGCGTCACCATGTGCACCTGCCCGCCGTAGCGGACCGGCACCCGGGTACCCGCCTTGCCGCGCAGTGAAAGGCGGCGCAAGCGCCCGGCCGACCACTCCACGTCGGCTTCGATACCGCCGCGCGCACGGATGCCGTGCATGGCACCTTCCGGCCAGGCTTTCGGCAGCGCCGCCAGCACATGGATCTCGTCGCCCCACGATTGCAGCACCATTTCGATAATCCCCGCCGTGCCGCCGAAATTGCCGTCGATCTGGAATGGCGGGTGGGCATCGAACATGTTCGGATAAGTGCGGTCGGGGCCCAGCAGTCCGAGCAGGATGGCGTGCGCACGGTCGCCGTCCCCCATCCGCGCCCACAGCGCCAGTCGCCACGCGGTGGCCCAGCCGGTCGACTTGTCGCCACGCGTATTGAGCGTGACCTTGGCCGCCTGCACCAGCTCCGGCGTGGCGAGCACGTTGGCCTGGCTGGACGGATATACCGCGTACAGGTGGGAGACGTGGCGGTGCTGTTGCTCCGGTGCCCCGGCATCCCAATCCTCCAGCCATTCCTGGAACTGGCCCTGCGCGCCGATGCGGTCGGCCGGCAGGCGCGCCAGCGTCGCCTCAAGCGATTGCTTTAGTGCGTTGTCGCCGTCGCCCAGCAAGGCGTGTGCGGCCAAGGTATGCCGGAACAGGTCGCGCAGGATCTGGCGGTCCATGGCGGGACCGGCACATATCGCCACGCCGTGGTGGTGCCTGTTCTCCGGCGAGATCGAGGGGGATGTGAGCAGGCCGCGCCCTTGCGGGTCCTCCACCATGGTGTCGATGAAGAACAGGCAAGCTCCTTTCATCAATGGATAAAGCCGGCGCAGCCAGGCTTCGTCGCGGTCGTACTCGTAGTGGTCCCACAAGGTATTACACAGCCACGCCCCACCGGTCGGCCAGATGCCCCACAGCGGCCCATCGATCGGCGCGCAGGCGCGCCACAAATCCGTATTGTGGTGGGTGACCCAGCCGCGTGCGCCATACGCCTTGCGCGCAGTGACCGCCCCCGTCACCGCCAGGTCCTCGACCATGCGCAGCACGGGTTCGACGCATTCACCCAGGTTGGCCGGATCGGCCGGCCAGTAATTCATTTGGGTGTTGATGTTGATCGTGTACTTGCCACCCCACGGCGGATTGATGCCTTCGTTCCACAGGCCCTGCAGGTTGGCAGGCTGGCAGCCCGGCCGCGAGCAGGACATCAGCAGGTAGCGCGCATATTGCACATACAGCGCCGCCAGCGTCGGATCGGGCTGCGTTTCGGCGCTGGCGATGCGCTCGTTGGTCGGGCGCGCATCGTGGCCGCTGCCGAGACGGACCGAGAACCGGCGGAACAAGGCCTGGTGGGCCTTCAGGTGTTCCGCACGCAAACGCTCATAAGGCTTTTGCGCCGCTGCCGCGCAATCGCTGCGCACACGTGCCAGGGGATCGCCGCTCACATCGGCATAATTGACGTAACTGGTGGCGGCTGCTACCAGCAAGGTCACGTCGCGCGCGCCCCGCACCTGCAGCCGGTCGCCCACCACGGAAATCCTGCCGTTGCCGATCGCCTGCACCCGCACCGCAAAGCGCAGTGCCGCCGGAACGCCGGACGATTCATGGTTGCGCCCCTCGATGAGCAAGGCGCCATCGCCATCTGCGCGAATGTTCAGCGTCGATGGGCGCGCGGCCTCGTTCAGGCTTTCGCGCAACTCCGCAGGCGCTTCCTTGATGCCATATTTCACTTCTCCCCCGTGCCGGTAGCCCAGGTCGAAGTCGAGCATTCCCTGTGCGGCGGACAGCCGTACCACGATCACCTGCGCCGGTGCGCTGGCAAACACTTCCCGCTTGTAGCGCACTTTGCCGGCGGCGTAGCTGGTGGTGGCGATTGCCGAATCGAGGCTGAGCGAGCGCCGATAAGCCGACGGCGATGCCGGAGCACGAATAAAGTCGATCAGGAGATCGCCCGCGGTACTGTACGGCATTTGCTGGTGGGCGATCATGGTCTTGCCGCACAGGTCGTGCGCTTCCTTGAACTTGCCTTGGTCGATCAGCGCGCGCACCTTCGGCAGCGCGGACAGTGCTTCCGGCATATTCGGGTCATACGGCCCGCCGGCGAACAGCGTATCCTCGTTGAGTTGCAGCCGCTCCTGGCCGACGCGCCCGTAGACCATGGCGCCAAGCCGGCCATTCCCGACCGGCAGCGCCTCCACCCATGGCCCTGCCGGGCGGTCATACCAAAGTTCCAGGTCTTCGCGTTTGCCGCGCGTCGTGGCGCTGACTGCTGCCCCCGCGAGACCTGGAAATGCCGTTGCCAGACCAAGCGACACCATCAGGTGCCGCCGCTTTGCGTTCACGCCCATCTTGCCTCCGTTATTTTTTGGGATGGCAAATTATCCCTGTGCGCAGCGGCGGCACTGCTATGACTTATTTCACAAAAGGTATGCCTTACTGGGCCAGGTTGGTGCGCGCACCCGCTGTGGCAATCGCCTTGGCCTTCACATCCACACCGGCAATCGGCGTGTATGCATAGCCGGTCGCACCGTAAGACTGTGTGCTGCCCCAATTGGTCGCGTTGACCGCGCCGCTCGGCGTATCCCAGGTGATGCCGCTGCCGACATAGTTATTGCGCAGTTCCCAATAACCGATCCTGCTGCTATCGCGCGACGTGACCGGGT
This sequence comes from uncultured Oxalobacteraceae bacterium, assembly GCA_965650885.1. Taxonomy (GTDB): domain Bacteria; phylum Pseudomonadota; class Gammaproteobacteria; order Burkholderiales; family Burkholderiaceae_D; genus Rugamonas. The sequence goes on from CBFGQI010000009.1 coordinate 45,386, forward strand.
TCTTCACGTTCTCGAAATAGTTCGCTTCGATCAGGGCGACACCATCCATTCGCACGTTGATGCCGGACGTCAGCACGTTATTGAAGTAGTTGTTGAAGATGTGGGTGCGGCCAAAACGCTGCAGCGGCAGGCGCGCTTTCACGTTCTCGAAGCGGTTGTTGTGGTAAGTGGTGCGGGCATTCACGTTTGCGGTATCGCTGTCGCTGTAGCCATTCAATGCCACCTTCTGGTAGTTGTAGACGTGGTTGTACGAAACCGTGATGTGGTGCGCGCCCTTCTTCATGTCGATGCCGCCATCGAAGGAAGCATCGCCCGCACCGGCACAGGATGTCAGCGAAGCGAAGATGGTGTTGTGGTCGATCCAGATATTGCTTGGCTGGCCCGACGACATGCCCTCGATGGAAATCGAATCGGCCGCCTCACCGCCCGGCAACAAGCCGATCATCATGTTCTGCACGATGATGTTGTGGGCGTCGCCTGCGATATGGATGCCGAAATTGGCGCTCGAATCACCGGCGCCCTTGATCGTGATATTGCTCTTGTTTTTGATGTGCACCGTCTGCGCCGGCTTTTGCCATTGCGCGCAGACGTCGGTGATGGTGTTGTAGTCGAACTTGCCGGTGTAATTCAGCACCAGGCCCGAATTGTCGGTGTAGGCGTCGATCCTGGCCTGCATTTCCGCCATGGTCGCGACATTCACGGGCGTCTTGCTGCCGCCACCGGTAGTGGCGGCGCCATAACCGATCGGGGCCGCCGTTGCGGATGCCGCCACTCCTGCCAGACCTACGGCTACAAGGTGCATCTTAAGCTGCGTTACCTTCATTCGCCTGTCTCCTATTTGCGATTGTTGTTGAGGGAGCGGACCGGCCGGACCACTTTTGTAGAATGCGGTCAGGCCAATTCCACTGTCAACCGAAACCAACCCTGTCATACCAAAAAACAACAATCGGACTTACCAAAACTCAATTTGGCCTGACCACGCCACGCCATCCGCGTCTGAAGGAAGGCTTAAGATTGCCCGCCCCGGCCGCGATTAGAATGCAGGCTGCGGCGTCAGACAGGAGGCGGTATGGGCAAGGTGGGCAACTGGGTTCGCATGATTCCGGCCTGGCTGGCCGTGCTGTGGCTGTGCGCCTGCGGAGGCGGCGGCGGGGCGTCCGACGCGGCGCATCTGGTGCCGGCCCCGGTCACAGCACCCACGACCGCTGCGGGAAGCATCGAACACGTATCGGTCGCGAGTTCCGCGCTGGGCCGCTCCATGCCGGCGGCGGTCTATCTGCCGCCCGCCTATGATCCCGCGCAGCGCTACCCGGTGCTTTACCTGTTCTATGGTTATGGCGGTTATCCCGACGCCTGGTTCGACGCCGGCCTGGCGATCAACCGCACGGCGGACAAACTGATCGCCGCCAATGCCATCGCGCCCTTGATCATGGTGGCTCCGGACTACGGCAACAGCTTCGGCGTCAATGCGGCGCCAGGCCAGCCTGGGGCCGCCGGCATCACCGCCGGCCAATTCGAGGACTACCTGGTCGGCGAACTGCTGCCCTTCATCGATGCCCGTTTCAGCACGGATGCACGGCCGGCGCGGCGATATATAGGCGGCATCTCGATGGGCGGGTTCGCGGCGCTGCACCTGGGCTTGCGCCATCCAGCGCTATTCAGCAAAGTCGGGGCGCATAGCGCTGCACTGTGGGATTACAGCGCCAGCGACCAATTCATCGGGCAGCGCAACTGGCTGTACGCCACGCCGGAACTGCGCGCGCAACGCGACCCATTTATGCTCGCGCAAACGGCCGACCTGCGCGGCCTCGTCTTCTACCTGGATGCCGGCACCGGCGACTTGCTGCGGCAGCAGGACGAAGCGATGGCCCGCGCATTGCAAAGCCGTGGCGCAGCCATTGAATTCAAAGTCGGCAGCGGCGGACATGACGCGGCTTACTGGCGCAGCCAATTGGAAACCTACCTGCGCTTCTACAGCAAGCTTCCTGGCCCATGAAGCCGCAACCCTCGCTCGCCAGGCAACTCACGGCCACGCCGACCATGCAGCTGGCGAAGCGCTGGACACCACGTCGCCTTACGCCCCGATCGACTTGATGACTTTACCCTGCTCGTCCAGCATCTGGATTTCGGCCTTTCCGTCGGCGGTCACCTGCAGCATCATACGGGTGCGGCCTTTGGCATCCTTCAGTTGCAGCATTGAGCCCTTTTCACCACTGTTTCCGAGCCAGATGCGGTTTTTGCCCAAGCGGCCTTCGTCGGACAACTTCTCCCAATAGGCGCGCCGCTCCGCTTCCGGCAGCTTGCGCGCTTCCTCGCCGAAACGCTTGATATCGTCCATGGAGGTGACTTTGAAGTTCGGCACGTCATTGATCAGGATACCTGTCATCTGATGGGTAGCGCTGTCAGTATTCAGAAGTTGCAGTGCCTGGTCCTGGCGGAAGCGGTCGAAAGTCAGCGACAACCCGGACGATACCTTGCCTTCGGCGGTGATGCTGCCCTTCTGGATCAGCCCCCCGTTCTCCGTGCCCTCCTCGTTGATGAACAACATGCCGGCGAAGGAGCGGCGATCGGGCCGCGCCCCCTCTACGCCCTGCTTGAAATCACCCGGGAACTGGGCCTTGTTCGAGATGATGATCCGCTTGGTCCCGTCGGGCTCCACGACATTGATACGCCCGACCGTGATCTCATCGAAAACTTCCTTTCGTTCGCTCTTGGCACCCGTCAGCGCGAATACGGCGGCCAATGCGGCGGCCATGGTCGTTGCGCCGGACAGGAAGGTACGAAGCTGCGACATGTGTGTCTCCTTATTTTTCGTTTAGAGGGATTGGGGCTTGTTGCGGATTCGGCGCAGGCGCCATTCGAGGAACAGGCTGACAAAGCCGCCCACGAAAATGGTCGCGCCAAGTACATGGATGATGCGGTTGCCGAAAGCCTTTTCGTGCTCGGTCTTGACCAGGTCAAAACGCCGGCGCCCGTTTTCCGCTTGCTCGACATAAAAACTGCCGCGGTCCACCTTGGACTCGACGGTCACAGGCCGCACACGGTTGGCCTTGAATTCCGCTTGCCGTTTCAAAGCTTCTTCCATGGCAAACATCTGGGCTGCCGCCTTGAGGAAGAGGATTTCGTCATGTTTCTCAAAAATATTCTCCGCCTCGCCGGCCAGGATCACGCCCGGCGACATATAGCGGTAGACTTTATTCGAGAAGAAAATCCCGTCATTGGCAGCCAGCATCAGTGCGAAGCCAACGATCCAGGCCAACCCCGATCCAAACACCCAGCGCTTGTAGTTGTGCACCTGTACCGCCACCGCGTCGGAGGTGAACTTGCTGACCTCAGGGATGTGGCGCAATGTCGTGTTGAGAATCTGCTTGTCCAGATCCTGCAGGAAGCTGGAAGCCTCCATGCCGAGGCCCGAGATAATCGTGCCGAACATCTCGGCCGAAGGCACCGACTTATCGTTTTCCAGCTTGGACAGGTACGACTGCTCGATCCCGATCGCCTCCGCGAATTGGGGCTGCGTCAGCCCTTTCTCCATCCGGATCTGTTTGAGTTTTTCGCCAAAATTCATCGCACTCCTTTCCTAGACGTCATCGAATAGCCCGTATTCTTGGGCATTCCTACAGGACTTGGAAGATGAATATTGACGAATAGGCATGAATTTTTTGGCGGGAAGCATGCAGACTTCAAGAATCCAGCCAAAGCCGCGCTTGCCCGGAGCTCCGACGTGAGCCCCAAAAGCAAAAAGCCCAACCGGTTAAGGCTGGGCTTTTCTATATTCTGGCTCCCCGACCTGGACTCGAACCAGGGACCTGCGGATTAACAGTCCGTCGCTCTACCGACTGAGCTATCAGGGATCAAATCTGACCGCGTTGCGATCAGAGACCAAGATATTAAAGTACCTTGGCGATGGCGTCAACTACCGTATCGATATTCTTCGAATTCAGCGCGGCCACGCAGATACGGCCGGTATCCACGGCATAGATCGACTGCTCGCGCAGCTTGCCCACCTGCTCCTTGGTCAGGCCGGAGTACGAGAACATGCCAACCTGTTCACGCACGAAGTCGAAATCGTGGCCTGGGGCCTTGACCTTCAGCTTCTGCACGAAGGCTTCGCGCATTTCCTTGATGCGTACGCGCATGCCGGCCAGTTCGTCTTCCCACATCTGGCGCAGTTCAGGGGTTGCCAGGGCGGTTGCTACGACCTTGCCGCCGTGGACCGGTGGGTTGGAGTAGTTGGTGCGCACCACGCGCTTCAGTTGCGACAGCAGGCGCGCCGCTTCTTCGGCGGAGGAAGCCACCACGCTCAGGGCGCCCACGCGCTCGCCGTACAGCGAGAAGGACTTGGAGAAGGAATTGGAGACCAGCAGCGGCACGCCGGTGGCGGCGAAGCGGCGCACCACGGCGCCGTCTTCCGCGATGCCGGCGCCAAAGCCCTGGTAAGCCATGTCCAGGAACGGCACCAGGCCGCCGCCGACAACGGCAGCGATCACGTCATCCCACTGGGCCTGGGTCAGGTCGGCGCCGGTCGGGTTATGGCAGCAAGCGTGCAGCACGACGATGGAACCGCGCGGCATGGCCTTCAGGGCGGCCAGCATGGCGGCGAAATTCACGCCATGGGTGGTTTCGTCGTAGTAGGCGTAGTTGTTGACCTTGAAACCGGCGCTTTCGAACAGTGCGCGGTGGTTTTCCCAGCTTGGGTTGCTGATGTAAACCTCGGAATCCGGCGAGAAGCGCTTCAGGAAGTCGGCGCCGATCTTCAGGGCACCGGTACCGCCCAGTGCCTGCACGGTGACGGCGCGTTTCTCTTGAATTACGGCGCTGTCGGCACCAAATACCAGCTCTTGCACAGCCTTGTCGTACGCTGCCAAGCCTTCGATCGGCAGGTAGGTACGCGGAGCGTGCTGTTCAATCAGGATTGCTTCCGCTTTTTCCACGCACTTCAGCAGCGGCACTTTGCCATTGTCGTCATAATAGACGCCTACGCCCAGGTTGATTTTCGCCGGGTTGGTGTCTGCGTTAAAGGCTTCGGTGATGCCGAGGATCGGGTCGCGCGGGGCCATCTCGATGGCGCTGAAAACGGATTGGTTCGTCATGATAAGATTGGAAACGTTTGGGGGCAGGTCAAAGCGTAGCATGCCGGCACCCGAAGAAAATCCGGTCAGGACCGCCGACAAACGCATATTCTATCAAAGGTCTGCATTAATGTCTGATTCCCAAAACACATCTACCCCGGCATCGGAAGTTATCACCTTCCCCAATTCGCCCTACCGCCTGCACCAGCCCTTCCCTCCAGCCGGCGACCAGCCCACGGCGATTGATGGCCTGTGCGAGGGGATCGAGGATGGTTTGTCCTTCCAGACCCTGCTGGGCGTGACCGGTTCCGGCAAGACCTACACCATGGCCAATGTGATCGCCCGCATGGGGCGCCCGGCCATCGTGTTCGCCCCGAACAAGACGCTGGCGGCGCAGCTGTACTCCGAATTCCGTGAGTTCTTCCCGGAAAATGCGGTGGAATACTTTGTGTCGTACTACGATTACTACCAGCCGGAAGCCTATGTGCCGCAGCGCGACCTGTTCATTGAAAAGGATTCGTCGATCAATGAGCACATCGAGCAGATGCGCCTGTCCTGCACCAAGTCGCTGATGGAGCGGCGCGACGTGGTGATCGTGGCCACGGTGTCGGCGATTTACGGTATCGGTAACCCGAACGAATACCACCAGATGATCCTGACGCTGCGCGCCAAGGACCGCGTCTCGCAGCGCGACATCATCGCGCGCCTGATCCAGATGCAGTACACGCGCAATGAGATGGACTTTGGCCGCGGCACCTTCCGCGTGCGTGGCGATACCATCGATATCTTCCCGGCGGAACACGCCGACCTGGCAGTGCGGCTGGAATTGTTCGATGACGAGCTGGAAACCATCCAGCTGTTCGACCCGCTGACCGGCAAGGTCAAACAGAAGATCCCGCGCTTCACTGTTTATCCGGGCTCGCACTATGTGACGCCGCGCGCCACGGTGCTGCGTGCCATCGAGACCATCAAGGAAGAATTGCGCGAGCGCCTGGAGTTCTTCCGCCGCGAGAACAAGCTGGTGGAAGAGCAGCGCCTGGAGCAGCGCACGCGCTTCGACCTGGAAATGATGGCGGAAGTAGGCTTCACCAAGGGCATCGAGAACTATTCGCGCCACCTGTCCGGCGCCAAGCCGGGTGAGCCGCCACCGACCCTGGTCGACTACCTGCCGCGCGATGCGCTGATGTTCCTGGACGAGTCGCACGTGCTGGTGGGACAGCTGTCGGCCATGTATAACGGCGACCGCTCACGCAAGACCAACCTGGTGGATTATGGTTTCCGCCTGCCTTCCGCACTGGACAACCGGCCGCTGAAGTTTGAGGAGTTCGAGTCGAAGATGCGGCAGACCATCTTCGTTTCGGCCACGCCGGCCGAATATGAGAAGGCGCATGCCGGCGCCGTGGTCGAGCAAGTGGTGCGCCCGACCGGCCTGGTCGACCCGCAAGTGATCGTGCGCCCTGCCCGCACCCAGGTCGATGACCTGCTGGGCGAAATCAACGACCGCATCGAGAAGAACGAGCGCGTGCTGGTCACCACGCTGACCAAGCGCATGGCGGAGCAGCTGACCGAGTACCTGGGCGACCATGGCATCAAGGTGCGTTACCTGCACAGCGACGTCGATACGGTGGAGCGCGTGGAAATCCTGCGCGACCTGCGCATCGGTACGTTCGATGTGCTGGTGGGGATCAACCTGCTGCGCGAGGGCCTGGACTTGCCGGAAGTGTCGCTGGTGGCGATCCTGGATGCGGACAAGGAAGGCTTCCTGCGTTCGGAGCGCTCGCTGATCCAGACCATTGGCCGCGCGGCGCGTAACCTGAATGGTGTGGCGCTGCTTTACGCGGACAATATTACCGATTCGATGAAGCGTGCGATCGATGAGACCGAGCGGCGCCGGGCCAAGCAGATTGCCTATAACGAGAAGATGGGTATCGTGCCGCGTGGGGTGAAGAAGATCATCAAGGACATGATCGATGGCGTCTACAGCGCTGCGGCCCGCGAGCAGCTGGAAGTGGCCGAGGAGGCTGCGAAGTACGAGGCCATGAGCGAGAAGCAGATCAGCAAGGAGATCAAGCGGCTGGAGAAGCTTATGCTCGATCATGCGAAGAATCTGGAGTTCGAGAAGGCGGCGCAGGTGCGCGATCAGTTGCACCATTTGAAGGAGCAGCTGTTTGGGGCGCCGGGGGCGGATGCGCTTTAGAACCGGTAAACCGGTGTCAGACCCAAGGGTCTGACACCGTCAACGCATCAGCCACGGGTCAAGGTTGGGTGCTTTGCATAACCCGCGGCTTCGAGACCGTTGGGTGTCAGACCCTTCGGGTCTGACCCCGCCTTACCGGTTTTCAGGAAGGCTGCTTGACAATGCGCAGGTAAGGCTTCGGCGCCTTCCAGCCATTCGGGTAGATCGACTTGGCTTCTTCATCGCTGACCGAGCCGGCGATGATCACATCGTCCCCATCCTTCCAGTTCACCGGCGTCGCCACCTTGTGCTTGGCGGTCAGCTGCATCGAGTCCAGCACACGGAGGATCTCGTCGAAGTTGCGGCCCGTGGTCATCGGATAGGTCAGCATCAGCTTGATCTTCTTGTCCGGGCCAATGATGAACACCGAACGCACGGTGGCATTGGTGGCAGCGGTACGGCCGTCGGACGTGCCGGGCTCTTCGGCCGGCAGCATGTTATACAGCTTCGCCACGTTCAGGTCAGTGTCGCCAATCATCGGATATTTCACCGCAGCACCCTGGGTTTCTTCGATGTCCGCAGCCCACTTGCTGTGGTTTTCGACCGGGTCGATCGACAGGCCGATGATCTTGGTATTGCGCTTGGTGAACTCAGGCTCGATCTTGGCCATATAGCCCAACTCGGTAGTGCAGACGGGAGTAAAGTCCTTCGGATGCGAGAACAGGACGGCCCACTGGTCGCCAATCCACTCGTGGAAATCGATAGGGCCCTTGGTGGTCTGGGCTTTGAAATTCGGTGCGGTATCGTTGATGCGCAGGGACATGACAGCTCCTTTAATGATTGGCTTGGCGGGATCAATATCGTGCCATGCCGTCATTATCAAAGCAATACGTTTCTAGCTCAGCAAGTCACCAATTGCCGAGATGCCGTCTCCCAGCATGTCGACGATGTCTGCCCCCGCCCCGATTCCGTCGATGACGTCCATTGGGCTGATCCCGCCGCCATCCGCTGGCTGCGGCGCCTGCCGCGCCAAACGCGCCCGGGCCGCTTCCAAGCGCGCGTGCCCGGCCTCCCGCTGCGTGATCGCCTCCGGTGCCAACCGCACTTCGGGTGGCAAGTCGGCACCGCAATACAGGCATCGCGCAGCGCTTCGGTTCAACACGCCACGTGTGCAGACCGCGCATCGGAATTTGGGTTCGATGTCTTTCATCCGGTCGCCTTGCGCATGCCAGCCAGGTCACGGATGACCGGCCTGCCATATTGCTCCAGCGCGTCAAACATTTCGTTCACCATGGGAGTGATTAACCGCAACGCCTCTTCCTCCGTCAAGCCGCGGTAGTCCACAGGAAGTCGCGGTTGGACGAGCGCCGCAAGGGGTGCTTGTCGAATTTTTCGTGCCTGAATTCGGGGAAGCGGGCTTTCATCCCCTCGTCCACCAAGGACACAAGTACTTTCCTGTAAAGTTTATTCATACCTGTTAGCTGTCATGAAATCCCACACGTGCCCGGTCGCTTCGGTTCCAGGGAATACCGCAACATGATTGCGGAACGCTTCCATTGTTATCGAGAGGACGCACCCATCCGGATTGGACTTCAGGAATTTCTTCAGTTCCGCGACTGCTCGCCTGTCCATGCCTTTTGTCGGATTGACGTAATACAGCAGGGTCGGGTTCCGCGCAAGCCAGGAAAACGGGACGGTCTCCCAATTGGAAAAGAAGCACAGCAAGTCGCCATAAGCTGGCATGACTTGCGGCAGGCCGAGCATGCGCACGATCAGACGGCCGCGATCCGCAAGGAATTCCAACAAGCGCGGCGCAGGCACAAAATCAAGGTCGTGTGCACCATTGGACTCAACGAGGAATTGTGCTACGTCATGCGAGAGCGGCCGTGCAATATCCCTCTCCAAACCATACAGCCGCATGCTGCCGGCACTTTGCATCGACGTCGCCAGGCCAGCCAGGCATGCAACTTGTGCACGCAACAAATCGTGACCTGAAAGTCCGGAGTCCACGATCGTTGCGAACATCGAACCTGTCCGCAGGTAGCCGGCATGCAGGTCGTCAAGGTATGTCGAATTTGCCATTCGTCGTTTCACACCTCAGGTGTTGAATGCAAAAACAAGGTTGATCCTCCGCACATGGACTCCGCCAGCTCACGCATAAAGGGCGCGCCACAGAGCTTGAGGGTATTGAACATATCGTCAACCAGAGGCCGAATGATTTGCTCGGCTTCCGCTTCAGTGAGTCCGCGGTAGTCATCGAACACATCGATTGGGGTAACCGGTGGTGGAAGCTGGTGGCGTTTGATTTCCCACGACCAGCGATTTCCGCACAATTCTCCCACCGGGATGAAGGCTTCATCGAGCGCAATGCTCTCACGTGTATATACCGCAAGCGCTGCAAGAAGGAATGCATGGCCGATTCATCATCGGGAAGGTGCACGGGCCGGAAGAATGCGCGCGGCAAGTCAGCGATCCCCTGACCGAATACCAGTTGCCCATCACTGCCAAACGTTTCAGTACCCGCCAACATGGGCGGCACCATCTTTGCGGTATGCCAGCCTCGCCCAGCGCATGCTTCACACACGCTGCGACCGCATCGTCCGATAATCTGTCCTCCATCACCGCATGCAGGTTCACGGGATGACGATATTGCATGCCCCAGGCCTGCCCGAGCGGAGCGAGCATCAAGGCAATACGAAAGCCTGCTTCGTCAATGCTGGGGGAGAGCACATGCACACCTCCATCCTTCCTTAATGAATGCAGTCTGGTCACACCAAGCTGCAGATAGTCACGGAAAAGGATATCTGTGCGAACAACGCTTAACGCCATGAAGTTGCCCCGTCGATGAATTTGCCGTCCGGCACTCGGCAAAAGGCCACCATACTATTCGGCCTCGCCGTCCTTGACTTCCTCGTACAGGTCTTGTGTTTCTTCTTGCAGCTCTTCCAACGAATCCGGCTCGTCACCCCCATACGAAATACGTGCGTCGAAGTGCTTGGCCAGCGCCAAGCTGGCGATCATCACGGCCACGCAATCGCGCATGCTTCCGCCCCAGCTCATCGTAATGCAATAGTCGCGATCTCCTGCCAGGAGCGCAAGCTGTTCGGCATCGTCGATGATCTCGCGCGCGCTCTCGTACTGGAGCTCAAAGCCGGCGGGCTGTCCAAGAAGAGTACATGGCAGGTAGCCCGAATGTTCCATCGCTTCAAAGGAAGCACTTAGCTGGAAGTCAAAGCCGGTCTGGTCGATTGCTGCCTGCCAATCAGCCGGAGTAGGTACGCGGCCTTTGGAAATGAATGCGAACTGGTCGTTCATATAGTCTCGCGAAAAGTGCAGCGTTTACCAATCTTTCGGCTCGCGGGCGAACCCGATCTCAATTCCCCGCTTGATTTGCTCGCGCAGTTCGCGATCGGGATAAAACCCTCGGGCACCAAGGTAAGCAAAATAGGCTTCAGGAGAGTTGATCGACGAGAACCATGGGATCGCGTTCTGATCAATGGCCGAGAGGATCAAATCCAGCGACGCGCAAATTTCTTCGTGTGTTTCAACCTCGAACACAATTCCCGCCTGCGGACGCTCGGGAAAATCCGCCGACAAGGTGCCTCCGATCAGGCCCAAACGGACGGGAAACTCCTGGAACTGCCCTGTCTCCTGGTCATCAATCCAAGGACTCAGGATCGTCACGTACACTCGCAAGTGCGCCCCGCCCGCGATTATTTCCGACCAGAGTACATCGTACAGCGGACCACGCTTTCTCCAGTAATAGAACTTCTTTTCAACAGCGAAGCCCCTGCGCCTCATCTTGTTGTTAAAGCCTCCCTCTGCGACCTTATCAAGTTGCGAAAATGTCGTCACGAACTTTCCTCTTCAGTCATGGAATAGCGACACCGACCGTATAAACGCGTGTCTTGAACCTGCGCTGATATTCCGCGCGCTTCGCGCCCGGCATACCCAAATTGCCGATGCCGGATTGTACTCCAGCCCCTGTCTTCAAGTCGAAGGCTACGGCTGGTCGCTTCTTATAGTAAACCAGGACATCGATACGATATGAACCCTTTTGTCCATAATATGCACTGCGCCCCCCTGACATACGCGACACTTCTGCAAATACAGAGATGTTGCGAGTGATACTTCCATTTGCCAGCCATTTATTCAGCCGCTCGATTTCACGGCTTAAGAACGCGTGTGCCAAGGTTCCTTTCTTCCGCTTTGAGACTTTCTGCCCGGACGTACTATTAATTGCGTCGTCAACTGCCCCGATACACGCTTCAAGGACAAGCTCGCCGATCAGGCCGAAATCACCCTTCTTCGGATCGCCGATCAGGAATTTCCGGACCATGTGCTGCATGATGGCGGTGGCCGAACTGGACATCGTGCCTTGTATATTGCTGACCGCACTCAGCTCCATGCTGTTCGTTTCGCCACTCGGATCAGTGTTCGCGATCGGATCCAAAGCAGCGTACACGTAGCGATGCAGCGACAATGGCAAGTCAAGGTCGCCTTCATATGGGTCGACCGATATGAAACGACCTTCCTCGGCGCTGTACCAGCGTGCACGGTTGTATTGCAGCCCGATATCGGCGTCGAAATACTCATTAGCAAAGCCGTAGCCGCTACTAGACTGCGATGCGCCAGTGCGTTCGCCAAAAGCGCCAAACTCATGGTTGGATTTAAGCGCACCATTTGAGCCAACAACTTGCCTTACGCTGCCGATGGCATCGGTAAGGAAGTATGTTTGTTGCGCACCTTGGTCGGCAATGAGCTCATTACTCCAAATATGGCGCAGCACTTCACTTCCGCCTCGGTCCTCTTCCAGTACTTGCGCATAGTCGAACGTGCTATCGACCAGGTAGTCGGTAACCGCTTCCTCCCCACCGTCAATCGGGACGATTTTTCTAACGCGGTTGCCATCCGCGTCATAGCGGAATAGCGCAACCGTCTTCGCGGCGCCGGCACTGGCACCCTGCCGGACTTCGATGAGGCGCCCACCCGAATCCCAGTTGAAAAATTGACCGTTCGTGCCGGTGATCTTGCTCAGCAGGTTACCGCGTGGGTCCCAAACATAAGAAGTTTGCACGGTACTGCCGCTTAGTGTCGAACGCTGCGAAGACAACAGACGGTCATTGACATCGTACATATAGCTAGTGACTTCGGAGCCGGCTTCGGTCGTTTCTACTTTTTTCAGCCGGTTGCCAACCGTGTCATATGCATAATCGCTAGTGCGAACCGTTGTGCCGTTTCGGGCTGTGACGCGCTCTTGGACCAACCGACCAGCGCCATCGTAGGCATATTGCAAGGTGCGCGCAGGAGAGCTCAAGTCATCACCGATCAGGGTGCTGTTTTGGTCATATTCCTGGACAGCAGTCCGTTTGCCATTTGCCGACAGCGTATAGCGCACTGCAAACTGTAAGGACCCATCGGCCGCAACATGCGTTATCTGGATAATGCGTCCGGCTTGATTGTAGGCATAACGTGTAGTCAGCCCGTTCGGCCGTACAAAGGAAGCGACACGCCCTGCGGCGTCGTAGACGTATGAATGCTTGCCGCCAGATGGATCGGTGACGGCCAATACGCGACCCGCCGCGTCATTGGTGTATCTCACCGTTGCAGTTTTGGTAGTACGTTCGATCACGTTGCCGTTTGCGTCATACGCATAGGCGATATAACTACCGTCGGGATTTTCCTGCCGTACCAACTGATCCTGCTGGTCGTAATGGAAGCTTGTGGTCCCTGAACGTAAACCAGAGTTCCCGACGTTGGCAACATTGATTGTCAACGGCATGCCGGCAGCCGAATATGTGCGTGCAATCCGCGCGCCGTCGGGTCGGACGGTCAAGATTAGTCGATTGTCGGCGTCATACGCATGCTGGGTCACTCCTTGGTCAGCATCAATGACTTGACCGAGATTGCCGTGCACGTCGTACGAAAACACACGCCTTTGCCCACCTGGCGCGACATGAGCGAGAAGGCGACCTTTGGCGTCGTACTCCCAGGTGGTAGTCCGGCCTTCACTGTCGACTTGGGCGACTTTATTCCCCACGCTATCGTATTCATACGTCGTGGCGAGAGTAGTTTGCCCCACGGTCTGGCGCACTTTTTTGAGGCGCCCCAGTGCATCGTTTTCGTACTCGATACGGCTGCCATCAGCGGCGACTTCAGCCAACTTCGCCCCGTTCGCTGCCCACGACACTTCCTTCGATTCCCCGGAAGAGGTTGTAACTTTGACTGGCCTGTTAAGGGCATCGTAGGTGTAGTTAGTTACTTCACCTGCGCCATTGGTAACGGAGATACGGTTACCGGCTGCATCGTAGGCATAAAGGCTGGTCCGTCCCTCTTCATCGGTTTCTTCAACGACTTGGCCAGCAGCGTCAAACTTGCTGGTGCTCCGCCGTCCCGCGCCATCGATGTTGGCAACTATCCTACCGGCCGCATCATATTCAGCACCCTCACTCAAACCGGTTGGATAGGTGGTGCGAACCAGGCGATTCAGCGCGTCATATTCATAGCGGGTGACGCGACCCTGACGGTCAGTCATACTGACGCGGTTTCCTTCCGCATCGAAGGATTGCGCCTCCCATGTACCGTCGGGGTACGTCTTTTTCACCGGCTTTCCGCGCGCGTCGTACTCAAAGGTAGTACGCCTGCCGGCCGCATCAATCGATGCCGTCAGCAAACCGCCAGCGTTGTACTCCGCTTTCGTCACGACGGACATAGCGTCTGTGGCTTCAACTACCCGGCCCTCTGCATCGCGTTTCAGGGCATACCCCTCGATCACAGGGTCGGTCTTTCCGGCCACTTTACGCTGCCATGAACGGCTCAACTCTTTTCCGTTGGCATCAAACGTTGATGTCCGCACGTTGCCGTCGGGGCCGGTAACCTTGACAGGATTGCCTTTGGCATCGTAAGCAAAAGTTGTGGTGGCGTTGACCAAACTCATGCTTGCGATGTTGCCTTGGCTGCCGAAACCAACGCTGCTTGTCCTTCCCAGGGGTTCAAAAATGGCGTAGCCATTCTCTCCGTAGTTGAAGCTCGTCTTGTTGCCGCGCGCATCTTCCGTCGTCATCAGCAGAGTACCTGACCCGTCATACTCCCACTTGTTGGTATGCCCAAGGGGATTCACTTCGGTCAGTTGCTTACCGCCGGAACTGAACGTCCGTGTCGTGACGTTGCCTAAGGGATCGGCAGCACTCGTCTGGTTACCGTTGGCATCGTAAGTAAAGACCGATTTATTCTGCAACGCGTCAATGACTTCAGTAATATTTCCCGCCGCGTCATACTGATACGATGTCTGGTTGCCGCGCCTGTCCTTGACCACTTCGCGGTTGTTGGCGATATCGTGGTTCAATTCAATCGCCTTGCCGGTGCTATCGAACACCGCTATGACCCGGCCTTCTTCGTCATAGACGTAGCGGGACATGAGGGCCCCCATCGGGTCCGTGTATTCAGTCATGCCATGGGTGCGGTTATAACTAAAGCGCGATACGGCGCCCACGCGATCCGATACCGCAGTCAAGTCTCCACTGGCATCATAGGTATAGCGGATGGCTTTACCGGCAGGATCGGTAATCGACGCGATTCTCCCCTTGGCGTCGCGTAAAAACGCTACAGACTGCCCACTACTGTGCAAGATTCCGTTCTGGCCATAGGTCAGGACATTACCAACTGGATCCTTGATCTGGACAATACCAACACCCTCGCGGATGTAGTAGACATAGTTATCTTCCGTGGTGAGCTTGAACTCTTTCGGATTCCAGGTCTCCAGATTATCCATGTCGTACAGCTGTCCGCCTTGCGCTATGACGGTTGGCACATTGATGATTTCCAACCGGCTGTTAGTGCCAGGTAAGGGATGTAGCTCAATATTGACTGGTGGCACCTGGACAAAAGCGCATTCATCCCGATTCTTTGCGACAAACCTCTCCACACGCCCATCTGGAAGCGTCAGGTTAATCTTTCGCTTTCCTGATGGCACGATGCAAAGCGTGAGTACCTGCGAGTGTGCAACGACATTCCATTGCAGTCCCAAAACCATGTTCTTCTGCAATTTGACACTTTGGTAGTCAACACTCCATCCATAGCCAAAGTCCAGTGCCTCATTCTTGCGTCGTGAATCGTAAGTGCGCGTCACGCGGATCGGGATGCCTGATGCTTCAACATTCAAGTCCTCGAAGGTCAATGCAAACTGACCAATCTTCAGGTCACGGTAAACATCTAACGTCACCATTTGCGTCTGCTGCCGGCCATTGGCGTCGACTACGTTCAGTACCATCTCGTAAATGCCATTCGACAGCTGAGTAGGATCCAGCTTACCCAGCACGCCATTGGCCACAGCGCTGGTGCCGCGCGCAATTTCGCTCCATGCATTGCCGCCAGCGGGGCGCAGCAGCAGTTGGTAGTAGGCCAGGTTGGTCGCCGTGGCAGTGCCGGTCACGTTGACCGGCGCGGTCACTTCGGCGTCATCCACCGGGGCGGTGATTTGCGCGACCGGCGTGGTGCTGTCGGCCGGATCGCGCACGCTGTAGGTGCCGACGCGTGTGGTCGTGCTGATGCTGTCGGTAATCTTGGCCGTGATCTGGTGCGCGCCGATGGCGGTGCCGGTCACGGTGGCGCGGCCTTCCACCGTCAGTGCCACTTCCTGGCCGTCGATGGTCAGGCTGCGTGTGACGTTGCCGCTGCCACCGGTGCTCAGCACGTCGATGGTGACGGTCTCGCCCAGGTTGATCACCTGCGGCGTGATCTTCAGGTTGGCGTCGAGCGGCACTTGCTGGCCGACGGTGAGCTGGTAGCGCTGTTCGGCGTAGGCGCGGCCATTGTCGGCGCGCACGGTGACGTTCCAGGTGCCGGCTACCGGCTTGGTCCAGCTGATCACGCCGTCGGCGGAAATCGCCATGCCGGTCGGTGCTTCGCGCAGCGCATAGGCCAGCGCGGCGCCTTTCGGGTCGGTGGCTTGCACCGCGTAGTTATACAGCTGGTTGGCGCCGCCGTTGATGACCGGAGCGCTGGTGATGACCGGGGCGCCGGCCACGGCGCCGCTATCGAAGCCGCCGCTGGTATCCAGTCCGGCGGCGATGGTGCCGGTCAGGATGTCGCAAGCACCGCTGCCCTGCCCTGCGGCCAGGCGCGCCAGGAACAGGCCGCTGGCCACGTCGGCCTGTCCTGCGTAAAAGCTCCAGCGCGTGGTGCTGCCGGTTTCGCCAAGCAGGCTGGCGAGCGTGTCGTTGACCGGCTGCGCTGCCTGCGCGGCGGGTGCGGCGGCAGTTGCCGCTTGCGCAGGTTCGGCCAGGGCCAGCCAGGTGGTGCCGTTCGGCAGATACAGGGCGGATGTCGCGTAGCCGGCTTCGCCATGCAGGCGGTAGCTGCCGGCGCCGTTGGCGTCTTCCATCACCAACCCGTGGCCATTCCAGTTGCCGATATTGACTGGGGCTTGTGCCACCAGTGCGCGGCTGCCGGCCGCGACGGTGTTCTGGATGTCGGCAGCTGCTGCGGCGGCGATGTCCACTTGCGGCAGTACGCTGGCCGCATTGGCGGACGTGACCGCGAAGACTTTACTGCCGGCGCTGGCGGCGGCATTCAGCGCCTTGACCGGCGAGGCTGCCTGGCCCGGCGTTTGCGCGCTGGTGAACAGCTTGGCCAGCACCAGGTGGCCGTAAGCGGCATTGCGTTCATTGGCTTGCCTGGTATAGGCGGCAGGCGCCAGGCCGCCGCTGTTCTGCGCCACGGCGCTGTCCAGTCGGTCGATGTCCAGCACCACGCCGGGGAAGCGCACCTTGTTGACGATGCCCAGCACCATTTCGGGCTGGGCTTGCGCCACGGCACGGCCGTAGGATGGCAGGCGCTGTTCCACTACACGCGCTGCGCGCTGGAACACGCCGGCGTTGGCGTCCACCGTGGCAAAGTAGCCCAGGGCTGCGTGGTACAGCAGGTCGCCGCTGACGTCGTCGCGCGTCAGGCCGGCGGCCTGGCCGCTGGCCAGCTTGGCCTGGGTGGCGTTCAGCCGTGCCTTGAGCGCGGCCAACTGGCCGGCTGCCACGCCTTGCGCGTCGATGGCGACGGCATGGTAGTCGCCGGCGTGCGCGCCGAATGCGGACTCATTCCAGGTGCCGCTGGACGGATCGAAACTGGCGATGCCGCCCACCACGTCGCTGCCCAGCACGAAGCTGCCGCCGCTGGCGACCACTTCGCCGTCGGCGCGGATTTCGGCTTTCACGCGTACCAGGTAGCCCGGCACTTCCATCGGCAGCTCGTCCGGCTGGATCGGGCTGCCGTCGGCATGCGCCTTGGGCATGTAGGAGGCCAGCACGTCGGCGTCGGCCTGGCTGGCCGGGGCGAAGCTCAGGGTCAGGCGCTTGTTGGCCACCGCCGCCAGGCTGCCGCTGTAGCTGACGGCCGGCGTGTTGGCTGCTTGCGCAGCGGCGCTGGCAAACAGCTGGAGGCGGAATTGCCAGCGCAGGTTGTCCGGCAGCGTGTTGACGATGGCGCCTTGCGCCACCTTGGCGTATGGCAGGCTGCCCAGCAGGATGCCGTAATTGCGCGCGGCGATATGGCGGTTGCCCAGCACGTCGCCCACCGTGAGGTCGGCGCCCTGCTGGCCCAGGTATCCGTTCAGGCGCGTCTTGAAGTCGGTGTAGCCGGCTTGCAGGTTTGGCAGGTTCAGGTTTTGCGCATAGTCGGGCGTGCAGACCGCTCCCTGGCGCACCTGGCTGAGCAAGCCCGCTTCATTCAGGCTGACGGCATTGGCCAGGTCCAGGCCGGCCTTGCTGTCCATCTGCTTGAAGCTGGCATCCAGCGGCACCCAGGCGCCCGGCGTCTTGTTCACGCCGCCGCGGCTTGGCGAATAGTCGACATAGGCTTCAACCCACACATGTTCCAGCTGTAGCGCGCCTACCTGGCCCGCCTGCGCGACGGCGCGGTGCGGGATGCCGGATTGCGCCAGCAAGGCTTGCGCCGCGGCGGCGCTGTCCACGTCCAGCCAGTTCTGCACTTTCGCCAGCGGCACTTCGATGGTGCCGTACACATAGCGCGAAGGAATGCCGGCGGCGCGGTTCAGCGCGATCAGCAGGCCGGCGGTGTCGGTGGCATTGCCCCGCCGTGCCAGCAGCGTGGCGTCGGCATCCTGCATGGCGCCGAAGCCGGGCGCGTAGGCGATATTGTTGCGCACCCAGTTGTAGATGGCGACCGGGCTGTTGCCCAGCTGGGCGGCCAGTGCGCGCACGGCGGGTGTCAGCACCACTTCGCCCTGCTCCGCCAGGTCGCCCGGCTGCACCGTATCGGGCAGGATAGCATCCGGCAGCGTAATGCCGCTCAGCGAGCCGGCCGCCGCCAGCAGCACCGAACGCGGGAAACGCCTTTCATGCTGGCGCGCGGTCATGGCTACCGGCGGTGCCGCCTTCTTTTGCCTGCCCCACGCATGGCCTTTCCCTTGCGCGCCCTGGCCCGACAGGCTTGAATGCTGCTTCATCAGCTTGGCCAGCTGGTTCAGCGCCGGCTGCAGGCTGCCCTTGCCGACCGCCGCTGCGTCCAGTGCGGCCATGGCCGCCTTCAGTTCCGCATTGCGCGCGTTGAAGTCCTGCACCGCCTGCTGGTGACGGGCCAGGATCTCGCCGCTGGCGAGGCCGGCGGCGCGCAGGTGCGCTTCGGTGGCGGCGAAGGCTTGCGCCACCACCGGCTCTTCCTGCTTCAGGCGGGCGTACTGGGTGCGCACCGCAGTGGCCTGGGCCAGCGCATCGCTGCCGCGCCCGGCCGCCAGGTCGGAGTCCGCCTTCAGCGCCATGCTTTCCAGCTGCGCCAGCGCAAAGCCGTATGCCTGGGTCGGCGCGGCCGTTGTTGCGCTGGCGGTATTGGTGGCGGCATTGCGCTGCCAACCTTTGCCGGTCGGGATGCCGTTGGCGTCCAGGCCGGGCAAGCCGCGGCCGGGCGTGCCGGCCAGCGGCTGCAGGGTGAACGAGGCGGAGTTCTGGGCAAAAGCGACAACCGGCGCCAAAGTGCTGCTGGCAAAGCTAGTCAGCAAGGCCGAAGCAATGATGCGTTGCAGGGTGCTGTTACGGAACATGGTGTTTTCCTGGCTCTTCATTTGCGTATGTTTTTATTGCTGCGGCTGCAGGCGGCTCCAACGCCATTCGGCGTCGCGCAGGATGCAGTCGATCTGCTGGCGGATGGCGGCGGTATCGACCGGCAGCGCAATCAGCTTGTCGGTCGCTTCCAGCAGCGAGGCGATCGCCGCCGCATAGCCGGCCTGGGTGCCTGCGCCGAAGCTCTCCATGCCTGCCTGAACGGCGCTGGCGGCGGCGTCGCGCGCCTTGCGGTCCTTCTGCTGGCTCACCGCCAGCTTGCCGATCGCGTCCAGCGCCGCTGTACCGTACTGGCTGGCGCTGTTGACGGTCACGGCGCGCTGCAGCGTGTCGCCGTACTGCACCGGCGTGCCCTTATCGAGCCAGCTGACGGTGGTCTCCAGCTGGTACTGGCCCGGAGTCGCCGGCGCCAGCAGCTGCAAGTCCAGGCTGACCGACTGGGCTGCCGCCAGCGCCAGCTTCCAGCGCACGGTGTTGCTGGCCTGGTCGAACACTGCCTCCGGCGTGGACGACTGGTAGGTAGCGCCGGCCGGCAGTTGCACCGTCACTTCCAGCTCGACGGCTTCGGACTGGTTGGTGATCGTCGTGCGCAGCGGCACCAGGGCACCGCCCATCGGCACTTCAGCTGCCTGCGGCAGGACTGCCGCCAGCGCCGAGCGCAGCACCGGCAGCCAGCCTTGTTGCTTGGCCAGGCTGCTGGCCAGGTCAAAGCCGAACAACAGCGCATGGCCGTTGCCGTACGCATTGCTGAACACGGCCGGGCCGTCGGAGTTCGGCTTGCTGCCTTCGAACATCGCCTGCGGCGTGCTGCCTTCCGCATCCGGCTTGATGGCGCGGCCGACGGATTGCAGGCGCTGCGCTTCGAACAGCGGGCCGTTGAAGCGTACCGGCAGGTCGGTCTCGCCGATCTTGCCGCGGTAGCGGATGCCGGTCATGGCGTCGAACACCTGGTTGCGGTTGTCGTGCACGCCATCCACGATCAAGCCTTCGCCGCCGTTGATGCGCTCGCGCAGTTCAGCCACTTGCTGGGCATCCATCTTGTCCTCCTTGCCGGAGATCCAGTAAGTGTTGAACTGGCCCGTGCGCAGCTTGGCCTGGAACGCTTCAGGGCTGCTCACCACCAGGTGCGGCACTTCCAGCTCGGTCAGCGCGGCGTCGATTGCTTGCGAGCGTTCGGTCACGCAAACCGGCGGTTTGCCGTCGCTGCCCGGCGTGTCGTCTTCGCCATCGTTGCAGGACACCAGGGCCAGCACGCGGTTGCCCGCCAGCGGGTTCTGCTCGATCGCCAGTTTCACGTCGGGCTTGGCCTTCGGCAGCAGCTGGAAGGCGTCCTGCGCCAGCGTCATCGGCTTGCCACCGACCGTGGCGCCCAGCTTGGCCACGTAGTTGCGGCCCGCCTCGCCCATCGCCAGCCAGTTGCCGGCGCCGTTATAGGTGGCGCCAGCGGCCAGGTCGACGGTGTACGGGAATTCCGCCTGCACCTGCAGCGCCACCGGATCGAGCAGGCTGACGGTCAGCGGCAGCTTGTCCAGTGCACTGTTGCCGTTGTTGACCACCTGGAAAGTGAACGCCAGGCTGTCGCCGATCGGCACCTGCTTCGGCATGGCGGTGATGCTGCCGGCCAGGCCATAGCCGGTTTCCGCGCTGGAGCTGACGGCGTAAGCACCGCTGCGGCTGTCGAGTACGCGGCCCGCGCTGTCGCGCAACTGCTGCTCGACGCGGTAATTGCCGGCCGCCGCATTGACCATGCGGAACGCCGAAGCGAAGTCCAGCTTGGCGCCCGGCGCCAGCTGCACGATGGCGTGCGCCTTGCCGAACACCTGGGCATTGGACGGGTCGTAGACCTGGATCGCCAGGGTCAGGTTTTCCATCGTCACGTTGGCCGACTGGCCGATGACGCGCGAGGTGATGCCGACGCGGTCGGCCGGGGCGTAATTCTGCTTGTCCAGCGCCAGGGTCGTGACGGCGGCCGCCTGCGACACGTCGGCCAGCACGCGGAAGTCCACGTTGGCGCTGGCCACGGCCTGGCCGTTTTCGCTCAGCACGGCGCGCGCGGTATAGACGCCCGGCTGCAGCTGGCCGGCCGCATAGGCGCCGTTTACCTGCAGCGTGCCGCCGGCCGGGATGCCGACCTGCTGCTGCGTCACGGTGTTGACCAGCTTGTTCTGCGCGTCGTACACGTCCACCTGCAGGTCGCCGTTCGCCACGCTGGTATCGGCATTGCCCAGCGAGGTGGTCACCATGGCGCTCTCCCCTGCCAGGTATTCCGGCTTGTCGGTGGTGGCGCCGATATTCACTACGTTGCCCGCGCGCACCATCGGCACCTTCAGCGGCACGGTCACTTCGCCGCTGGCAAAGGTGTTCTGGAAGCTGATATGGCCGGAATCGAGGGTGCTGCGCTCTTCGCCCAGCTTCATGCCATCCTGATTGGCGCCGAAGCAGACCTGGGCGCCCTGCGCCGTCACGTCGCGCATGCTCCACACGTACTCGGTGCGGCCGTCCGGCAGCGGCACGATGGCGCTCGGCGGGCGGCTGGCGTTACTCAGCTTCTGGCCCGGCTTGGCCACCAGGTGGGCTTGCACGCCGATCGCGCCGCAAGTGACCGGCACTTGCCAGATCGACTGGTCGTTGTGGTTCCACATCAGGATGCGGTTGTTGAAACGGTCGAACGCCAGGTAATCGATGTCCGACAGGTTCGGTGCAATGGTGCGGGTGTCGAACAGGCGCGCAATCTGGCCGGTGCGCGGCACCACTTGCGCCAGCGAATATTCCTCGCCGTTCTGGTTGATGCGCGACCACACGAAGGGCGCGATATAGAAGTTGTCGGCGCAGTCGGCGGCGATGTTCGGATAGCCGTCGCCCTCGAAGTAAGGGTGGTCAACCCCGTCGGCCTTGCTGAAGATCGCCACCGCACTGCCGTCCGGCTTGATCATCGAGACCGAATGGTTCTCGTTCTGCACATAAACGTTGTCGCGGCCGTCGACGGCAATGCCGCGTGGGTTCGGGAAGCCGCTGGTCGTCACGGTGGACACCACGCCGGCCTGGGTCACCTTCAGCAGCTTGCCGGTCGAGCCGACCAGTACTTCGTCGCGGCTGTTGACCTGCACGCCGGCGGCATTGTTCACGCCCAGGTCGGCCAGCACGGTCTTGTTGCCCTGCAGGTCGATGCGCAACACTTCGAAACGGCTGGTGGCGGCATTGCGCGAAGCGACGTAGAAATTTTCCTTCGAATCCGCCGCCAGGCCGAAGGCCAGGCTCATGCCGCTGGCGACCACGGTGCTGTTGCCCGAGGCATCGGTGCGATACAGCTTGCTGCTGTCGGTCACGTACAGGTTGCCGGCGCGGTCGCTGGCCATGCCGGTCGGCGTCAGGCTCTTGCTGACGGTGCGCACCTGCCCCATCTCGACGCGCGAAATGGTGGTGTAGTCGGCGCCCTTCAAGTCCAGGCACATCGGCAGGATGCTGTCGCCCGGCGGCAGTTCGCTGCGCGCCGCCGTCAGCTGGCTTTGCGCGTTCGGGCCGACGTGCAGGAAGTTCTGCATGCTGCCCGGCACGCCGCTGCGCGACATCTCGATGCGGAAATCGCCGCCATATTCCGGCACCCAGCTGCCGAAGTTGAGCTTCTGGTAGCTGCCGTCGATGCCCAGTTCCGCCATCGGCACCGAGCTTTCATACACCACGCTGCCCACGGCGGGCGGCTGCACCGGCGCACGCTGGGTCAGCGCATACAGCACGCCGCGCTGGTTGCTGTCCTCACCCAGCAGATAGGCGCTGCTGTCGCTGGCAATCGCCATCCCGTCCATCTGCCAGCTGTTGACCAGGTTGTTCATCAGCAGGTTGGTCGTGCC
Organism: uncultured Oxalobacteraceae bacterium; assembly: GCA_965650885.1. Taxonomy (GTDB): domain Bacteria; phylum Pseudomonadota; class Gammaproteobacteria; order Burkholderiales; family Burkholderiaceae_D; genus Rugamonas. The sequence continues at coordinate 68,550 of CBFGQI010000009.1, forward strand.
CCCATCGCTGCCGACACGCACCACATTGCCGCCGCTGCCGGCAGCCAGCAGGCTGCCGTCCGGCGCGCGGTCGAAGTCGGCCATGCCCGACGGCAGGTTGGCCAGGTGGTCGAGCTTGCCATTGCGGTAGCTGACGATGGTGTTGTTGCCGGTATTCAGGAGCAGCGTCGCGCCGTCAGCGCCCTGGCGCATGGCGACCGGGCTGGCCAGTCCGGACGCGAACACGTCCGAGACCCAGCCGCCTTGCGCGCTGCGCAGCTTGTTGACCTGGCTGTTGCTGCGGTTGGCCGCCACCAGCTGTTCGCCCTCCACCAGCACGCCATTGAAGCCGCCCTGGCCGGACAGGTTGCTGACGATGCTCGCGCTGCTGACGCGGTCCACGCCGCTGGTGCGCGTCACGTACAGTTCGCCCGTGCCATTCAAGGCCAGGCCGTACGGCGAGGACATGCGGGCAAAGATGCTGCCCGCCGGACCGGCTGCGGGGTCGAAGCGCAGCACCATATTGTTGGAACTGCTTGCCACATACAGCTTGCCGCTGGCGTCGAACACCAGGCCTTGCGGCGAGCGCAGGCCGGCAAAATCCTGCTCCACGGTCTTGTTCGGACCGAGAACGACGACGCGGCCGTCCGCCGAATAGGCCACGGCCAGGCCACCGTCGGGACGCACCGCCAGGCCGCCCAGGTAGTAGCCACCAGCCGAGTAATACGTCTCATAGCCCTTGCTGCCGCCCACATACTTGTTGACGTAATTGGTCGTCGCGGTGCCGTAGGTGACACCGTTGCCGTGCGCCAGGTAGCGCGCCTGGAACCTGCCCTTATAGACCGGGTAGGCGGCATCGCTGAACCACATGAAGCGCTCGGCATTGTCGACGAAACGCATTTCGCTGCCGCTGGAGACGATCGCGATCGGATACTCGAAGCCGTGCAGGCGCGCCGTTTCGGTGCCGTCCATGGTGTGGGCCGTCAGCACATACTGGCTGTTGTCCACCACCCACAGCTCGTCCGCCGTGCTGACCGCGCCAAAAGCGATATACGCGTTGCTGCTGTAGGCGCCGCGCGGCATCAGTAGCGTGGCGGCGCCGGTCGCCGTGTTGACGCGGTAAGTCTTGTCGTAATTGAAGACCACGATCTCGCCTTCCTTGCCGGCTGTCCACTGGTACACGTGCGGCAGCGTGAAGGTGATCGGGGTGAGCGCTCCTTCCGGCGACACGCGCAGGAAGCCGCTGTCGGTGCGGACCACCAGGTTGCCGGCCTTGTCGGCCTGCAGGTCGCTCATATTGTTGTTGTAGGTGTAGGACGTCAGCGTTGCGAACTCGCGCAAGGTGCCCGACGTATCGAGCTTGTGGATCTTGCGGTTGCCGCGGTCATTCAGGTAGATGTTGCCGGCCGGGTCGACCGCCACCGCGGTTGGCGAGAAAGGCAGGTTGCTGCGCACGGTCGACACCACACCGTTGGAGTCGATGCGCACCACGCTGGCGCCGCTCAATGCCAGCAGCGTGCCCGGCGTCACGTCCGGGGTCCAGTTGCTGTAATTGAAGCTGCGGTGCCAGAACTTGTACTCGCCATTGGCGTAGCGCACCATGCTGCCGGAATTGCGTACGTACACGTCGCCGTTCAGCGCCGCGCGCACCTGGTAAGGGTTGATCAGCAGCGATTCCGTCACCCCCAGCTTGCTGCCGTCGGGTGCGAAGCGCGCAATGCGGTTGCCGCCCCATTCCGCCACGTAGACATTGCCGGCGCCATCGACCGCAATCCCCATCGGGCTGGCCAGGCCGCTGGCAAAGGTGCTCTTCACGCCGCCGCTGATGCGGGTGACGCGCTGCGAATTGCTCTCGGTGACCAGGTAGTCGCCGTTGGGCAGCACCACCATGGCGATCGGGTAATTCAGGCCGCTGGCCACGAAGCTCACATTATTCTGCGCATCCTTGCGGCGCAGCGTGCCGTCGCCCTGGTTCAGCACCAGCAAGTCGCCGTTCAAGTCGTAGGCCATGCCCATCGGGTTGTTGCCGAGGCCGCGCGCGTACAAGCCCACCGTGCCGTTGGGCTGGACGGTGCGGATCGCATCGGCATTGGTGTCGCTCACGTACAGGGTGCCCGCGGCGTCGAAGGCCAGGCCGTACGGCAAGCCCAGGCCGGAAGCGTAGACGCTTGTCTCGCCGGCGGGCGTGACCTTGAGCACCCGGCCAGTCGAGTTGTCGGCCACATAGACGTTGCCGCCGCCATCGCGCGCAATGCCGTGCGGCGAACCCAGGTTGCGCACGAACGGGGAAATCGTACCATCGGCGGCCGACACCTTGACCAGGGTGCCGTCGCCGCTATTGGCCACGATGTAGTTGCCGGCGTCGTCCTTCACGATGCCTACCGGCGAACTGAAGCCGTTGCGTGAGAGGATGGTTTCCTTGCCGTCGCCGGCGCGCAGCACCAGGCGGCTCTCGCCAGAGTGGGTCCCGGCCAGCAGCATACCATCGGCACCGAAGCCGATGGCCGCGATCTGGCTGATCTCCGTGGTGGTGAAACGCGTCACCGTCCCTTGCGGCGCCAGGCGGTACAGGTTGCCGCCGCCATTGCTGGACCAGATATTGCCGGCGCTGTCCATGGCGGCATCGGTGTAGCCGCTGCCGGGGAATTGGCCCAGCACCGTCTGTGTACCGTTCGCCTCCAGGCGCAGCACCTTGCCGTCCGCATTGTTGACCGTATACAGCCAGCCTTCCGGCGCCATCTTCAATTTGCGCGGCCGCTGCAGCGGTGCCCCGCTGGCCAGCGTGCGCAGGTTCGCTTCGGTCTGGCCGTTGACCGGCTCCTGCGCCGCCAGCGTGACCTTCAATTGCATCGCGCCCGGCGGCAGCACCAGGTTGCCGTTGTTGACCACGTCGCCGCTGAAGGTGATCGGCAGGCGCGCACCGGCTTGCGCCAGCGGCGGATCGGCCAGCACGCCGCCCGCCAGGCGCGCCGCGCTTTCCACTTCGAATTCTGCGCTGGCCTCGGCCACCACGCGGCCCGAATCGTCGAAGGCGCGCGCCTTGACGGTGTACGGGCCGCCCGGCAGGCGCAGCGTATTCCATTCGAGCATCAGCTCGGCCGTGCTGTTGGCGCCCAGCGCCACCGGCCGGTTGTCCGGTTCCTGGCCGCGCCAGCTGATGCCCGGGTTGCCGAGGTAAGTGTGGACGATGCTGCCTTCCTTGTTCAGCACCTGGGCCGTCACGAACACGGACACGCCGCTGGCACCGTTGTTGGCCAGCAGGACTTCGAGCGGGATCAAGCCGCTGGCCGGATAACTGTGCTCCGGCGTGGCGACCTTGATGAAGCTGATGTCGGCGGCCGCGCTATCGCGTTTTTGCAGCTTGACGTCCACCGTCGCATCGCCCGGCTGCGACATGGCCACGTTCACCACTTGCGAGAAGTAGTCGGTGGCGCCGATGTTCAGCGCAAAGCCGATGCCGGCAATCCCGGCGATACGGTATTTGCCCGCCGCGTCGGTCAGGACTGGCGCGCCCTGCCCCTGCACGGCGACACTGGCACCGGCCACTGCGGCGCCGGTGGCGCCATCGGTCACGGTACCGGTCAGCGTCGACGAGGTCGGCATCGCCTGCAGCGCCAGTTCGCCCACCGCGTTGGCGCCGGCGACCACCATGCCGCTGCCGCCATAGGCCTGGTAGCCCGGCGCGGTAATGCCGATGGTCACGCTGCCCGGCGCCACGTTGGCGACGCTGAAAGCGCCGCCGGTGGTGCTGGTCACGGTCTGTCCCGCCACCTTGACCGTGGCGCCGACGATGCCGGCGCGGGTGGCGGCATTGACCACCTTGCCGCTGATGGTGGCAGTGGTCGGCTCCGGTTTCCAGGTCGGGGTCAGGCCCGGCGAGAAGGTATAGCTGGTGTTGGCCGCCACGTCCAGGTTCAGCGTCACGGTGCGGTAGTTGGCCAGCGTGACCGTGACGGTCAGCGGGCCGGGGCTCAGGTTGCCGATGCTGAAGGCGCCGCTGGCATTGGTGGTGGCCGAGGCGGTGCCGGCCGCCACCACGGCGCCGGCCAGCGGCTGGCCGCTGTCGTTGCGCACGACGCCCGACAAGGTCGCGCTCAGTGTCGCCGGCGCCAGGGCCACGGTGCCGATGCTCAGGCTCTGGCCGGCCCCCACGGTCAGGTTGACGTCGCGGCTGGCATAGCCGGAGCGGGCAAAGCGCAGGGTCAGGCTGCCCGCCGCAATGCCGGACAGGTTGAAGTTGCCGTTGGCGTCGCTGCCGGTGGCCGCATCGCCGCCGGCCACCACTTGCACGCTGGCCCCCGCCAGCGGCAGGCCGCTGGCCGCGTCGGCCACCAAGCCGCGCACGGCGGCGCTGCCATTGCTGGCCGGCGGATGGTTGACCAGGTACAGCGCGCGCAGCGCCACGGCGGTCAGGTAAGGATCCTCGTTCCAGCTGCCATTGGCGGCCTGGCTGGCCAGCAAGGCGTCGACCGCCGGCTTCAGGATGCCCTGGTCGGCGGTCTGGGTGGCCAGCACCCACAGCGCCAGCGCATTGTCGAAAGGATTGCCGAAGTTGCCGGCGCTGTTGCGCTGCGCCAGCAGCCAGTTCAGCGACTGGGCGCTGAACGAGGCGGCGCCCGGCTGGCCCGACCAGGCGGACGATGCCAGCATCGCCTTCAGCGTCGCGTACAGGCTGGCCTGGCGGTTGACCGCAAACGAACCATCTTCCCGGTGGTTGGCATCGAGGAAAGCCAGGGCGCGCGCGACGGCGGCCGTATCGGGCTGGGCGCCGCCGGCGCGCTGCGCCAGCAGCATCCATGCCGTATCGGCCACGTTCGAGGCATAACCGCCATCGCCGCCATAGCCGCCGTCACCGTTCTGGCGCTGTTGCAGCGCCTCGACCAGGGCCGGCTGGGCCACCCCGCCGTAGCCCAGGGCCCAGGCGCGGCGCGCCATGTACTCGGTGCTCACGTCCTGCTCGGCCGACAGCGCCTGGCGCAGCGGGGCCTGGCTGGCTGCCGGTGCGCCCAGCAGCTTGAGCGTGTACAGCGCTTCGCTGCGCGCCTGCAGCGGCGTGGCAATCGAGCCGGCTTCCCCGCCCAGCGCGCCATCGGGCTGCACCTGGGCTTGCAGCCAGCCCAGGCCCCTGCTCAGCGGCGTATCCTGCGCCCGCGCGGGCGCGCTGCACAGCATCAGTTGAAGGAGCAAAGCAAACGAAAGGAGGCCACCGGCGGCCGTGCGGACGAGTTTCACGTTCATTCCCTGGCTAGTTGGTTTTGATGCCCGAGGGCAACTATTGCCGGCTAGCTTAGCAGAATGTCTTTTCTATTAATTTTCTTAAAAGATAAAAATTTCTTCTATCCAACTTACCCAAAGCATGGTAAGGCAAGATTTCCCGTAGGGAAGACTGTAAATTAGTTCATTGATGACTTCGCAATTGGAAGTGTTGCGGCGCCGCACTAATCGAACAGGCTGGGCGACCCGGCGCCGGCGCGCAAGACGGACGACGCCCCGCTGCCGCCCGCGGCGCGCGCCACGACATCGGTCTCACCGCCTTCGGGCTGGCCGGGCCGCACCAATTCGTAGGCAATGGTGTCGTTGTCGAGCCAGAGGATCTGGTCGTCCAGGCTGCGCGCCTCCTGCAGCACCCATTCGCGGCCGCTGGCCGGCTCGTAGATGGCGGGCAGCCAGCCGCCGCCGGGCTTGCGGCGCTTGAAGGCGATGCGCTTGCCGTCCGGTGAGTAGGACGGGCATTCCATATCCTTGCGCAGCAGGACCAGCGTTTTCGCCGCCAGGTCGCCCTGCGCCAGGAATACTTCGCCGCCGGCGCCGACGGTGGCGACGAAGCGGCCCGGCGCGGCCGGGTCAAAACTCACGCCCCACACATTGAAGCGGCGCGCCGGCATCTGCAAGGCCGCGCTTTCCACCACCTTGAACGTCGACAGGTCGGCCAGCAGGCGGCGGCGGGCGGCGTCGACCACATAGGTGCGGGTGGCGAAGTCGGTACCGGTGTAGGTGTGGCCGCTGGAAAAGCCGGTGAACGCCACCAGCCCGCCATTGGCGGCGACGCGCACCCGGCTGGCCAGCAGCACGTTGGGGAAGGACAGCGTCATGGCCACCTGCCCCGCCTTGTCGGCCAGGTCCAGCTTCAAGCCCTGCCCGGGCACGGCGCGCAGGCAGGCCAGCACGCCGGCGCTGTAGTGCACGCGCTCGCAGCGCAGGCCCAGTTGGCCCTGGGCTTGTGCGCCGGGCAGTTTCAGCACATCGATGCGGCCAGCCTCGGCGCCCAGCGCGTGGCGCGTCAGGAGCGTGGCGGCGCCGGCGGATAACGTGGGCAGCAGCAGGCAGGCAAGGGCGGCAAACGAGGACAGCTTCATGGCGTTTCGGGCATCAGTTGGGCAGGTGCCGCGCCCAGGCGCAGCGGATTGACATAGGCAAACAGGGCCAGTGCGCACAGCAGGCCGCCACCATACAGCAGGACGGCGGGGGCGACGTCGTAGCGGTCCCACAGCAGGCCAAACAGCATCGACGAGGCCAGCTTGGCGGCAGCGATGCCGGCCGCGAAGAGCGCCAGGCTCAGGCTGCGCGCCGCCGGCGGGACCGCGGCCGCGACGGCGGCCATCAACACGCCATCGGTGGCCGCCACGTAGCAGCCCAGCAGCAGTACCAGGGCGGCCGCTTGCCACACGGGCGGCGTGCCGCCGGCCGCGCTCCACAACAGGCCGTACAACGGCAGCAACAGCAAGTGGGCGGCGAGGAAGATGCGCAAGCGGCCGACGCGGTCGGCCAGCCAGCCGACCGGCGCCGCCAGCAGCAGGAAGGCGGCGGCGGTGCCGACCGGCAGCAAGGGCTGCATGAACGGTTCCAGCGCAAAGCTGTGCTGCATTTGCGCGTAGATCATGCCTTCGCTGACGGTGAACAGGGACAGCAGCATGGCGCCCGCCAGCAGCTTGCGGCAGCCCGGCGGCAGGCAGCGCTGCCAATGGGTGCGCAGCGGCAAGCGCGCGGTGCGCGGCGCGGCGCTCGCTCCGGCGGCGGTGGCGGCGCTGCCCTGCCCGCCCGGGACCAGGCGGCCGAACACGGCCAGCCCGGCGACGGCAAACG